>SVNO01000033.1 GCA_015066845.1 Ruminococcus sp. | reverse complement strand
GCAGGGCAGAGGTTCTGCAACAATCGAAACCAGCGGCAGAACAGCCTATGTTGGTTCTGAGGCAATGCTGGTACAGAAAAGAGAATCCGCATGGAACGGTGCAATGCGCTCACTCAATCCCCGTGCATTCGTACCGGGCGAGGAATTCAGCTTCAGCGCGAATGTAACATATTTTGACGGTGACGCAACCGATACGTTCTACATGAAGTTACAGTATGTGGACGCAGCGGGCGAAACGCAGTATTCCACCATCGCCGAGGCAACTGGTGTCAAGGGCGAATGGGCACAGCTGCACAATGCAAATTACAAGATTCCGGCAGATGCAACGGAGATGTACATCTACGTTGAAACTGCTGAAACCACAAACAATTTCTACGTTGACGAGGTTATCGGCGCAGTTGGCGGCACGGGTATTCTGGGTGCTGGACAGCCGGTTGCTCCCATCAAGGGCGACGTTGACGCAGACGGCAAAATCACTGCATTTGACATGGCTTCAGCCAAGAGGGGACTGCTTAAGGGATTTGCCAGTGAACGTGCAGAAAAGGTTGCCGATGTTGACGAAAGCGGCAAGGTAGAGGTTGTGGACCTCGTGCAGCTGGTAGAATTCGTCATGGGCAGACGCACGACATTCTTCGTGACAGAACCCCCTGAGCAGCCGACAACCGAGAGCAATTTCAACTACGACGCAGCTCTCAAGTTCCATGAAGCCCCCAGTGAATACCTCAAACCCTGTGCACAGGCAGGCAAGGTGGTCAACGAAACCTATACGGGCATTTTCGGCACAAAGAAACTGAATGTATACCTGCCCTATGGCTATGACGAGAGCAAGAAGTACAATATTTTCTACCTCATGCATGGCGGCAGTGAAAATGAAAATACCATTTTCGGCACGGATGTCGAGCTTGACAATATGCTTGACCACATGATTATGAACGGCGATATTGAGCCGATGATCGTTGTTACACCGACCTTCAACGGCGGCGGCTGCGAAGCGGATACATTCTATAAGGAACTGCGCCAGAGCGTTATTCCGTTCGTTGAGGGCAAGTATTCCACCTATGCAGAATCCACTTCCGATGCGGATTTGGTAGCCTCCAGAATGCACCGTGCATACGGCGGCTTCTCCATGGGCGCACTTTCCACATGGTGTGTGGGCAACTATGCACTGGATTTGGTCGGCTATCTCATGCCGCTGTCCGGCGACAACTGGAAGGGTGTAGAAACACTCACCAATGAAATTGACAGTCTTGGGCTGCAAAAGGATGAATACTTCATCATGTGCGCAACCGGTTCTGAGGATATTGCCTATGGCAACATGAATCCGCAGATGGAAGCGATGAAGAACGACAGCCACTTTACCTACACCAGCGACTTCTCCAAGGGTAATTTCTACTACATGGTCGCAGATGGCAAGACACATTGGTGGGGTGTTGTCAGACATTATGTCTACGACTGCCTGCCGTATTTCTTCCACGAATAAAGGCAATATCGAACAAATGCATCATAATGCAGACGATATGAAAACCCCCGATACCACGCAAGGTATCGGGGGTTCTGTCTGTCAAAAAACCTAAAACCAAACGCGGAGCGATAGCTCCGCAGAAGGGGTTCGGGTGACTCCCCACGGGGTGGGGAGATGCTGAACGAAGTGAAGCAGAGGGGACGGGCTGTACAGCGAAGTCCCCGAAATATAGCCCCTCCCCCGTTGGGGGAGGGGTTGGGGTGGGGGCAGTTACAGGGAGGCTAACCCCACAAAAAGACTTTTTCGACAAGCTGAACCCCCAATACCACGCAAGGTATCGGGGGTTCTTGTTATGCATTCTGTTTTCGCTCGTCCCTCCAAAGGAGTACAAAGCAGACAACTGCAATCAAAGCCATGGGAATGAACGTCAGGAGGAAAGTCTCATTGCCAGTTTCTGAAAAGAGTTCAAGTGCTTCGTCAGATGCAAAGAGCGACAGAAATATACCGAAGCTCGCTTGATTGTTGACACCGTGCATGATTGCCGCAGGAATGACGGAGCCTGTGCGCTTGGTCAGGAACGTCAGAATGGGACTCAAGATGGTGCACATCAGGCACATCATCAGGATGCCCAGATACGGATAACCCTTGTAATCCAGTCCGAAATTATGTCCATATACCGTCAGTGGCGCGTGCCAGAGTCCCCAGAGAATGCCGCTGACAAGATGTACCGCAGGCATGGGCAGAAGCTTTTCAAGCTTGGGGGTAAGGTAAGCTCTCCAGCCGAATTCCTCCCCGAAAAACGGCAGGAAAAAATAGAATATTGCGCTGAGTTGCCCGATATATGCCCATATCTTGAGTGGTACTTCCTCCCGTGTGAACAACTGCTCCGCATCACCGCAGAGAACCAGCAGAACCAGTACAGCGGCAATCATCATGTACAGCAGCGGAATTACGACAGAAAGGAGGTAATACTTCCACTTGCCTTTTTTCATATCAAGTTTCAAGTAGGATTCTTTCATCCCCTCACGAGTGATGATTCTGGTCAGGATATTGGCAATCGTAGGCGAACACATACCGATAATGCCCCATGCAGTTGCCACAAAGGGTGCTTCAGCTTTGTCCGAATACAGCGGCTCACCGAGCATATTTGAGAGAAGCGTGGTACCAATTATCATCGGAAGAATGGCAAGAATGTAGAAAATTACAATCCGGATGATGGTCATTTTTTTATTGTTCAAGCTGCTCCACTCCTTTCAGAAATAATTTGCAGGAAAGCAGATAGGAAAGATAATACAATGCAAGCGTAATGAGGGGCGCGAGTGCCATGATGGCAGCAAGCGTTGTACCGCCGCGCTGACCATTCATCACATCCAGCAGGAATTGCAGGAAATCGTCAAAAGAACCGAACATGGAAATATCACCGAACAGCAGATAAATTCCCACGGCTGCAAGGATGCTCAGGAAAACTGCCGCTTTCACAGATCCACCTTTTTTCACGCCGAAGCGCATCATAAAAGGCAGCTCGATGGCATTGAAAAACATGATTACCAGAAATAGTGCGGAAGTAAGAGACATAAAGGAAGTCGGCACGATTTCATTCGTGTTGAAATCCACGATAGCACATACAATCGTATCCGTAACGTTGGAAATGGTCAGCATGGCAAAGGGAAGCAGGAGATTGGAGAGGTATCGGGATTTCACATAGCCATTGGCTCCAGCCGGTGTGGAGATGGCAAAGGCGATGGGCAGCCGCTTTTCATCCGCTTTGTTGAATTCGCTCTGTGCGAAATAGCCCATTATCATATTCATAGCATAGCAGGCAAAGCAAACGATCTGGTACTCCGATAATTCCGAGTTATTCGTGGAAAGATTCAATGCGGCGAAAATCGGGGCAAGTATGGTGTAGAACAGAGAGAAGCAGAGTGCGACGCGCATGGGACGCAGCAGCCGCCAGTTGCGATAGAGAAAACCGTACATTATTTTTCCCTCCTTTTTGCAAGCAGTGAACAGAGTACCCAGCCAAGTACCAGAACTCCGATGGTGCATGGAATGGCAAAGGGCATGAAATCAGTGGAGAAATTGGTCAATTTTTCCATAATCGAATTGAACGCATCTGACTCCATATCGTCAAGCCCCTCGCTCATCTCATCAATCTGCGGAATAATCGCAAAACCCATAACCAGATAGGCAAGCAGGAGTGCGGTGATGACCGCCGCTGTGGGATTGCGGAATAAGTAGTTGAATGTGTAGAGAACAGCACACATCACGGAAAGTGCGAATACAAAGAGCAGGAGATTCGCCACAATCGTCTTGTCAAACGTGATATCAAACACACCGCACATGATGGATGCGTTGAGGATGGACGGAATCGTGCCAACAACCAGAATCGCTGCGGAGGTAAGAAACTTCACCCCGACAAATTTCCATTCACTCACGGGAATGGAGGCGGTAAAACAGCGGAATTTCTGTGTCATTTCAAATTGGTAATTGGAAGATGCACCATTCATCACCGCCATGAACAGAATGCTCGGCAGATAGATGGCATAATGCGGTACCGTCGCCTTGAGCGTAGCCAATGTTTCAGTCGGCAGATTCGCCAGATTTCCGATTTCCATGCTCAGCTTCAGAAGCCAGCAAATAAAGGCAAGGGCGATTCCCACAACATAACAAAGCAGAATTTCTTTCAGACTCGGGTGGATTTCCCGATAGAACAGCCCCCAGATGGGCGCGGATTGTTTCTTTTCCATCAGTTCCACTCCTTTTTGTACGCATTGACATAGAACAGCATGATGTCCTCAAGCGTTGTCTTTTCAATCAGCAGACCACTGTATTTGCGCTTTGCATCCATACGGTCGGCAACCATCACCTCTGCGCCGAAGTCCGTCAGTCTTGCACTGATGAAATCCGCCTTGTCAATCTGTGCAAAATCGGATTTGGAGCAGCGAATCATTGCATGGGTATTGAGAATATCGTCCTTATAGCCCGAAATCAGGAGTTTTCCTTTGTCGATGAAGGTCACGCTGTCGGCGATTTTTTCAAGGTCGGAGGTGATATGCGAGGACATGAGGATACTGCGTTCTCCGTTTTGCAGGTATTCACGGAAAATGTCGAGAATTTCATTTCTGACAACGGGGTCAAGTCCCGTGGTTGCCTCGTCCATAATCAGCAGCTTTGCGTTGTGGGAAAGTGCCGCAGCAATTTGCAGCTTCATCTTCATACCCTTGGAGAACTTGCCGCATTTCTTCTTCATCGGCAGCTGGAAACGGTCGAGATACCGTTCAAATTCCACCTTGTCCCAGTCACGGTAGATACCGCCCATCATGATGCTCAGCTGCTTTGCAGTGAACATTTCCTGAAACGGCAGTTCATCAAAAACGGCAGCAAGCTGTTCCTTGATTTCATATTCCTGCTCTCTGGTGTCCATTCCCAGCATGTTGATTTTTCCCGCATCATAGCGGATAATGTTCAACAATGCGCGGATTGTCGTGGTCTTTCCCGCGCCGTTCTGTCCGATAAAGCCCATAATGCTCCCTTTTGGCACATTGAAGCTGATGTTGTCAAGGGTGAAACCATCGTATTTCTTCGTCAAACCCTGAATTTCAATTGCATTTTCATACTGTTCCATATGCTCAACCTCCGTACATTAAGTCAATCATTTCTTTCAGCTCATCCGCTGAAAGATTGCAGATTCTTGCCTGTTCACAGACCTTTTCCAGCATGTTCTCCACCATCCGCATCTGTCCCTCGCGCAGAAAATCCGTGTTCTGCATCTTGACAAAGCATCCCTTGCCAGCGACCGTTTCGATGAAGCCATCCCGTTCAAGCTCCTCATACGCTCTCTTTGTCGTGATGACGCTGATGCGAAGCTGTGTGGCGAGTGTACGCATTGACGGCAGAGCGTCCCCAGCCCCAAGCGTACCGTTCATGATGAGAGTCTTGATTTGTGTCGCAATCTGCGCATAAATCGGCTCATCCGAGCTATTGCTTAAAATAATATCCATAGTGCACCTCAGTGTTATACTGTATATATACGTTATACACAGTATAGCACAGATATACACAGTTGTCAAGCGTTTTTCGGAAATTTTTTCAAAAAAAATTTGTCCCTGCAAAGGACAGGGGCAAAAATGGCGATATTATACGAATTTCTTTTACTCTGACAGACAAAGTATATCAGAGTTTAGCCGATGAAGTTGGAACAGTATGCAGAAGAAATGATTTTTCTGGGGTTAGCAGCCAACACTTTTCCCGTTGAGGGGGCTATATTTAGGGACTTCGCCGTACAGCCCATCCCTCTTTTGTTTGCTTTCGCGCCTTTGTCAACAACACTACACACTCCACATGCCCCGTATCTGTGCCGTACTGGAGCTTGATTTGTATGAGTTTGCTTTTGAAAGCGATACGGACTGGATGAAGAAGATCAGATAAAACAAAAGAGCCTCTCGAATGAGAAGCTCCATCGTTCAGATCAATGCCCCGATACCGATCACCAGTACACCAAGCAGGACAAGAATCACGCCGGTTGCACGGTTCAGCGTCTTTGCACTCACCTTGTTTGCGATCACTGCACCGATACGGGCAAATAGCAGCGTGAACAGCACGCACAGTCCGAGAACAAGCAGGTCGGGCATTTTCTCATCAATGATGAAATGGCTGACAGCACCGGTCAATGCGGTAAACGTCATAATGAACACACTCGTACCGACAGCCGTTTTCAGCTCATAGCCGAGCACCATCGTCAGGATCATCAGCATCATCATACCGCCGCCTGCACCGACAAAGCCGCAGATAAAGCCGATAAGCGTACCGAAAATGATGGACTGAATCAGACGTTTTTTCGGCGATACTGCATTCATTGCTTCTTTTGTGGTGGTTACGGGCTGAACAATGAATTTAATGCCCATCAGTGTTGTCATAAAGACGGATGTGCCGCCCATTGCATCGTTCGGGACATAGCTTGCGATAAAGCTGCCCACAAATGTGAAGAGCAGCACCGCCGCCATCATGACCAGACCATTGCGGATATCGATATTTTGATTCCGGTGGTAGGTGTAGGCACTCACGCCGCTTGCCAGAACATCGCTTGCAAGTGCAATGCCGATCGCACTGTAGGCAGGCATTCCCAGAAAAGTTGTGAGCATCGGCGTGATCACGACCGCCGCACTCATGCCGGCAAATCCCGTTCCAAGTCCCGCACCGCAGCCTGCAAGCAGGCACACGATGACTGTTATCAGAAGTTCCATAGGTATCATTCCATTCTTCAGCATTCTATGCAGATATTATAGCATATTTTACTTGAAAATGCAATCTTTATCTCAAGGTGGTTAGTGTCAACCAAAAGTAGGCAACAAATCATAAAATCGTCAAAATGCCCAAGATCAGAAATTCAAATGAGTGAAAGGTTCACAAGCGGAAACCCGTTTCAGCCATTTCAAACCCGAAGTAATAGAAATATTTCTTGCAAATTCATAGCCATATGTTATACTCATTTTAAGGTCACTCACTTTCTATGTTTTTTGCCAATTACATTTAGCATTTTGTGACCTTAAGAGCAATTGGTTTTTACGGTTGCCCTTTTTCTTTGCCTACTTTTATTTTACAGTAAGGAGGTTACAGATCTCAAAAAGAAACCTGCAACCTCAATTGTCTTACATCGTCATGTCCACATCATCGGTTTCGTCCATGTCCTCATCCTCGGACTGTTCCTGAAGCTGCAGGTAGATTTTCATGAGTTTCTCGCCATATTCCTCATTGTCAATCTTCTCAATCATCACGCCGTTGGTGGAAATCAGATTAACGCTCTGATTGAGTGCAGTGTTCTGATTGTCCATTATTCTTCCTCCTCCGCTTCTTCGGCAATCTGATTATTTCTCTTGGCAATAACGCCGAGTGCGATGTGCGTTGCTGTCATGATTGCAATATAGATGCCGAAGTAAATGACAACAGGCTCACCCGTCTGATTGAATCTCACCACAGCGAATGTCATGTAAGCCATGAACATGATGAGAAAAGAAGCGATCGTTCCAGGCTTCGCCATATTTTGGGCAAAAGGCGGATTCAGTGCACCGAACTCGGAAGCCTTTGCCCCGAATACCAGATAAATGATATTCGTGACAATGAACAGCAGCATGGATGTGAGTGCATAAAAGGATGATTTGTTGGTCATGCTTTGGAATACCATGGGGATAAAGGTGAAGGCAACATTTGTCCAGTAAAGTGCCTTGAAGCACCGGAATGCCAGCTTGTAGGCGTAGGCCTTCTGCATTTCATCGAGTTTGCTGTCGTTTAATAAGTCCTGTTCTTCAAATACGGATTTCATCATCATCATTTCCTCCTTAGTTTTCCCAGAATAATTCGTCAAGTGTTTTGCCGAGTACTTTGCATATGGCAATGCAAAGATTGATTGTGGGGTTGTAGTCGCCTTTTTCAATGGCATTGATGGTCTGCCGTGAAACGCCCACGGCATCCGCCAGAGCCTGCTGCGACATATCCACCGCCGCCCGTGCGGATTTCAGCTTTAAGTTTTTTGCCACATGATCACCTCCATGGTTTCTGATACTATACTACCACATATTTTACGTTTTGTCAAGTATATTTTACAAAAAATAAAATATTTTTTTCAAAAAGTCATCTCGCGGCTTTGGCTTGGCACTTGGGAATTCCAGAGAATAAGCCGGATAACGCAAAAATCTCCCATCTGTAATCTCGGATCTGATTTCGTACAATAACCGTTTCTGGCTGTTGATACTTGCAATTTCCTCGATGTTCCGGCATATCAACAAGAGAAAAAATACGTAGAAAAGGCGGTTTCCGGTGTTGCCGAAACGATGAAACTGTCGATGCAATCGGATCTGAGCTATCGGCTTGATGGGGTGTCAGCGGCTGTTGTGGGCAGTACTGGCGGTGCGTCTGTCGTGAACAATTACTACAATAACGACAACAGCCGGACGGTGAATCAGACCAACAATAGTCCGAAAGCACTGTCACGGCTAGAGGTTTATCGATTGACGAGGAATGCGGTGAAATAATAAGAAGGCAGCATTTTTCTGCCCACACTACATAGATTATGATTTATGTAGCCATAACCAACTTGTCATAATTATATTGTTTAAATCCTGCTCTATGAAACCGCGTATCTACAATCATCAATGCCGGGTATTGAATGCTTCGCTTTCTATCCATTATACTATTGTATTTAAAGAGAACTTCATTATGATTTTTGTATGGATTAAACCAAATAACGAAGTCCAACGCTGAATCATATATGGGTTGAATGAATTCTGCATCATTCCATGTTTCGTGAGTGATTAGCCCATGATTACGGTTGAACGAAAAAGCAAAGTAGTCATCTTTTACGTGAGCCTTAGTTCCCTCAAAACAGAGACCTGATTCGTCTAATATTAGTAACCCCTTATATTGTATGCTTGGATGTGCATTTGTCCACAAAGGAATTTTATCTATATGCTCTTGGATTACACGCTTCGCTTGTTTTTTATACTGTGGAAATGAGTGCTCGTTTATATCACCAGAAGTACCTGCTTCAAATGCAACTTGGAAATATTGAGAATCAAGCAGTCCCTCATTCTTTAACTCTCTTCTCATTTTTTGCTCTTGAGCAATAATTGGATTGTGTCCTTTTCTTATCTCTGCATCATTTATTCGAAGCACATCAAACATACAACTAAAACTGTCAGAGTAATAATCAGGAGGTAAACAATCATGACCATTGTTTTCCGTGAATGAGCTAACGTTTTGAATAAATCTTAAGATTCTTCTTTCAAAGGAGTTTCCTTTGAACATTCGCACATCATGTGTTGAATTTTTTAGGTACATTAACATCAAGTTTAAAATATTTTCCTCATTATCAAAGTTAAACATATCTGGATTAAACATATCAAAAAAGTTGTTTTCTTTCATAAGATTACCTCTATTCATCTGCGATTATTTTAAATGACTTGAAGGCGACTAGTGTTGTCCTTATTATACCACATCCATCCTCAAATTTCAAGGAGGTACACCCATGTTTTTCACCCTAATCCTCGAAAACTCCACCGGCGACCGTATCGACATGACCACGACCGCGAATCAGTACATGACATCCAAAATCTCCGGTCTGCACCCGCCGCCCGGAACGGTCAGCACATCAATCTACGCAGGCATGGACGGCAGCTATTGATCTCCCAACAAAACCTTGCCAAACAGCAGGAAATATGATATAATAGAGACATGGAAAACGAATTGAAAACAAACGCAGTAAAACTAAGTCCGGATGAGCAGTATCAGATCAGAAAGAGTATTGTACGTTTGCTCAAAAAAGGCAAAGCAAACGGTGAGATCGCAGAAATACTTGACGTGAGCGAAAGGCATGTCAGGTCGGTCAAGAAGCAGTACGCCGAAGGAGGTCTGGCAGCACTGAAGCCCAAAAAGCGTGGACGCAGCATTGGTGAAAAAAGAATACTGACACCGGAACAGGAAAAGGAAATCCAGAAGATCTTAGTGGATAAAGATCCGATGCAGCTGCTCCTCCAGTTCTGTGATTCTCGCGTTGGCTTGATCCAATTTCATTGTCAGAGTATCAATGGTCTGCTGCTGTGCCTTAAATGTTTCGAGAAGTTTTTCGATCACTGTCATGCTTTTTCACCACCGTTTTTTCTTTAGTATAGCACATTTATTGACGCTTGGAAATTGACAGAATCACAGTTTTTTTATATCGGAATTTTGTTTTCAACTTTGTGGAAGTTTGGGAGGACTGAATAGTTACCTCAATCAAAAGAAGAACTGGAGCATAATGTCCGTTCGCATTTGAAATCGCTGCAGCTGTGTTCTTCTAAAATCTCTTCCTTCTCTAACGCTCCTTGCACAAGTTATGCTGCTTGATTTTGGCAAGGTTTATTTGGGGGAGTAATAGTTTTTTCGGCTATTTTTGTCGTGGACTATGTCGTGATTTGGGCGATCATTTATTCCATAACCAAAAAGAATACGGAAAAGCTCAACGAAATGTTAAAGCAAAAACAACAGAATCCATAAAACAGAAAAACCGCTGCAACCTCGATCCTACATGGGGATGAAAAATGCAGCGGTTTGTTGTGTTGCAGATTTTACTTTTGAAGTTTTTCTGTAACAACGGTCATTTGTTCCGATGTTAATTGCCAATCCCACTCGAAGTCAATTTCGACGATGCAGTTATCGTAACAGAGCAGGAAACGCTGTTGCATTTTGCCGCCAAGTTTTAGTTGGTACGCTTCATTCGCTCCCCACAGCGTTGCATCTATTGAGTAGTAGATTTATTTTGGCATTATTGTTTCTATCCACTCAATCAAGTTCTTAATCTCATTTACAACATCGTTATTATTAATACTGGACAATGCAACAAACAAAGACAGAACGGTTACAATCATCATAATCCACTGCAGTTTGATATTTGATTCACTGCTTCTGTATTCAGCCGCATCATTTAACAACTTTAGTATATTATCAATTTGCGTTTTTGTCTCCCGGATTCTTTTAGATATACCTTCAAGACTTCTTGACGATACAGAACCTTTTTTATAAAACTGATGTCTAAAGGCTTTAGCATCATCGTGATCTATAGATTTACCTGAAAATTCCGAAATAAAACGATAACAATAATATAACTTCCGTTCAACCGCAACTCTGACTTTTAGAACAGAGGATGTTTTAGCTTTTCTAATCACTTTGCTGATTTTTTTATTGCAGATCGCAATGTCTCTATCTGCAACATATTCTAATGTAGCCGCAGTTAAATAAACCCCATATATATCCGAGATATTACGGTGGGCTATCTCCGGCAAATGATCGTCTTTGGAGTAATTTCCGCCGCAGAAAGCAGATAAACGTAACCCCTCATTTTCTCCATGCTTATAATCCCAGCATACGCAGGCGTTATACGTTGGTGCATAGTCGGCAACTCTGTCAAACGAGATACTATCCCAAAACTCTAAATTGCGACGCTCATTACTGGGACGGATATTGGTCGAATATGTTTCATATGTCGGTGTAAATATTCCGTCTTCCCAAAAGCGAACGGAATATGTCTTGCGAATTTCCTTCAATATTTGCCACTTCAGTTGAGAAATCATCTTATAGATTTTTTCTTGACGAACATTATTGCCAGTATGAGATGATCTGCCAAATTTTTTTACAGCATACCAGGGTGTATTGAATTGTCTATAAACCGTTGTATATCCAGAATACTTTTCCTTACATACTTCTGCGATCTTAGCATTAAATTCTTTTGTAATATATACACGATACTGTACTAAAAGAAAAGTGGCTGACAGATTACGAAGAGATACGGAAATATCAGAACAAGATTGTTGGAGCTTTTCGTTTTTGCGAAACCGAATTGATAAAATATGTGTAAAAGCCTGACCATCATAATACCGACCAAAATTGTCGATCTTATCAATATCCTCACGGGAACGAAATGCACCAAAAGGAGTTATCTTATTTCGGCGAACACATTTTTTTAGTTCCTTAATAAACTTTGGCAAGTCTTCTTTGGGAAGATAATCGTACAAATCTATGTAATCTAACTTTACAAATCCATCGACACTCTCCTTTTTTATGTAGTCAAAGCCTTGTGGCATATCAGCAGATTCTTCTTTCGAAAATGGGTCATCATCAAACCAATATTTCTCATTCTCTGAAAGCGGAAATATTCTTGTTACCCGCAATCGCAATGTTTTGTATAGCGAATACGAAAGTTCAGCCAGCTTATCCGAAAAGGAAATTGCATATCTATCGAATACCTTGCTGTAGGATAATTTCATCTTGCACACTCCTTTCATATGTGTATTGTGGAATATCGCTGTATCCCCATATTCTGCAAAAGATTTAGCGGCAAGAAGAAATCAATCTCCCTGCCGCCTTAAAACTTATCAGCTATCCAAAGATTTATACTCTGTGACAGTTTTCAAATAGGTTTCGGGATCGCCGTTCAAAATAAGGTCTGCATACTCCAAAGGTGCGTTGTAAATCAGATAGTCCAGCTCTGACCGTTCGTACATATTACGGACAACTTCGTTCTCCACGGCGATAGTATCAATCGCAATCATGCTGCCATCGGTAAATTTCAGTTCAACACAGGCAGTATCCATATTGAACTCACAAGAAATCAACTGCGTCATATCCGCCCTCCTTAAATCATGCCGAAGTGCGTCAATGCCTCCTTGATTGCTTTTTCTTTATCCGGTGGGCATTGCGGCTGTTTAGCGTCCTCAGACTTCGGCTTATTGTAGTTTTCACGCTCGATGTTACCGCACTTCTGTTTTACCTGTGTGATATACAAGCTGCTGACTTTCAAGCCGCTATGCTCCAGCACATAATCCTTGATTTCCTGGTAGGTAGCTTTCTTCTCCGCATCGGTCAAATCCAGCTCGTCCATATCCAAGTTTATCTCGATATGTTGCTTTGCATTAAGTTTGGACAATAAACATACCGTCTCAACATGCTTCGTATGCGGAAACATATCCACCGGCTGAATCTTCTGCACTGCATACCCCAGCTTGCGCAGAAGCAGCAAATCGCGTTCAAGACTTTCAATGCCGCAGGAAATGTACACCACCTTCTTCGGGGCAAGCTTCGCCAGAGATTCTAAAAACCGCTTGTCACTGCCCGTTCTGGGCGGGTCGGTAAAGACAACATCCGCAGTTTCACCGAATTTCGCCATTCTCTCCATAAACTGCCCCGAATCCTCATTGACAAACTGGATGTTTCCGCACTGGTTCTGCGCCGCATTCTTCCGCGCGTCTGCCACCGCACTCGCATTCAGCTCCACGCCCAGTACTTCCTTGCAGTGGTCAGCAGCGATGATGCCGATCGTTCCCGTACCACAGTAGCAGTCGAGTACACGGTCAGTGCCGGAAAGCCCTGCAAATGCAATTGCCGTCCGGTACAGCAGCTCCGTCTGCACAGGGTTGACCTGATAGAACGAACGCGCCGAAATGCGGAATTTCTTGCCGCACAGCATGTCCTCAATATATCCCTTGCCGTGCAGGATGAATTCCTGCTCTCCCATCGTCAGCGGCATGGGGTTTGTGCAGACATTCTGCACGATGGTCGTAATGTACGGATGCGCTTTCAGCAGCGCACCAACAAAGTTTTTCTTCGAAGGAAAGGCAGATTTTGACGTGATGATGCAGACCAGATATTCACCGCTGTGATGCCCTTTCCGCACCATGACATGACGAATCAACCCCTTGTCCGTGTTGGGGTTGTAGGGGAACAGCTTGAAAGAACGCATGAGAATGCGAATGGTGGAGATGATTTTGTCCGCCTGTACATCCTCCAGCATACAGCTTTCGCAGGGGATGATTTTTCCGCTTCCTGACTGGTAAATTCCCGAAATAATCTGCCGCTTGGGGTTGGTGTAGAATCCATGCTGCACCTTGTTGCGGTAATGGTACGGATGCTTCATGCCGATAATCGGCTGGCATGTTCCGAATTTTGATAACAGCCGTACCACCTTTGCCTGTTTCCACGCGAGCTGTTCTTCATATGTTTCGCGCAGCTGACAGCCGCCGCAGCGTTTGAAAAGCCGGCATTGCGTTTCTCCCATAGTGTTGTCCTCCTCATAGGTAATGCCTTCATTATACCATGGTTTCACAGAAATGTCAAATAGAATAGCAGAACACCGCAGAAAACTCTGCGGTGCTGCCTTGTCGGTATATGAGAATGAAATGATGGGATTTGTCAGTTTTTTTCATGATACAGCTGCGGAAAAACCAGCTCTGCCTTGAACAGGTCGCCGTCAATATGCAGGTGCATTTTACCGCCCTGCAAGGTCGTCAGGCTTTGCGCGATGGAAAGCCCCAGACCGCTGCCTTCCGCATTTCTGGAGGTGTCGCCCTGTACGAATCGCTCCATCAGCGCGTCCGCGGACATGTGCAGCTGTACTGCCGAGATGTTGCGCAGCGTCAGCATAATTGTCCCGTCCTCTGCCGCCGCATCCAGATATACGCGCGTACCCTGCATGGCATACTTGCAGACATTGCTGAACAGATTCTCCATCACGCGCCACATCAGCCTCCCGTCCGCCATAATATACAGCGGTTCTTCCGGCATGGTGCAGACCATGTGCAGTCCGGACTGCTCCAGCCGTTCGGCATATTCGCCTTGAATCTGCGTCACAAGTACCCGAAGGTCCATTTTCTCTTTCTCCACCTTCAGATTGCCCGTGGTCGCTTTGGATGCTTCCAGTACATCCTCCGTCAGCTTGCGCAGCTTTGCCGACTGCCGGCTGAGTACGTCAATATACTCCTGTGCCTGCGTGTCCTGCAGCTCCAGTTTTGACAGCAGATCCGTGTAATTGATAATCGAGGTCAGCGGTGTGCGGATATCGTGGGATACATTCGCAATCAGCTCCGTCTTGAAATGCTCGCTTTTCATGCGCTCGGATACGGCATGATTCATTCCGTCACTGATGCTGTTGAGATACCGTCCGTGCTGCCGGAATGCCAGAATGAGCTTTTCCTCCGGAATCTGATAGTTCAGCTCTCCCTGCGCAATTTTCTGTGCACCCTTTTGCAGCTGATGCATGTTGACCAGTGCAGCACAAACGGCGATCAGAACCGCAGTATAGAGGAGAATGAGAATGACCAGACCGAATTCAATGCCGTCTGCAAGCATTACCGTACTGAGCAGATGCAGCGCAATGAAGCCTGCAAGGCTGAGCAATACCACATGAATCATCGGCACATCCTTTGCCTGTCTGAATGTATTCTGAACACTTTTGGCAATGCCCTTGGCAAGGATGACAATCAGATTGTTCGAGAGAATTGTTTTCGTCCGGATGCGCACAGCAGTGCTCACAAGCCACCAGAGCACCAGCAGCCAGAGTATTGGGAAAAAGCCGATGCACACAATCCACGCCATATGGTCGATTACCTCATCAAGCACAACGATCAGCAGCAATCCGGCAAAGCCAAGCACACAGGTGAACACGTCATAGGGAATCCTCTCAAAGACACCGCCGTGCGGTTCTTCGCTGTCCCTGTGCCAGCCGGCTGCCCAAAGCAGGAATCCTACCGAAACGAGGAAGAACACAATGCTCACACCCAGTATGATCGGCGGAATATAGCGGTAATTGTAGGCGGTGCGGAAAAACCAGTCGCTTTTTGCAAATCTGTCGTCCGCTGTCAGCTGCTCACGCACATAACCGGTCACAGAATACGCAAACTCTGAATGCGGTGTGGACAATGTCACATCATAATACAGTTCCTCCCGATATTCCTGTGCCGGCAGGAATTCCTCGTCCTCCGGCAGATACGACGCAGTGGTTTCCGGTACTGTCTGCGCTTCAAAGGTCGTTTCTGTTTGAGATATCGTTTCCGTCAACGGTTCTGTCGGTGACTGGATTTCCTGCGGCTTTATCGGCACCTGTACCCAGACTTCCTGAATTTCGCAGTTTACACCTGCCGGAGGCGTGTACACTGACCATGCCTCAGGAGTCATGCGCAGGCGTTCCGTTTCGTAGGACGTTGTGTAGATGGGTTCCGTCCATGTGTAGCGGTATTCGCTGTCCGTGAAGCATTCAAACAGCACGGAATCATCGGGTGCGCGGATGATGAACTCGAAATTGGAAACTTCCGGCGCGTACTGCTCCTGCAATGCCTGCTGGAGCTGTTCGATATACCCCGATGGCACTTCCTCCGGATGCTCCATGCAGTTGGCGATATCCTGCCAGCGACTCTGCACATTGAAAATCTGCGACTGGCAGCTGTCCTCCATACTCTGCCTGCCGATTTCCTGCGGTTTCTGGGTGTAAACACCGTTTTCCGCGCACAGGTACGTCAGCAGACCGCCCCCCGTCATGCCAATGACGGCAAGCGTTCCTGTCAGCACCATGAGCGACTTGCACACGCTGCTTCTTCGTAATCCGCGTTGTTTTGTGGTTTTCGGGATGGTTGCTTCTTCTGTCATTTGGAACATCTCCCTTCAATTTTATAACCCTGTCCCCAGACCGCCTTGAGATAGCGCGGCTCGGCAGGATTGATTTCGATTTTTTCACGCAGATGCCGGATATGCACTGCAATTGTCCCCTCCGCACCGTAGGGAGCTTCATTGCGGATGGCAATATAGATTTCCTTGGGGGAGAATACCTTGTTCGGCGAGCGCATGAGGAAATGCAGGATAGCATATTCTGTTGGCGTGAGATTCACCGGCTCCCCATCCACCAGCACCTTTTTTTCGCTGTCATCAAGGGAAATATTGCCGATGCTGCAAACCGTGCTCTCCGGCGATCGTGCACCGCCGAACTGCGTATACCGCCGCAGCTGCGACCGGACGCGCGCGAGTACCTCCATGGGGTTGAACGGTTTTGTGATGTAATCATCCGCCCCCAGATTCAGTCCCAGAATCTTGTCCGTGTCCTCGCTTTTTGCCGTGAGGAGGATGACGGGCAGGTGGTAGGTTTTCCGCAGCTCCACCATGGTCTGAATACCGTCAAGCTTTGGCATCATAATATCCAGCAGCAGCAGGTCGATCCGCGTTTCGTCCAGAATCGCCAGAGCCTCCTCGCCGTTATAAGCAGTATGCAGGATGTAGTCCTCCTGTGAAAGGTAGATTTGCAGTGCATTTACAATGTCCTTTTCGTCATCGCAGATGAGAATATGATAAGCCATAGGCTGCTCCTTTCATTTGATTTCTGTATTCTTATTATACCGTACTTTCACCGGACTTGCAAGATGGGAAACCATTAAGAATGTTTAAGAACTCATTAAGGCAGAGCCGTCAGGCGGTATTTGTGCAGCCCTGCAGCAGATGGATGTCCCTGTTTTTGCCCATATCGGACATGCCTTGAAAAATATCCGGATTTGTGCAGGAAAATATCCGGATTACGGTTGACAAAACGGAAAAAAAGTAGTATGATAGAATAGGTTAACTTCACATGAACGGAGGCGGTACCATGCTGTTGACACAGCAGGCGGTTCCGATTCCCTGCGGCAGAATCGGGCAAGCCGGTCAGATGCGTCTGCGCCGCGGCTATGCGCAGGATTGCTGCATTTTATTTCTCTTTGAAACCAAGGGAACGCTGCGTCTGTACGCGCAAAATTATCAGGTGCCTGCCTATACGAACATGATTATGCCATTCAGGGAGGCTCTGCTGTCCGTGCAGTGCACCATGCCCCTGTGCTGGATGCAGCTGTGCGTGGATGAAGAAACTTTGCAGGAAGCCGGTTTCCGCATCGGGGAGCTGTGCGCACTTGCCAAGCCCCTTGCCGTTATGCAGAGCTACCAGATGTTGTTCGACCATACCGCCGGCAAATCCGAACAGGAAGCGGAAATACAGCTGTGCGCTGCCAATCTGCTGCTCAGCCTGCTCCGGTACAATGATGCGTCAGCCATTAAAATGGCAGCGCAGATTCCCCATTATGACAAGCTCGTTGCACTGCGCCGTGAGATTTATAACAGTCCGGCGCGCAGCTGGAGCATTCCCGAAATCTGTGATATGCTCAGCCTGAGCATCCCATATTTCCATAAAATCTACCAATCCGCCTTTGGTGTGACCTGTACGCAGGATGTCATTGAAAGCCGGATTGCCTTTTCCAGAAAGCTGCTTGAACAGACCGAGGATGCCGTTGCAGACATTGCCCTGCAATGCGGATTTGAATCCGATGTCTATTTTATGCGGCAATTCAAACGCCGTACTGGACTGACACCCACGCAATTCCGCCGCATCTGCCGGCAGGAACGCAGTACGGAGGTATTATGAAAACCAGACCAATGCCATGCATTGGCAAGAGGAGATAGCGTAACTATGAAAAAACTGAACATCCTTTCCAAACTGCAAAAGTCCACCAAAATTACAATGGTTGCCTGTGCAGTGCTGCTGACGATTACCATGCTTGTACTGATGCTTCTGATGCTGTTCCCCATTAAGAAAGAACAGCAGCCCATTCTGCAAATCAACCAGCCCAAGCAGACTATCGAGGTGCAGGAGGAAGAAACCACTGCCACGCGTCCCCCTCTGCTGCCGATGCAGACGGAAGGACCGCAGACGCTCTCCACATGGTCTGCATCCATCGAGGGAATCACACGTTCTACGGACGAATACCTTTCCTATATCGAGTCCACCTATGAACCACTGGAAACAATGTGGCATGAGCTGCCCACGGACGCATCCGAACCCGAACCAACGGAACCGGAGTGGGTGGAAGAAATGACCGAAACTTCCACATTCTCTGAGCCTTCCACAGAATACTACCCCAATACTGTGGAAACCACCACCTTCCCCCAGACGGAAACGGAAACCATCCCCCTGCCGACTGAACCGCCGGTCACTGAACCGCCCTTCACCATGCCTCCGGAAACGGAACCGCCGTTTACATTCCCCCCGATGATCGACCTGCCGGAAGAATCCGACATGCCGGCGGTAGGATAAACAGAAATAATAACCCCCGAATTCCAATGCACAGGAATTCGGGGGCTTTTCTTATGTATTCTTCTTCTTTTTATTGATAATTGCGTTGACAGTGAATGCCACTGCAAGTCCCGTTGCCGCAACACCGGCAAGCGGAATGGCAGCCTTTGCAAGGCGCGAGGGTGCATTGACGGGCTTGACCTCGGCATGATCCGTCCGCGGTTTTGCAGGCGGCATGGGCGGTGCATAAACAGGGGAGAGGTGGTCTGTCGGAATTTCCGCAGCGTCCAGCTCCAATGTACCGGCATTGACCGTAATGCGCAGCGTATGCCAGCCCTCTGTCAGGCTTTCGAGTGCATAGAAGCATTCACGGCAGTTGGTATTCGTCACCTCAACTGCGTCCGCATACAGCTTGCCGTCAAGGTGCAGGGAAATTATCGTCTTTTCCGATTTGCCCAGCAGGAACAGTCCCGTTCCGTAGAAGCGGATTTCCATTGCCGAACCTGCTTCACCCTTTGCACAGGTGTGGTGGAAATGCGGTGCGTCCGTCTGGACATTGAGCATCCAGCCGTTCTTTGCCTTTTCCAGATAGCGCATCTGCGGTGCAAGGCAGTCGATCCGCCAGCAGTATTTCGGAATGGGCAGGGGAATCGGTTCTGCCGAAATTTCGAGGAACTGGTTGGGATAACAAGCACTTTGCAGGCACATTCTTCCGGCACGAATCATCGGCTGATTTGCCGTGTTCAGCTCTGCAACCGAACAGCCGTCCGCAAATGCCATTACCAGTGTACCAATCGCCATGATCTGCAATTCATGGATGCCCTCGGTCTTGAAATGCGGGATTTTTCCAAGCTCCAGTACATCCTCCATATAGCAGAATTCCCATCTGCCATCAGCATACAGCCGCAGCCGCAATCCACTGACCGCACTGTCAGGACAGGTCAGCGAGGAATTGCAGCGGATGCCCAGTGCTGCGTAATTGTCACCGCTGCTCTCACCAAAGAGAAAGCGGATTTTTCCTTGATAATTCGCCCATTTGTCATCACCGAATGTGGTAATCGGGTCGCACGGCGTTTTCTTCCGGTCGCCGTCAAACTGCGAGGACAACGGCTGCATCTGCTGAAGAACACTGCCCTGCGGTGTATTGACAACCTCGAATCTGCCGGCTAAATCCATCATATAGCGCGGTGCATTGCCTCTTGCAGCATAGAATGCCTGCCCCTGATTGAAATTCTCCAGATACGGCAGCTCAAGCCGCTTGTTCTGCGGAATGTCCGGATAGGGGAGTGCGTGACCACGCAGCTCGGAAATGTCCTTGGTCGTGATGGTCAGCAGCGAATGCGGCTTGACTACCACGGGGAATGCCATATCGCCCTTGACAGCGGAAGCATGGACCTTGTCCGTAACACGGAACCACTTTTTCCCGATTTCATGCGCATTCTGGCTGCCTCTCGTTTCGATGAAATGCAGGTAACGCGGCAGGTAGGGGAGATGGTTGACAATGACCAGATAGGAACGCGGTACATCGCTGTCATTGGTCAGGTGCATTGTCATCTGCATCCTGTCAGGGGATACGAGTGTCACATAATTATGCGTAGTATTCCAGACTGCCCCGTTTTCTTCCCCATCCCCGAAGCAGGCACTATCTACATACTGCCAGCCGGCTTGGGCAAAACGTGTGAAATGGGAGGCAACCCAGAAACCGAGGTCGCGGCTGTAATTGCCCGACCAAGGGGTATTGGCAGTCATCAGTCTGCCCGATGCATTGTCCGTGCCGTCATAGCAAGCGCGGATGGCAGGCAGAAATTCATACATTACCATTCTGCCGTTGGCATAGCTGTTGATGATGCGGTTTGCAATGTCCACCGCACTGCCGGCTCCCGTCATGCCGCAGCCATCCACACGGCAGGCAAGTGCAGGCTCCGTATCGGGTGCGCCGCCCTCGCCGTACCAGATTTCCTTGCCGTAAACATCATGCAGCAATTGGGTATTGTCATCGCCCTTTGTTGTCCCACGCAGGGCGATCACGTCCACACTATTGCGCAGTGGTTCATTGTGTACCATCTCCGCAGCAAGTGCATTGCCGCCGGCTGCGTCAGAAGCAACCAGTTGGATGGCAGAAAAATCATAGGGGGGATTTTCCTGACCGCGCAGCTTTTCTGCAAAATAAACCAGCCAGTCCGCATCCACCTGCTTGGTGTCGGGGCTGATGTAGTCAAAGGTCAGACCATAAGTAATGTACGCAGCAACGAGAGTTTCATAAAACAGGCGGTATCTTGCCGCAAAACCAGCCTCACGGCTCTCCTTGAAAGCGGCAGTTACCCACTGCGGCTCATCGCGCTGCACCAGACCGGCATTCATATTAGGGTTGATGCGCTTGGCATCAGCCGCAAGCAGGAAACCTGCACTTCTTGTCACGTCCGGTGTTTCGTCCGCTGTACGCTTGACGCAAGGCTCAACGCCTGCACCGCTGCGCACATCCGCACCAAGCTCCACCTTGATATATGTCAGCCCTGCGCCGTAGGCAGGCGCGAAAAGCTGGCGGAGAATTTCATCATATGCCTCCGGTGCATTGGCTTTGTAATCGAGCAGCAGACGGGATGAACCGCCGCCGGTCATGCAGCCAAGACCGCGGAATGCAGCGGCAGGGTTTTCATTCACCGTGCTGCCGTCCACAATAATTTCACTGGTTCTGATTGCCAGCGGATTCGCAGTATTCTCCATCCGTTTCCTTCCTTTCCTTGGGCGCGGCGCATGGTACAGCAATGAGGAACTTGATATTCTTGCCCTCCTGTGTGAACATCTGCTCATGCTCCGTCACCAGATTATCCGCAAAACCGGAATTGTGCAGGTCGCGTGTCAGATACCGGATTTCATAACCGGCATCGGCAAAGTATTCCAGAGATTCCTCAAACAGCTCGTCATCGTCCGTCTTGAACCAAAGCTCACCTCTGAGAAATGCCCTGTACTGCATCAGCTGACGGGTATGCGTCAATCGTCTTTTCTTGTGCTTGCTCTTAGGCCACGGATTGCAGAAATTGATGAAAATACGGTCAATTTCATCCTCCTCGCCAAAGGCATTGCAGATATTGGAAATATTATAGATCATCACGCGCACCTGTTCGTGCGAACGTCCTGCGGATTCGAGTGCCTGTTCAATCTTGCGTTTTGCAAGCACAAGCATTTCATTTTTAATATCCACAGCAATGAAATTCACATCCGTCCAGTGCAGGACAGCCTGTGATGCAAAGCCGCCTTTGCCGCAGCCAAGCTCCAGATAAATGGGCTTGCCGTTGCCGAACACCGTATCCCAGTGACCGCGGTTTGCAGCAGGCTCCGGAATGAAGAACGGACACGCCTCCAACTCCGGTCTTGCCCATGGTTTGCACCGAATTCTCATAAACTTCCTCCTTGATTTTATAAACTGAGCGAAATTTGCCGTCCCGTCGGCACATATGCCTCATACGCAACCCCCGACAGACGGAACATCTGCTCGGATGCAGTAATTGCGTCCGTACCGGCATATTTGTTATCCAGATACACCACGCGCCGGATTCCGCTTTGAATAATCGCCTTTGCGCATTCATTGCACGGAAAAAGCGTGACGTAAATCGTACAGCCGCGCAGACTCACTTCCGCACGGTTGAGAATGGCATTCAGTTCAGCATGGCAGACGTACGGGTATTTCGTATCCAGAAACGCACCCTCGCGTCCCCATGGCATTTTATCATCGTCACAGCCGATGGGCATTCCATTGTAGCCCATGGACACGATCTTGTGCTCCGGATTGACAATACATGCCCCCACCTGCGTGTTGCTGTCCTTGCTGCGTTGTGCGGATAATACCGCAATGCCCATAAAATATTCATCCCAGCTCAGGTAATCGGTTCGCTTCATCGTGACCTCCTAAAACAGCATATGCACAGCCCTGTGAAAGAGCTGTGCAGCAATGCAGGTATGCAAAATTATTCGGACTTGGGCGGAATGTTCTGCTGTGCAAATGCAGCAGCGTCAGCCAGTGCGCTGGAAATTGCAGCGTCAAGCGGGTCAATTTCCGCCGGCTTTGTTTCTTCAGCAGGTGCTTGCTCAGCCTTTGCCTCCTCAGCAGGTGCTTGCTCAGCAGGCTTTGCTTCCTCTGCAGGTGCAGCCGCTTCCTGTGCAGGCTGAGTTTCCTCTGCAGGCTTAGCCTCAGGAGCAGGTGCTGTCTCCTGTGCAGGCTTTGCTTCTTCCGCAGGCTTAGCGTCCTTTGCGGGCTTAGCTGCCGGTTCTTCATCCTTTACTTCTACATAGATTTCCTCATCGGAAACAATACCCTCATTTTTGAGCTGCTTGACAGGAACGCGCTTGAGAGGGGAGTAAACAAATTTCGGACAGGAATTCTTTTCATCCCAAAATGTTCCGGTTTTCGTGCAAAGGACACTGTTTTCTGCCTTTGTACGGTTGGCAAACTGACAGTAGCCGCATTGCGGTGTGATTTTTTTGTCGAAATAATTGTTTTTTCTCTGGAACAGACTGCTCAGACCCATTGTGATCACCTCAAAATAGTATTAAATCCGGCGGAATCCACCGTTATTCATGTTATATTATAGCATAGATTCTCACATTTGTCCAGTCTTTTTTGAAATTCTCACAAATTTTCCTCTTTCTTCTGCGCTCCCCCATCTCAAAGGGGGATTTCACTGCCTTTTCCTGTCAAAAAAACAGCGGAAAAACCAAAGTTTTCCACAATAAAAAATCAGTTTTCGGATATCAAAACGTACATATAATTCTACACTCTGTATTATTCTCCGGAGAAATCCAAGCTGTCCGACCTGTTGGAAACACTGCTGCGAATTCTCATTTTCTCCCAAGTTCTTTTGCGCTTTGGGGTGTGAAACTGCATGGTGCATCCCATGCACCACGCGCTGCACCGACCGCAGAATATAACAAATCGTATTCGTATATTTTTATAGATAAAAAACTATCGCTTTGTGCAACCTGTATAGTTTCAACATGTGTCGTTGGTTAACATTGCGGATGGATTTTTGTGTCGGAATATGCTATAATAGTAATGTAAGTGTGCTATGCGCCGGAAATGTCATTTTATGAAGGAAACTGACGTGTGAGCATACAATTTATTCTGGGAGGTTACACAATGGGTGCAAAAACGAAGAAGACTGTTCCGTTCCGCGGCACACCTGAGCAGGAAGCACAGCTTCGTGCAGTAATTGCCGAGCATAAGGAAGAACAGGGCGCACTGATGCCTGTGCTGCAAAAGGCACAGGATATTTACGGCTATCTGCCGATCGAGGTGCAGAAGATCATTTCCGACGAAATGGAGATCCCGATGGAGAAGATTTACGGTGTTGTAACATTCTACGCACAGTTCTCTCTCTTCCCGAAGGGCAAATACAACATTTCCGTCTGTCTTGGTACTGCTTGCTATGTAAAGGGCTCCGGCGATCTGTTTGACAAGCTCAAGGAAATCCTCGGCATCGACGGTGGTGAGTGCACAGAGGACGGTAAGTTCTCTCTGGAAGCATGTCGCTGCATCGGCGCGTGTGGTCTGGCTCCTGTCCTGACCATCAACGAGGACGTATACGGCCGTCTGGGCGTTGACGATCTCGCTGAAATTCTGGCAAAGTACGAGTAATTATCTCGCCTGAGAATACATAACAAGGAGGAACATATACATGAAATCGCTCGACGAAATCAAAGTGATTCGTGATGAAATGGCTGTTGAACTTCAGACCCGTGATGAGTCCACAGAAGCCAACGGCACAAAGTACCGCAAGCATGTCCTGATCTGCGGCGGTACAGGCTGTACTTCTTCCGGCAGTGTTGCTATTGCAGAAACACTGGATGAAGAACTGAAAAAGAATAATCTGACTGATGTACAGGTAGTAAAGACAGG
>SVNO01000099.1 GCA_015066845.1 Ruminococcus sp. | reverse complement strand
GCTGTACAGCGAAGTCCCCGAAATATAGCCCCTCCCCCGTTGGGGGAGGGGTTGGGTGCCTGAGCCTGAGTCAGGATGCTGCTTGAGGGCGACGGTATGCCGCAATAGGATTTAACTGCGGCTGTGGTGGGGCAGTTACAGGGGTGCTAACCCCAGAAAAAAGACTTTTTCGACAAGCTGAATCCCCCTCCGGTGTTGGAGGGGGATTTTTCCGTGGCAGGGGGCAATCCACCCCAAAAAGCACCACCGGCTTAAGCAGGAATTGACACATTCCATACCAAGTACCTCTTTTTTCCCAATCCTTTGTACATTTTCACGATATTCCCCATTGCAGGATTTTTTTTGAAAAAAGACTTAACAAACGGGAAATTTTGTGGTATAATAATAGTGTATTGCTCTATGGGCAGCGAAATTGAAAGCAATACCGTACTGAACCGCAAACGTTCTTGGAACGGTATTGACTGAACGAAAGGAATGCACAAGTCATGCAAGATAACCGCAGACAAAGGCGTGAGCCGTCCGAACCGGCAGCGCAGAAAACCCGAAAGAAAAAAAATCGGGGCTGGATGATTGTCAAAAAACTCTTTTCCATCCTCTTTTCCACCATATTATCCCTCTTTCTGATTTGCATTATCACCGGAACTATCGTTGCTACCGCAGCAACCATTTACGTTCTGGACTTCATGGAGGAATCCTCCACTATCACACTCGAAGAAATGAAGATGAGCTACAACAGCAACGTATTTGCCTACGACAAAGAGGGCAAGCTCATCAATCTCTATGAAGTGCCTAACGAGATCCAGCGTATTCCGGTTAACCTCGACCAGATTCAGCAGCATACGCTTGATGCGTTCATCTACACCGAGGACGAGCGTTTCTATACCCATGACGGCGTGGACTATAAGAACACCATCGGTGCGTTCATGAACCTCGTGTTCAGCTTCTGGGATACCGAGCGCGGCGGCTCTACGATCACACAGCAGCTCATTAAAAATGTAACCAAGGACGATGACCCCTCCCCTTCGCGTAAAATCCGAGAGATTTTCCGTGCGATGACGCTGGAGAAAAATTATCCCAAGGATAAAATCATCGAAACCTACCTCAATTACATCGGCTTCGGCGGCCCGAACAATGGTATTCAAATGGCTTCCATGGAGTATTTCGGCAAAAATGTCGAGGATTTGACCATCGCGGAAAGTGCCGTGCTTGCGGCAATTCCCCAGTCGCCGGAAACCATCAACCCCTTTGCCGGCTATACGGATGACCAGACGGGCAAGTGGGTAAATACCGGTCGTGAGAGAAACCGTGAGCGTATGGAATACGTTCTCTGGCAGATGTACGACCATGGTGCAATCAGCTATGACGACTACCAGAAAGCCCTGTCGGAACACATTATCTATGCAGATACACAGGAATACAAGGACCTGCATCCGGAATTGCAGGCGCAGAAATCCGATGATGAAGCGGCAACCTCATGGGTCGTGGACGCTGCCATCCGCGAGGTACAGGCGTACCTGATGGAAACCTACAATCTGGATGCGGACGATGCACTCGAACGCTTCAACAAGGGCGGCTATCAGGTTTATACCACGGTGGACTTGGAGATGCAGAAATATGTCGAGGAAAAATTCCTTGACCTGAACAACATTGTCAATGCGCGTTCCGTTGCAAAGTACGAGGACACCAACAAGGACGGTGTGATCGACGACCTCGATAAAGTCATCTATCCGCAGGTTGCTTTCATTGCCATGGACTACGAGGGCAATATTCTCTCCGTTGTCGGCGCGACCGGCAAGAAGGAGGATGCACTTATCTGGAACTATGCCACCATGGAACCGCGTCAGCCCGGTTCTACCATGAAGCCGGTTGCCGGTTATGGCTACGGCATATACACCGACAAATTCCATTGGGGCAGTATGATTAAGGACTACGGTATCACCGTAGACGGCGAGCTCTGGCCGCATAACTACGGCGGCGACCCCGGTACCGGCAAGGAAGTGCCGATGTACTATGGTCTGATGCGTTCGCTCAATACCATTTCCGCACGTCTGGTAGATACTCTGACTCCTGCGGAGGTATTCAACTTCTCCCGTGAAAAGCTCGGACTCAAGCTCACCGAAATTGACGGTCAGGGCAAAACCGACATGGCACTGTCCCCGTTGAGCGTTGGTGCGCTGACCTATGGTGTTACCATGCAGAACATGGTCAACGCCTATATCCCCTATGGCAACGGCGGCACATATTATCATTCCCGTATCGTCAGCCGTCTTGAACAGGGCAACCATGATTTGGTATATGAAAACAACGGTGATCCGCATGAAGCAGTTGACGCGGAAACTGCTTATATTATGAACCGTATGATGAAAAATGTCGTATCCGCCAACGGTACGGCAGGTGCGGCAAGACTTGCCAATAAGGAAGTTGTCGGAAAGACCGGTACAACACAGAACTGGGATGACCTCTGGTTCATCGGTCTGACGGAGGACTTTGTATCCGGCGCATGGATCGGCTATGTGCAGCGTGATACCATCAAGGCAAATCCCTCCTCTGCACAGCTCTGGTACAACATCATTGGCGAATATGCAAACAGTCTGGACACGGATGCAGAATATCCGGAATGTGACACCATCATTTCCGCGCCTGTCTGCACTAATTCCGGTAAAATTGCTGGGGCAGGCTGTCCGAAGGGTGAAACAGGCTACTGGAAGTCCTCGAATGCGCCCAAGTGCAGCGGCTGCGTAAAGCAAGAAACCACCAATCCGAGCGCAACAACGGAAAACGGTGCAAGCTCCACCACCAAGCCGTCCTCCACGACAGCACCAAATGGCGGCGGTAATACACCTGCACCGACCGATCCGCCTGAAACACAGGCTCCGCCTCCAACTGATCCGCCCGCACCGCCTCCGACAGACCCGCCTGCACCGCCTCCGGCAGACCCGCCGGCAGCAGAAGATCCGGCAGTCGGATGATGATTGAAAGATAAGGAAACTGTATGGCAATGACAAAAGACATTCGTTTTTCCGCGCCCTGTCACTTCGGGCTGGAAAAGGTACTGCGTTTTGAAGTGACACGCATCGGCGGTGAGAACATCACCGTGCAGGATGGCAGAGTAAGCTGGTCGGGGGATTTCACCACCCTCGCCAAGGCAAATATCGGTATTTCTGTTGCAGAACGCATTCAGATTTTGCTTGCGGAATACCGCGCAGAAACCTTTGAGGAACTGTTCGATGGCATGTTCCGTGCACCGCTGGAACGCTTCATCGGCAAGGAGGATGCATTCCCCATCAAGGGACATTCGCTCAATTCCACGCTGCACAGCATTCCGGCATGTCAGAAGATTCTGAAAAAAGCGGCAGTCAAGCGTTTGCAGGCGGCATACAAAACCGCAGAATTCCTGCCGGAAACAGGCAGCCTGCACCAGCTGCAATTCACCATTCTGAAAAATCAGGTGAGCATTTATCTGGACACGACCGGAGCCGGACTGCACAAGCGCGGCTACCGGAGAAATTCCAATCTTGCGCCCATCCGCGAAACACTGGCGGCAGGCATTCTCGACCTTGCAAGGCTGCGCAGTGACACAGTTGTCTGCGACCCGTTCTGCGGCAGCGGTACATTCCTGATTGAAGCGGCGCGCCGTGCCTGCAAAATTGCCCCCGGACTGGACAGACGCTTCATTGCGGAGCAGTGGGACTGCGTACCGAAAACGGCATGGCAGGAGGCGCGTACAGAAGCACTTGACCGCATTGACAGAAGCGTGGGCTTTGAGGGCTTCGGTTTTGACATTGACCCTGCGGCGGTACAGCTGACGATGGACAATGCAAAGAAAGCAGGCGTGGACAAATTCCTGCATATTGAGCAGCGTGACATCCGTGAATTTCAGCCCATTGCAGGTGCAGTGACCATCTGCAATCCCCCCTACGGCGAGCGTATGCTGGAGCTGGAGGAAGCGCGGAAGATTTACGAATGCATGGGCAAGGTGCTGACCGCACCGGCGTATATTATCTGCGGTGACGATGAATTTGAACGGAAGTTCGGCAAAAAAGCGGACAAGCGCAGAAAGCTGTACAATGGTATGATTTCCTGCCAGTTGTATTGTTATTTTGGAGATAAGTAAAAAAAGAGGACGATGCGGTGAAGCATCGTCCTTTCAGCTTGTAGAAAAACTATCCTCTTATGCCGGAGGCAATGGAAAAGTTTTTGGTCGAGCTTTTTTCAAAAAGCTCGTGGGTGTCCAGAGGGCAACGCCCTCTGGTCGCGCACCGCAGTGCGCGAA
>SVNO01000032.1 GCA_015066845.1 Ruminococcus sp. | reverse complement strand
CATGGGGTGTAACCCCCCCGGTCTGTCGAAAAACCTTAACAGGTTCAAAGGACGGAGTCCTTTGGCGGGTTTGAGGGTACGCAGTACCCTCGCAATATAGCCCCTCCCCCGTTGGGGGAGGGGTTGGGGTGGGGGCAGCCTTAGGGTGCTAACCCCAGAAAAAAGACTTTTTCGACAGACTGTGGGGTGTAAAAAAACCCCCATCCATCCGGACGGGGGTTGAAAAATTTTCTTACACCATTTTCAGAGATTAGTAAGCCACAACACTCAGCAGAACGCCGGCTGCAACGGCAGAACCGATAACACCTGCAACATTCGGGCCCATAGCGTGCATGAGCAGGAAGTTGGTCGGGTCGGTCTGTGCGCCAACCTTCTGGGAAATACGCGCTGCCATCGGTACAGCGGATACACCGGCAGAACCGATCAGCGGGTTAATCTTACCGCCTGTAATCCAGTTCATCAGCTTTGCCAGCAGCAGACCGCAGCAAGTACCCAGAGAGAATGCGATAACACCGAGGATCATTACCTTTGCAAAGTCCCATGTGATGATGCTGTCAGCAGTGGTGGTTGCACCTACGGAAATGCCGAGGAAGATGGTAACAATGTTCATCAGGGCATTCTGTGCAGTGTCTACCAGACGGGAGCATACGCCGCTTTCCTTAAGCAGGTTACCGAACATCAGCATACCTACCAGTGCACCGGCAGAGGGAACGAGCAGTGCAACAACGAGGGTTACAACGATCGGGAAAATAATCTTTTCTGTCTTGGAAACCTGACGCAGCTGCGGCATTTTGATGGCACGTTCTTTCTTTGTGGTCAGCAGCTTCATGAAGAACGGCTGAATAACGGGAACAAGTGCCATATATGTATACGCTGCCAGCGCGATAGTACCTGTGGTCAGGTCGAAATCGCCGCCGCCGCCAAGGAGCTTACTGGATACATAAATCGCGGTCGGGCCATCCGCACCGCCGATGATCGCGATAGAACCGCACTCAGCAGCATTCATGCCCAGCAGTGCAGCTGCTACGAATGTGAAGAAGATACCGCCCTGTGCAGCCGCACCGAGCAGGAAGCTCTTGGGGTTTGCAATCAGAGGGCCAAAGTCGGTCATTGTACCGATACCAAGGAAAATCAAGCAGGGATAGATCTGGAGCTTTACACCGAGGTACAGCTTGTCAAGCAAGCCGCCGTCATGCAGTACTGTGAACAGCCAGTCAGCATTCTGTTCCATTGTCCAGAACTCTGCGTGATACATCATATCCTCCGGCAGTACCGCAGGAAGGTTTGTCAGGAACATACCAAAGGAAATCGGGAGCAGCAGAAGCGGCTCAAATTCCTTGACAATTGCAAGATACATAAAGACGAATGAGATTGCGATCATTGCAAGGTTTTCAGGACTCTGCATGAGTGCGTACAGACCGCTGGTTTCCCATAAGCCCATCAATATATTTTGCAGAATATTCAAAATTTCCATATCCTATACTCCTTTACTTCTGAATTAAAACGGCATTACGTTGTTGCGTCTGCCGTCCATACCCCACGCAGTTCTTGCGCCGAGTCTGCCGGATGCAGCAGGCTTGATGGAGCGTACCTTGTAGGTCGTACCATCCGCAGCACTCATCGCAGCAATAACAGCGGAAATAACAGCAACGACCTCGTCCTCATCGTTTGAAGAAGCCACAGGTGCAGCCGATGCAGCAGGTGCAGCAGGTGCAGCGACGGGCTTGGGAGTTGTTTTCGGGGTGCTCTTGGCAACCGCAGCCGCCTGTTTTGCCGCCTGTTTCTTGTTAATGCCCTCAAAAATCTTGCCGAAGATTAAGATGACAAATACCAGAAGCACCAGACATGCAAATACAATGCCAAGACCTGCCAGTGTTACGCCGGCAATCTGTGCACTGCTGAGCAGTTCCTCACCGGGGATGGAACCACCTGCAAGCATGGTGATGTGGTTGATAGCTGATTGGAAATTCATATACTCACACTCCGTTCTTGAAAATTCAGCATACATCACTATTATACAATAGTTCGTCATCTTTTGCAAGCTTTTTTTCAAATTTTTTCTCACTTTCTGCAAAACGTAAAGTTATGTGTTCTGAAAAACAGGGATTTGAACAATATTGACAAATTTGAAAGGGTGTAGTATAATAAGTAGGATATGGAAACAGAGATGATAAAATCGAAAGGAGTCATACCATGAACCCGAATTTTGCCGCAGCCCCGATGGCTGCTCAGATCTTACTCGCCGGAGAGGCAGAGCAGGTTTCCGCGATGATGACAGAATTGTGGAAATTCATCCAATCCCTTCTCCCCGCAATAACAAGCGCATTGCTTGTCCTGCTCATCGGCATTGCACTGCGCCGCACAGTGATGCAGGTGATCAAGCGCACATTAAAACGGACGAACATTGAACCAACCGCAGCAAGCTTTCTCAATTCGCTGATTGGCGTATTGCTGTATCTGATCGTTGCTGTGATCGTCCTTTCCGTACTCAATGTACCAATGGAATCCATTGTCACGGTCATCGGCACAGCCGGACTTGCCATCGGACTTGCGCTGCAGGACAGCCTTGCAAATGTAGCCGGCGGTTTTCTGATCATGTTCACAAAGCCCTTGAAGGTGGGCGACCTTGTAAAATTTGGTGATGTGACGGGAACGGTGAAATGTGTGGGGATTTTGCAGACGCAGCTTTTGCTTGGCGACCAGACCGTGGTATTCATCCCCAACGGACAGGTTGCGGAATCTGTGATCGTGAATTATTCCGAAAAGGAAATGCGCCGTCTGGATTTGGAAATCGGTATTTCCTACGACGCGGATTTTGAGCTGGCAAAGCGCATTATTTCCGACATTCTTCAGGCGCACCCATTGGCAGTGAAAGAGCCTGAACCGCTTGTGCGTGTGGGCAGATTTGATGACAGCGCGGTGGTGTTGTTTGTCAAGGTGTGGACAGCGAATGCCAATTACTGGGAGCTGCATTATGACCTGCATGAGCAGGTAAAGAAAGCATTTGATGAACAGGGCGTGGCAATGCCCTATCCGCAGATGGATGTGCATATGTCCCGGTGACAGTTCACCTCAGAAAGCATATCCCGACATATACAGCTCTCCCGTGAAACAAAAAATCTTGTAATACAGCCGTTTTTACACACCTAAAAATTTTTTGAAAAAATTTTAAAAAAGGGGTTGACAAATTCAATACTCTGTGGTATAATAATAAAGTCGTCAGGCGAGAGTGATAAAAACGAACGCTGGGCGGTACAAATATTGGTTGGGAGCTTAGCTCAGCTGGGAGAGCATCTGCCTTACAAGCAGAGGGTCACAGGTTCGAGCCCTGTAGCTCCCACCATTATGGCCTGGTAGTTCAGTTGGTTAGAACGCCGCCCTGTCACGGCGGAGGTCGTGGGTTCGAGTCCCATCCAGGTCGCCAAAAGCGGATTTAGCTCATCTGGTAGAGCGCCACCTTGCCAAGGTGGAGGTAGCGAGTTCGAGCCTCGTAATCCGCTCCATTTTTTTCGGCGCTATAGCCAAGTGGTAAGGCGTAGGTCTGCAACACCTTGATCCCCGGTTCAAATCCGGGTGGCGCCTCCAGAAATCCATCAGCTCTGCTGGTGGATTTTTTTATAATGGGATGGCAGTCCGGCTGACTGCAAATTGGCGGAATATGACAGCATAAGGAGGTGAAAGAAAATGGCAATTTATCTGGTAGACTATGAAAACGTCTATATTGAGGGACTTACTGGCATGGAACAGCTGACAGAGGAGGACACGCTGCATATTTTTTACACACACAATCGCTGCGGTCTGACATTCGGCTTATATGAACAGCTCATTGCCTGCAAAGCGACAGTGAAGCTTAATGAAGTGGCAGTCAGTCCCAGAAATGGGGATCCGGTGAAGAATGCACTGGATTTGCAGCTGATGCTGTATACGGGATACCTGATGGCAAGCGGTGCTGCACAGGAGCTTTACATCATCAGCAAGGACAAGGATTTCCTGTTGGGATTGGATTTCTGCACACAGTATCTTCCGGAAAACACCGTACAGCTCGAACTTGCCTCGTCCATCGCGGCAGCATTGGCAGAGCCTGTACCGGAAGAAACGGAGGAAGAGCCGGTGCAGGAACAGGGGCATACTGGCTACGAAGCCTTTGTCCGGAGCTTGCAGGAGGCGGATATGCCAAGCTTTGCGGCAATTTGTGACCAGTACGCAAAGCCCCTGCCGGAGGAAAAGCCAGCTGCAATGTCCGTGCCGCTGCTGACGGGACTGACAGCACAGTCAGTGCAGGAGGAATCGCCATTGTTCACGGTACAGTACCACAATACCGTGCGCAATCTGCTGGGCAGGAATACCGATGAAGAAACGGTAAGTCGGGTGTGTGAAATGATTTCCTCGTCCGATGATCTGGTCGCGTTCAACAACGCACTTGCACGGTATTACAAGGACGGTCAGCGTACCAAGCAGATTTACCACAAATTCAAGCCAAAATTTGAGGATCTGCGGCATCTGTCGAAAGCGAGAAGCCCTCGCAGATAACGGAAAATGCAAAAAGGACGGTGTACGATGCACCGTCCTTTTTATATCACTTGTTCCGCCGGCAGGTGAAAAGCACCAGCAGGGGATAGATTTCCAGTCTGCCAAGGAGCATATCCATGCTCAGCAGGATTTTTGCCCATGCGGAAAAACCGGAGAAATTACCCGATGGGTTGATCTCTCCCACACCCGGCCCGACATTGTTCAGACAGGTGATAACTGCTGTTGCCGTTGTGCCGAGGTCGTGCCCGTCAAGGGAGAGCAGGAGAATGGACAATGCCAACAGAAACGCAAACAATACGAAATATGCCCCCGTTCCATTGACAACATCCTTGTCCACTGCCTTGCCGTCGCACTGTACCATTACTACTGCACGGGGATTGAGCACCGTGCGAATCTGACGGAGTGCGATTTTGAACAGCAGCATGATGCGGATGACCTTCAGACCACCGCCCGTAGAACCGGCACAGCCGCCGATAAACATCAGTAGAATGATGATGACTTGGGAAAATACCGGCCAATCAATGAAATTGGCTGTTGCAAAGCCGGTGGTGGAGATGGTGGACATGACCTGAAAGGAGGAATACCGCAGTGCCTGCCAGAAATTGTCGTAGATATGGGTGATATTTATGGCGATGACGAGCATGGAAATGACGCAGATAAAGACGTAAAGACGAAGCTCCTCATTGCACAGTGCCGCTTTCCATTTCTTCATCAGCACAAGATAGTACAGCGTGAAATTCACACCGAACAATCCCATAAATATGGTAATCACAATGTCAATGTAAGCACTGTCATAATCGGCAACGCTGTTGTTGGTGATGCCGAAACCGCCCGTGCCCGCCGTGGAAAAGGCGTGGCAGAGGGCTTCAAAGAGATTCATCCCGCCGAACAGCAGGAACACTACTTCAAGCAGCGTCAGTGCAACGTACATGCTGTAGAGAATACGCACGGAAAAATGCATTTTCGCCACAAGCTTGCCCACGGTCGGGCCGGGGGATTCTGCACGGACGATGTGCATGGTGCGCGTGTCGTTGTGCGGCAGAATGGTCAGCATAAAGACCAGTACACCCATACCGCCCAGAAAATGCGAAAAGGATCGCCAGAACAGTGTGGCATGGGACATGCTTTCAATGTCCGTAAGGATGGTCGAACCTGTGGTCGTAAAGCCGGAGGTGATTTCAAAAATGCAGTCGGCAAAATTGGGAATATCGCCGGAGAGCAGAAAGGGAATGCCGCCGAAAACGGACATGAGCAGCCATGCAACAGCAACGACCGCAAGTCCCTCGCGATTGTAAAGCGACTTGTTTTCGGGCTTTTTCCATGCAATCAGACTGCCCAGCACCAGCAGCACTGCCGACGTGACGGCAAAGGCATTCCGGCTTGCACTTTCCTGATAAATCAGCGCGACAAGCAGCGGCAGAATCATAAATCCGCCGAGAACGCGCAGAATCTGACCAGAGAGATAGAGAATCATTCTGTAATTCATGGCATCCTCCGCAATCAGTGTTCAAAAATATCATCCAGACTTGTGATCTTACTCTTGGTCGTTACGATCACAACGCTGTCGTTGATTTTGAGTGTGTCCTGTCCGGTGGGGATGATGCGCTTGCTGCCGCGGATGATGCCGACAATGAGGAATCCGCTGTTCATGCGCAAATCCTTGAGGGGAACGCCCACATAATGCGTCTGTTCGCGGATGATGAACTCAATTGCCTCCAGTTTTTCGTCCGCCAGACGGTACAGCGTGATAATGTTGCTGTTGACAGCGTTCTGCTTTGCGCGGACATACTGGAGAATGAGGTCAACCGTGGTCGTTTTCGGGGAAATGATATTCTCCAGTCCCACGCTGTCGGAAATGGAGCGCAGGGAATTGCGGTTGATCTTAGTGACAATTTTTTCCACGCCCATTTTTTTTGCGTAGAGTGCGAGGATGATATTTTCCTCGTCAATGCCCGTCAGACAGATGCAGGCATCCACATTTTCAATACCCTCCTCCAGCAGCACATCCTGATCCGTGCCATCGGCATGAATCACCGAAATCTTGCGGAAATAGGAACTGAGCATCTTGGCACGTTCTTTGTCCTGCTCGATGATTTTCACACTAATGCCAAGCTCTGTGAGCTGGTGGGTGAGGTAGTAGGAAATTCTGCCGCCGCCGATGATGAGCACCGAACGGATGGGCGATTTGAATTCGCCGAAATGCTTGTAGAATTTGGCAAGCTCGCTGTGTACGGCAGTAATGTGGATCTTGTCATTGCCCTGCAATACGAAATTACCATCGGGAATGGTGATGGTATCACCGCGCTGCACTGCGCAGACAAGCAGATGGAGCTTGAGCTTTTTCGGCAGTGACGAGAGGGACAGTCCGTCAAGGTCGCTGCCGGGCGTGACCTTCATTTCTGCAAGGTCAAGCCTGCCCTTTGCAAAGGTTTCTACATGGATGGCATTGGGATAGCGCAGCATACGAGCAATTTCATTGGCTGCATGGTATTCCGGATTGAGCATCATGCTCACACCCAACTCCTCGCGCATGAATACCATCTGTTCGGCATAGTCAGGATTGCGCACTCTGGCAATGCTGTGCCGTGCCTTGCATTTTCTTGCCATCAGGCAGCACATGATGTTAACCTCATCGGAATCAGTCAGTGCAATGATGATGTGGGAATGTTCCACACCAGCCTCCAGCAAATCTTTCAATATCAGACCATTACCGCAGATGCCCTGTACATCAAAATTGTTGATCATCGCGGTGATAACGTCCGAGTCAGTATCCATTACAGTAACATCATGTCCTTCATTGCAGAGCGTCTGCGTCAGCAGAGAGCCGGCTTTACCACAGCCTACAATTAGTATGTTCACATTGATTCTCCTTTTGTATGGTCATCGCTGGGGAGCGATGGTAATATGCTGCGCCCGTTGACGGCAATGCAGCTTGTGCGCAATTGCGTTCAAATCGGCGGATGGCATAGTCAGCCGTCCTCCAAACTCCAATTTTATGTTGGAGGATTCGCATTACTATTATTATACCACATCAAGGCACTTTGTCAACTGTAATTTGTAAAAACTGCAAAAAGCAATGGAGAATCCTTCTAAAAAGCGGAATTTTTGGGCAGAATCACCGGAAATTACACAAGGGCACTTCTAAAAACACCGCGCAGAGTCAGAAATTTGACTCTGCGCGGTGCAGTGATTATTCAGCTGCTTCCAATTCGGGATATTCCATGTAAACTTCATTTTCGAACAATGCCAGAATCTTATCCGCACTTTTTCCGTAATTCGTCCTGAATACGTCATAAAGCGCGTAGCTTAAATCGCTGTCATATTTTGTGATTTCATCCGGATTGACGGTAATATTTGCGGCAATTTCATTGAGCACTGCGATGTCATTCTGTCCGCCCAGCAGGGGATTGCCATCGGGATGCTCGGAGGCGATCGTCTGCATCACGCTGGAACTGTTGACAAAGGTGCCATACTCCTCTGCAAATGCCTTCAAGCCTTCATCTTCCGCTGTGAAATAGCGGATAAACCGTGCAGCCTCGTCCTTGTTGTCGCAGTTCGGGCTAACGCAGAGGCTCGTGCCGCCCCAGTAATAGGGATTCGGGCCTTGTACAATTCTCCAGTTGCCGCCGTCGCCGCCGTTTTGCTCCAGAATCAAATCATCGCCAAGACACCATGACGCATAGAAATAGCCCAGTGTGCTGTCATTTTTACCCTCCTCAGCCCATGTAGGATCCCACTGATTGATTGTCGGGTCAAGGATGCCGCTTTCAATGTACTGCTGGAAGACGGTGATCATGTGCAGTGCACGGTCCTTGTTGAGTGTACCATCAACTACCCACGGCATATTGGTAACGTACTGGTTGAATGGCTGCCATGCATCACCGATGGACGCGGCAGCGGTGACAGTACCATCGGACGCTTCATACAGACGCTGACCCAACAGAAGGAAATCATCCCAGAGACTCAGCGCCTGCTGCATCTCCTCCGGAGAATCAATGCCCAGATACTCCTTTGCAAGGTCCTCACGGTAGCAGTAGCCGGCAGGTGATACCTCCAGTGCTGCAGCCGCAAGCTCCTTCTTGTCGTTCATTCCCATATCAACGGTGTAGCTGTATGCATCTGAGAATTCCTCCGTACTGATACCAATGCTGGAAAGCGGTATGGAAAGTGTTTCATCATTGATGTACTTGTGCTGCCAAGCGATTTCCGTCAGGTACAGGTCAATCTCAGAATCGCTGCGAATCATTGCTGCAAAGTTTTTTTCAGCATTGTTACCGGCATCCGGACCTGTGACAATTTCAATATTTGCGTCCGGATATGCCGCTGTATAAAGCTCTCCCAGCACCTTTGCTCTATTTTCATCCCACACCAGAATAGTCAGAGGGCTGTCTGAATCGTCCGGTACTTCCGGTTCACCCTTGACAAAGGACTGCAAATCCTGCTCGCCGCCTGCGCCGGTATATGCTGCATATTGCAAAATCCATGCTGCGTCCGCTGCGTCCACGTCATTGTCGCCGTCAATATCGCCGAATACCTGCGCCGCCCCAACCGGCATGGTCATTGTCGTTGCTGCTGCTGTAAGTGCAAGCAGGAATGCTGCTGTTTTTTTGAGTTTCATTTGATAGCCTCCTATGAATTGAATTTGTAACCGGACAGCCCCTTCACCGTCCGCATCGCACTGCTCTGTGCGGTATGTTCCTATTATACCACAGCTTCCTGAAAATGTCAATAGGTTTTACGAAAAAAGTAATATTTTTTTACCGAGCAAGAGCGATTATCTGAAAAAACACAGCCCTGAAAAATTTTGCGCATTTGGATATTGCAAATTTCCGGATATTGTAGTATAATAAAAGCAATAGTGTAAAATTGCCGATGGAACTTTTGCAGGAAAGGGGGGAGATGCCGTGACACCGCAGGCAGTATTACAGCGATATTTCGGATATTCACAGTTCCGCAAGGGGCAGGCAGAGCTGATCAACAGCATTCTGTCCGGCAGGGACGCGGTCGGCATCATGCCCACGGGTGCCGGAAAATCCATCTGCTACCAAGTACCGGCATTGATGCTGGAGGGAATGACCATCGTCATTTCGCCCCTGATTTCACTCATGCAGGACCAAGTTGACGCGCTGCGGATGAACGGCATTCCGGCGGCATTCCTCAACAGCACCCTTTCCGCAGAGGCATACCGCGCTACCTTGTCGCAGGTATTCAGCGGAAATGTAAAAATCCTTTACGCTGCCCCCGAACGTCTTGAAACGGAAAGCTTCCTGCACATCGCGCAGGAGCTTCCCATTTCCATGGTCACGGTCGATGAGGCGCACTGCGTATCCCAGTGGGGGCAGGATTTCCGTCCGAGCTACCTGAAAATTGCCGATTTCCTGCAAATGCTTCCGGTTCGTCCGCGCATCAGTGCCTTTACTGCCACAGCAACGCAGGAGGTCTGCGAGGATATTGTGCGCCTTCTCGGACTGCATGAGCCGTTCCGCATGACCACCGGCTTTGACCGTGAGAATCTGTATTTCGGCGTTCAGCAGCCACGCGACAAATTCCACGCGCTCATGCAGATTCTCCACGAGCATCCGAACCAGTCGGGCATTGTCTACTGCCTGACGCGCAAGCTGGTGGAGCAGGTCTGCGATGAACTATGCGAGAACGGCATTTCTGCCACGCGCTATCACGCAGGGCTGACCGATGAGGAACGCCGTGCCAATCAGGAGGCATTTCTCTACGACCGCATTGCTGTCATGGTGGCAACCAATGCATTCGGCATGGGCATTGACAAGTCCAATGTGAGCTTTGTGATACATTATAATATGCCAAAAAATCTGGAAAGCTATTATCAGGAGGCAGGCCGTGCCGGACGTGATGGCAGTCCGGCTGACTGCATTCTGCTGTACAGCGGACGGGACGTGCGCACGAACCAGTTCCTCATAGAGCACAGCAGCGACAATGCGGAGCTTGATGAAGCCACACGCGCCCAATTGCGGCAGCGCGATGCAGAACGGCTCAAGCAAATGACCTTTTATTCCACAAGGCAGAGCTGCTTGCGGCAGTTCATGCTCGATTATTTCGGAGAATCTGCAAAGCCGTTCTGCGGCAATTGCAGTGCTTGCAGGACGAATTACGAACAGCGTGATATGACCATCGAAGCGCAGAAGATCGTTTCCTGCATTTATCGGCTGAATCAGCGCAGTCTGCAATTCGGCGCGGCGGCACTGACGGACATCCTGCGCGGCAGCAAGGCGCAGAAATACGAGAAATTCCGCTTTGCCGACACCTTATCCACCTACGGCATCATGGCGGATGTGTCAGAAAAGCTCTGCCGTGCTATGATACAGCATCTTCTTGCGGAAAACTGGATCTCACAGACGGGGGAATTCCAAGTACTGACGCTCAACCGCAATTCCGCAAGACTGCTGCGCGAACGCTGTGCAATTTCGCTCAATGTTGTCAAGGAAGCACCGCCGGAGGAGAAAAAAACACGGAAGCAGGAGGTTTCCGAGAATCCGGAGCTGTTTGCAGCACTCAAGGAGTGCCGCACGAAGCTTGCTGCAAAGGAAAGCGTTCCGGCATACATCATCTTTACAGATGCGACATTGCGCGACATGTGCCAGAAATTGCCGCTGCATGAGATGGCTTTTCTCTCCGTTGCCGGAGTCGGGCAGCGCAAGCTTGAAAAATACGGCGAACCATTTATGGATGTTATCCGCAGTTATCTGCGTGAGCATCCTGCTACATAAGGAGTAATACCATGAACATTATCCAGATATTGACTGAGGAATTTTCCATCCGCCCCGAACAGGCGGAAAATGTCACTGCATTGCTCGATGACGGCAAAACTGTGCCGTTTATCGCAAGATACCGCAAAGAAATGACCGGTGCACTTGATGACCAGACCATCCGCCGCCTCGCGCTGCGTTTGCAGGCATTGCGGAATCTTGAAGCACGCAAGGAGGAGATCCGCGCTGCCATCGAGGGAAAGGGCGCATGGACACCGGAGTTGGAAAAAGCCCTTGCTGCGGCAAAAACCATGACCGAAGCCGAGGACATCTACCGTCCGTTCAAGGAAAAACGCAGCACCAGAGGTTCTAAGGCGCGTGAGCGCGGTCTTGCACCGCTGGCGGATATTCTGCTTGCACAGGACAAGCATACCATCCCCGAAGAAGCCGCAAAGCCCTTTGTGGACGAAGAAAAGGAAGTTCCCGATGTGCAGGCGGCATTGCAGGGCGCAATGGACATCATCGCCGAAATGCTTTCCGATGACGCACAGCTGCGCCGAAAAATGCGCGACCTTTACCAGAGATTCGGCAACTTTGTCTGTACTGCCACCGATGCCGCGCAGGACAGCGTATACCGCGATTACTACGAATTTGAGAAATTTGTTCCGAAAATGGCAGGGCATCAGCTCCTTGCCATCCACCGCGGCGAAAAAGAGGGTTTCCTCAAGGTGAACATCACCACCGCCGAGGGGCAGAGTGAACAGCTCTGTGCCCGTGCCTGCGTGAAAAACCAGTCCCCCTGCGGCGAACTGGTACGCCTTGCCGCATGGGACAGTGCCAAGCGGCTGATCGTGCCGTCCATCGTGCGCGAGGTGCGCAATGCCCTCTATGAGGATGCCTGCGCCAAGGCGATCCGCGTGTTTGCGTCCAATCTCGGACAGCTCCTCATGCAGCCGCCGCTGAAAAATACCGTCACCCTCGGACTTGACCCAGCCTACAGAACCGGCTGTAAAATTGCCGTGGTGGATGCAACCGGAAAGGTGCTCGACACCGCCGTGATTTACCCCACACCGCCTGCAAACAAAACGCGCGAGGCTGGACAGAAACTCACAGAGCTTGTGAAAAAGCACGGAATTACGGCAATTTCCATCGGAAATGGCACAGCCTCCCGTGAATCGGAGAGCTTTGTGGCAGAACTTCTGCCGCATCTCCCCCATAAGGTGTCCTACATGGTCGTGTCCGAAGCCGGCGCGTCCGTCTATTCTGCCTCGGAGCTTGCAGCGGAGGAGTTTCCGGATTATGACGTATCTTTGCGCAGTGCCGTGTCCATTGCCAGACGTTTGCAGGATCCCCTTGCGGAGCTGGTGAAAATTGACCCGAAGGCGATCGGTGTCGGACAGTACCAGCACGATATGCCCAAAAACGACCTCCAGACTGCACTGGACGGCGTGGTCGAGGAATGCGTGAACGCGGTCGGCGTGGATGTGAATACTGCCTCTGCATCGCTGCTTTCTCACATTGCCGGTATCAGTGCGGCAGTGGCAAAGAATATTGTGAAATACCGCGAGGAAAACGGCGCATTCCAGAACCGCCGCCAGCTCCTGAAAGTGCCGAAGCTCGGCCCGAAAGCCTTTGAGCAGTGCGCAGGCTTCCTGCGCATTCCGGATGGCGTACAGCCTTTGGACAATACTGCCGTGCATCCGGAGGCATATGATGCGGCAAAATCCCTCTTGCAGCGTTTCGGCTATTCGCTGGAGGATGCCGCTGCCGGAAAGCTTGCAGGACTGGGTGAGCAGGTGAAGAAAACCGGTATGTCCACCCTTGCCAAGGAACTGAACATCGGCGGCTATACTTTGCAGGATATGGTTGCGGAATTGCAGAAACCCGGACGCGACCCGCGTGACCTGCTGCCGCCGCCACTGATGCGCAGCGGCAGCGTCATGGAAATCGCCGACCTCAAGCCCGGCATGGAGATGATGGGCACGGTGCGGAATATCGTGGATTTCGGGTGCTTTGTAGACATCGGTGTGCATGAGGACGGTCTGGTGCACATCTCCCAGATCTGCGACCGTTTCATCAAGCATCCGCTGGAGGCTGTCAAGGTCGGGGATGTGGTGAAGGTTACGGTACTGGATGTCGATGTAAAACGTGAGAGAATCAGCCTGACGATGAAGAACAAGAAGCAGTGACAGCAGAAAGGATGGATTATGAAAACAAAACACACAGTAAAGGTTGTTTTACTCAGCATCCTTTGCTTTCTTCTCACCGTCGTTCTGGGTGCAGGGATACTCAGCAGCGTCGCTGCACGGCGTTCCGTCAAGGAACGGGTACTGACCGCGGCAATTGAAAAATTCCCGCTGGAGGAACTGAATATCAACGGTGAACCTGCGGCGGAGTTCATTCTCCGCGAATTCATCGCCGATGAGCGCGTGAAAATAGAAAGCGTCGAGCGCGTGATGCGCGAGGGGACATTTTCTTCCTTTGCTGCAAAGACAATGGACAAATACGGCAAATACCTCACGGACGGCGGTGTACTGCCCAAGCTTGAACAGGATGATTTTGTCGGACTGATAGAGGAAAACCAAGAGCTGATACGAAGGGAAACGGGACTGGAATTTCTCGAACCTGATAAAGAAAAGCTCCGCCAAAACCTTCAGCTTCCGCTGGAGGCATGGAATGTGGCAGCCTATGAAGTCCTCGACAGGGGAGTTTCCAGCTTTTGTATCAAAGCCTACCTGTCCATCTGGATGCCCGTGGTTCTGGGCGTTTTGCTGCTTGCCGTGCTCGCGTGGATGATTTGCTTCTATGTGCGCGGCGGCTTCACGGCAGGCGCAGCCATTCGCGTGTACAGCATTGCTCTTTTTGTGCCATGCCTTGTGCTGTTCGGCGGACTTGTCCTGATCGATGCCTTTGCAAAAATACCGTTCCTGCGTGATTCCATGGGAATGCTCTATGTCACGCTCCTGCCCATTGCCGGTGTCGGCGGCGGTGTCTGCACGGTGCTGTTTATCATCAGCCTTGTATGCAGTTCCATCGAAAAGAAAAAGATTGCAAAATTAGCCGGCTATGGTGGAGATTACGAGAAGATGTACACGGAATATGGCGAAATGCCGGTGTATGTACCGGAAACAAGTGAACCTTCAGCAAGTACAATGGATACCGCTGTACCGGAAATCAGCGAACCGGACGGAATGGAGATCAGTGAGCCGGACGAACCGGAACAGGCACGGCAGTACTGCCGCGACTGCGGACAGCCGCTGGTCAATCCGAATGCGAAATTCTGCTACAAATGCGGCAGCGTACAGGAGCAGGTACACAAAAATTAAAGCCTGTTCTTGCGAAATCTGCCATCCCCCCTTGCCCCCTATCACCCCATCAATAAGACCATCAATCGCTTTGTGCCGCTTGCTGAAAGCAAAAGGCACATTGCGGTTCGCTGCATCGCTCCGCGAAAAAGTGTACTTTGTGCACCAAAAGACCATCAAACGCGCCTGCCAGCGCGGGCTCCGCGTCTGCCAGCGCGCTTGTTTCCTTTCATAGCGATGACGCTCTGCGCAGCAAGCGTCATGCGGTTCGGTGCATTGTTCCGCGAAAAGCTGTATATTGCGCACTAAAAGACCATCAAACGCGCCTGCCAGCGCGGGCTCCGCGCCTCCGCGCCTCCGCGCCTGCCACACTGCACAAAGAATGTGTTGCCGCTTTGTGCGGTATTCCATCTTGTTTTCTGTCAAAATCTGTGGTATAATGAATATAGGTATTTCCGAAGTGAGCCATGCCGTGTGCATGGCTCAAAAACTATGAAAGGAGGCGTATGAATCCAGACGGTTCATACAAATATCTTATGGAAAAAAACCTGATTATCATGCTTGTGACGATTGTCGGCTATATGCTGATGATGGTCGGCATCGGCATTTTTTATTCGCGCAAGAATAAAAATGTCAGCGACTTCTACCTTGGCGGCAGAAAGCTCGGTCCCATTGTCACCGCAATGAGCGCGGAGGCATCCGACATGAGCAGCTGGCTGCTTATGGGTTTGCCCGGTGTTGCTTATCTCACCGGCTGCGCGGAGGCAGGCTGGACAGCCATTGGGCTTGCCATTGGTACATACATCAACTGGCTGATCGTGGCAAAGCGTCTGCGTGTCTACACACAGAAATGCGGTAATGCCATCACTATTCCGGACTTCTTCTCCAACCGCTACCGTGACAGCAAAAACCTGCTCATGGGCATTGCAGCCATCATTATTCTGGTGTTCTTTGTACCCTACACCGCATCCGGCTTTGCAGCCTGCGGTAAGCTGTTCGCTACTTTGTTCGGCATTGAGTACCACACTGCAATGATTCTCAGTGCTATCATCATCATCGCATATACCAGCATCGGCGGCTTCCTTGCCGCATCCACTACCGACTTTATCCAGAGCATTGTCATGACGCTGGCATTGGTCATTCTCGTGGCGTTCGGTGTCAATGCAGCCGGCGGCGTTGGCGCAGTGATGGACAATGCAAATGGACTGAAGGATTACCTGTCCTTCACTGCACTGCACAATCCTGAAGGCGGCGAATCCACCCCCTACGGCATACTGCCCATCGCTTCCACACTTGCATGGGGACTTGGTTACTTCGGTATGCCCCACATCCTCCTGCGCTTTATGGCAATTGAGGATAAGGACAAGGTCAAGACTTCCAGAAGAATTGCCAGCATCTGGGTAGTGATTTCCATGGCAGTGGCAATTTTCATCGGTCTTATCGGCAACGCACTTTCTGCAAATGGCACGATTGCAGCACTTTCCGGCAGCTCCGAGGCTGAAACAGTTGTTATGAAGATGGCAACGTTCATGAGTGAACACAGTGTACTGTCCGCCGTTGCGGCAGGTCTGATTTTCGCCGGCATTCTTGCCTGCACCATGTCCACCTCCGACTCCCAGCTGCTTGCAGCATCCTCCAGTATGTCCGAGAACCTGCTCAAGGGTATGTTCGGTGTAAAGTTAAATGAAAAGCAGTCCATGATTTCCGCAAGAGTGGTACTGGTTGTCATTGCCGTTCTTTCCGTTGTCGTGGCATGGAATCCGGATAGCTCCGTATTCCGTATTGTATCCTTTGCATGGGCAGGCTTCGGCGCAACCTTCGGCCCTGTGATGCTCCTTGCCCTGTTCTGGAAGCGTTCCAATAAGTGGGGCGCACTGGCAGGTATGGTCAGCGGCGGCGTGATGGTATTCCTGTGGAAGTTTGTCATTGCAGGCTTCGGCGGTGTCTGGGCAATTTATGAGCTGCTCCCTGCATTCATCATTGCACTGGCTGTCAATGTTGCAGTATCCCTCGCAACAGAGAAGCCTTCACAGGAAATGCTCGAAGAATTTGACGCAGTAAATGCGGAAATGAAGGCGTAATTCCTTGATCCCAACAAAAGAAATCCCCCCCAGTATCATGCTGAGGGGGATTGCCTTTATTGAATCGGGAATACTTTCACCAGACCAATTGTAAATTTCAGAATGTTCAGCGCGTCCGTTGTAGTCGGCTTGCCGTCCACATCCACGTCCGCATTCGTCATGCCCTGCTCCGTGAGTGCTTCACCCATAAGCAGATTCTTTGTCAGCAGCAGGACATCCACAATACTGATTTCTCCGTCACAGTTCACGTCACCATACTGTGCATCATCCGGCTTCTCAGTTGTTGCAGCCGTGGTTTCCGTGGTCGTGGCAGATGTTGCGGGCTGCGTTGCCGGTGCAGTTGTGGCAGGTGGTTCCGTGGGCGATTCCGTAATCGGGTATGTCTTTAAGTCCGGCAGCTCGTCAAGTGTAATGCAGTATTCGCTCTGGTAAATCTCCACCAGATTCTCTACCGGATTGTTCTGCTCACTCGTCAGGTAATTCATGTACCATGGGCAGAAATACAGCCATGCTGCCTTGTCGTTGACCAGATTTTCCAGTGACGGAATGGAATCGTTCTCCGTCATGGCAACCATCTTTTCACCGTCCGTACTCTGTACCAGACTGTAGAATGTGGAGGAAATGGAGCTTAAATTCGGCATTCCGTCCACTGCATTGTACTTGTCATAGCCAATCATATCCACCACGTCATCTCCCGGATACCAGTCCGCGGAGGTTTCGTAGGTGTAGCCCGTCCACTGCCAGATGAGGTTGTCCAGACCATAGACATTTGTCAGCTGGTCATACAGCAGGCGGTACAGTGCCTTGCAGGCTTCCGGACCATCCGCACCCCACCAGAACCACGCGCCCTCGGCTTCATGCAGCGGCCGCCACAGAATCGGTACATCCGCATCCTCCAGCTTTTGCAGCTCACCGGCAATCAGCTCGATGTCCTTGAGAATCAGTTCATGCTCCCATGTGCCCTCTGTTACGGCATTCTTCGCGCTGAATGTCGTGAACGGCGTGTTGCCGGTCGATTCCACATAGAATGCCGTGGTCGTGCTGCCCTTTTCTGTCGGTACATTCCAGTGCCAGCTGACAGTGGCAATGCCGCCGTATTCGTTCACCCACTCAATGCAGCGTTCCGGTGCCTGGTCGCGCCAGTCGGAGGTGGTGTTGTAGGCGAGGAAGTCAATGCCGCGGATGGCAGGCTGCTCGCCTGTCTGCTCCATAATGTATTCAAATTCTGCTTCATTATCCTTGATGAACGTGTCAGGGTCGTTCCATGAATTGTAATTGTGCGAACCGCAGTATTCCTGCTGACCGGAAAGAATATGCTCGCCGTAGACATCGCACAGGTAATTGTACAGCCGCTTGGTGCTGTCGGATGCATTCGGATTGGACAGCTGCCGCGTCGGGGTCAGGTTGGTCAGGCTCTCGTCCGCCGGCTGGAGCGTCAGATAGTCGAAAAAAGTGTAGCCCCAGTAAGCTTTCAGCTCAATGGTGTTCTTGCCCTTTTTCAGGTTCACCACACCGCCGGAAGTTTCCGCAAAGGTGACGTTATGCCGGAAGCTCACTTCACCCTGATTGACACCGTTGATGTTCAGATACTGCACCTTCTTGTTCAGGTCATACGGCTCTGCATAGCAGATGTTCATTTCATAAAGCCCTGCCTCCGGTACATCCACCGTCACTGCAACGGTTGTGCCCTTCTGGTCAAGATAGGAAAACCCCGTGCCGGAAAAATTGGTCAGGTCAAAATCAACTCCAGTACCATCCTCCGCAGAATTGCCCTTCCAGCCCTCTGTGTGGATCTCACCGCCGGATGTTGTCCCATCCTCAAACTCGTATTTCAGTACCTCTGCTGCCTGTACGTCCGGCAGAATCGTGGATTCAGCCGCCGGTACTGCCAGTGCGGCAGCAAGCAGACAAGCAATATATGACCTGCGTTTCATAATGACTCCTCCTTGCATGGTAAACGTTTAAGTTACAGTAAACTAAATATATACTAATTATAACACAAAATTTGCCTGAATAAAAGAGATATTTTGTGAATTTTTTTACCATCTTCCAGAATCCGGATTGTCGGAGCAGGTTGAAAGTTGACAAATTGGTTGTCATTAAAAATAATGCTGCGGACAATTGACAGAAAAAATGTCATTTGTTATAATGTAAGTAAGGAATTATCGAATGGTAAGGGGGTAGGACAGTGAATTTTATCGAATACCTTGCAGAGCTGCAAAATAAGTACAATATCACAAACAAGGAGATCCGTGAGGAACTGTCGCAAAGCGGCAAGCCGTTGTCCAAGAGCTATTTATCCCATAAGCTCAGCGGAGAACGGCGGATTACGGAGGACGAATTCAATCTGATCGTGCACACCATCCGCCCGACAGCGGCGGAGGAGAAGAAGCTGCGTCAGCTGTTCAGCATTTACCTGTACGGTGAGCATGAATTCAAGGAAGTGCAGCGGATTCGTGAGTATATCATGGAATTTGCCGATGATACCACACCGCATTATGACGGAAGCGGCGCAGACCTTGCAGGAATTTCCGCAATCGGGGATGAAAAAACGCTGATTGCCGTGGTATTGCGTCTGCTTTCGCAAGCGTGGGGCAAGGAGAAAATCCGCATCTGGTGCCAACCGGAATGCAAGGTGGTAATGGATGTCCTGAAATTCCTCAGCCACAAAGAGCCTGCGGATGTGGAGCATCTGCTTTGTCTGAACAACGACTACAAGCGCGACAGCAATGTGTACAATATCAGCAGCCTGAAAGTGCTTGACAAGCTCGTGCTGCGCAATGCACAGCACAAAATCCACTACTACTACGACATTGTGTATTCGCGGATAAAGGGCTACAATGTGTTCCCGTATTTCATCCTGACCGAGAACATGGCATTGCTCATCAACGAGGACTGCAAGGGCGGGCATCTGATACAGGACCGTGCACTGGTGCTGCACCTCATCGCGGAATTCTCGCAGAAGTACCAACAGGCTGAACCCCTGTTTGAGATGGTCACGGACGATGTGGCATATATGATGCATATGTACAAGCTGGAGCAGGAGGCGACTGCGGATACCTACATTCTGCAATATCACCCCTGCCTTGCACTCAACCGCAATGAAGCCCTGACGCGCAGCTGTATTGACGAGGCATATCCGCACAAAGAACAGCTCATGCAGCTGTTCCTTGAACGCTGGGAGCTGCACCGCCGTATCAACAGTCACCATCTGTATTCCGGCGAGGGCAAGGAAGAATTCCTGCGCACGGGCGTTACCTCGGATATGGACCCGCGCATTTTCCGTCCGCTGACTCCGGAGGAGCGTTTGGCAGCGCTGCAGAGCAGCGCGGAAAATCCGACACATCATTCCATGGAGCTGAATGATGGTTTCCTGAAAATTCCGGCATCCCTGTCCCTGTTCTGCACGGACAGCGGCAGAATGCTCATCAGCTTTGACAACAGCTCGTCCAACCGGCTGATTATGCAGGAACGCAGTATGCACAGGTCCATGCTCCATTTCTTCAAGTATGTATTGAAATACGAAGCATTCAAGTGAAATCCACCAAAGCCTCCCTACCCACTTTTGGAAGGCAATAACACATAAAGGACGGCGCGTTATATTTGCTGTAGATTTTTCGGCAGATTGTACAATGATGACGCAGTGATACTCTATGTATCACAAGGAAGAATTGTGCAAGATGACGGAAAAGATACGGCAAAGATGATGTGCTGAGCCGCAGGCGGTCTTTGTGCGGTGTTGCCTTAGATGATTTCACTGAATAGATGCAGTATCCGGCAAGAGGAACGGAAACGGAGAGGGATTTGGAACGCTGGGAAACGGTTCCGGAATACTGTATTTGACCGCTGTACGCAGGTATGGCGGTCTTTTTTTGCTGTGCCGCATGTGCTTTTTTGCAAAATGCATTAACAAGAAGCTCTGATATGCTAATTGACAAGCATACTAAAGTATGGTATAATAAAACATATCGAAAAATGCAGAAAATGCAGAAAGTGCGGTGTCATTATGGATTTAGAAGCCATCAAGAAAGTTACCCTTATCCTGCTCGAATATCTCCCGAATACCCTGAGCCTGTTCGCATGGACGCTGGTATTCTCCATTCCCATTGGTATTTTTGTAACGTGGCTGAAAAAATGTCACTGCAAGCCCGTCAACTGGCTGACGGATTTCTACATCCTCATCATGCGCGGTACGCCCCTGATGCTCCAGATCATCGCATTCTACTATGCGATTCCCATGATTGTCGCTTCTTCCGTCAGCAACGGCAGCACCGGCGGCATCATTCCGTTTCTCCAGAGCATCATGAACAGCAGTCACTACATGATCATCATGCTCGTGGTGGCGTTTTCCCTCAATTACGCGGCGTATTTTGCGGAAATCTTCCGCGGCGGCATTGAATCCATCCCAAAAGGGCAGTACGAAGCCGCAGAAATGCTGGGTATGACGAAGATGCAGACATTTTTCCGCATCATCCTGCCACAGGTAACAAAGCGCGTCATTCCGGCAACGGCGAACGAGGTCATTGTACTGGTCAAGGATACATCCCTTGCCAATGTCATTGCCTTTGCAGAGATTACAATGAAGGCAAAGCAGCAGATGAATTTCTATTCATCCATCATGCCGCTGTTCATTGCAGGCATTTTCTATTTTGTAATGAATACGCTTGTGACAATGCTGTTCTCATACATCGAGAAAAAGTTTGATTATTATAAGTAAGGAGGACTGACCATGGCAATTCTTGAAGTGCGCAATATTTCCAAAAAATTCGGGGAGCTGGAAGTCCTCAAGGATATTTCATTCAATGTCGAGGTCGGACAGGTCGTGGCAATTATCGGGCCATCCGGCAGCGGCAAATCCACGCTGCTGCGCTGCGTCAATCAGCTCGAACGTGCGGACAGCGGTGAAATTACGGTGGATGGGCTGACGATGCTGCATACGGAAAACGGCAAGGCACAGTATGCGGACAAGAAAACGCTGCGCGACATCCGGCTGAAAATCGGTCTGGTGTTCCAGAATTTCAACCTGTTTCCGCATTTTTCCGTGCTCCAGAATATCATTGAAGCACCTGTGCATGTGCTGAAAAAGCCCAAGGCAGAGGCAGTGAAAACGGCAGAGGTTCTTCTCAAAAAGATGGGACTGGAAACGAAAGCGAAGTCCTACCCCTGCGAATTGTCGGGCGGACAGCAGCAGAGAGTTTCGATTGCAAGGGCACTTGCACTGAGTCCGCAGATCTTGTTCTTTGATGAACCCACCTCCGCACTTGACCCTGAGCTGACAGGAGAAATCCTCAAGGTCATCAAGGAGCTTGCGCAGGAGAAAATGACGATGGTCATTGTCACCCATGAGATGGCATTTGCGCGTGATGTGGCGAACCATGTGATTTTCATGGATCAGGGCTATATCGTGGAGGAAGGCGCGCCGGAGGAAGTGTTCGGCAATACGCAGAACGAGAGAACAAAGCAGTTTTTGCAGCGTTATAATGGCGGAGAGCCTCCGCTGGCGTGATGTGCAGGTGCGTATACCGGAAACGATGGTACACTGCACACATTGAAAGTGTAACAACCGCATGTTCCCAATGCCTGCGGCAAAGGGAACATCGCTATTGAAAGGATATTTTATGAAAAAGGCAATTCGGATGACACTGATCGTCCTCTGTATTCTGGCGGTTCTGCTGATTGCAGGGCTTTGGGGACTTTCTGTAATGATCTACGACCAGAATTTCAACCAGCGGTTTGAAAGCTACGAACCGTTGATGCTGTACACTGAGGATTTCGAGGGGCTGGAATGCACGGAATATACATTCTGCTCCGATCAGGGACAGCAGCTTGCAGGGTATCTGTACAGTGCCGGAACTGACCAGCGTGGCATTGTGGTCATGGCACATGGCTTCGGCGGCGGCGGTCATAATTCCTACATGGACTGTGCGGATTATTTTGCAAAAAATGGTTACTATGTGTTCGCATATGATGCGACCGGAAACGACAAGAGCGAGGGTGACGGCGTGGGCGGACTGCCGCAGGGCGTGATCGACCTTGACTATGCACTCCGGTTTGTCAAGGAAAGCGGCAAACTCATGCCGGATTTCCCCGATCTGCCCATCGTCCTGTTCGGTCACAGCTGGGGCGGCTATAGTGCATGCAGCGTGCTTTCGTACCATCCGGATGTGAAAGCAGTGGTGGAATGCTCCGGCTTCAATGCCTCCCATGGCATGTTTGAAGCGGAGGGCAGAAAGCAGGCAGGGGATTTCATTGATGTGATGATGCCCTTTGTCAAGCTCCATGAAGTCATCCAGTATGGTGACTATGCAAAAAATACGGCAATGGACGGCTTTGCGGCATCCGATGCGGCAGTACTGGTCTACCACAGTGCGGATGATACAGTCGTTCCGCCGGAATACGGATATGATGTGTTCTATGCAGCGTATAAGGATGATCCCCGTTTCACCTTCATCCGTCCGGAGGATCGTGGGCATAATTATGTCTATCATGATATGACCTACATCGACGCATTCAATGCGGAATTTGACAAATGGCTGGAAACGCTGGATTATGATTACAATGCGGCAGAAAACAAAGCACGCTTTATCGAGGACAAGGCTGCCTATATCCGGCAGAATCTGGATCGAAAGCAGTGGAGCGATATGCTGGACAAGGAGCTTTTTGCAGAATTTACGGCGTTTTTTGATGAGAACCTTGAATAGAACAGGAGGCACAGGATGAATCAGAATCCCCCCTGTGAACAGATGAAAGACGCAATAGGGATGCAGGATTGCTTTGACACTTTGTAATTTCCCACAAATCTCCCTCCTTAAATTTATGAAAACCTGATAATAAATCCGAATTTATTCCTGCCTTCTTTACTTTCTTTGGAAGATATGGTATCATAATAGCAAAGTAAACCAAAAGGAGAATGACTTATGAAAATTTCTATGATGAAGAAGCTGCTCTGTGCAGCAGTATCCGGCATGATGCTGATGGGCGTTGGCTGTGCAGGCGAGGGCGGTTCTGCAAACGGCGAGGACAAGTCCCTGAAGAATGTACAGGAAAAGGGCAAGATCATCCTCGGTCTGGACGCAACGTTCAAGCCCATGGGCTTCACCGATGAAAATGACGAAATCGTGGGCTTTGACATTGATGTGGCAGAGGAAGTCTGCGCAAGAATGGGCGTGGAGCTGGAGCTGTATCCGGTCAACTGGGATACTAAGGAGCAGGATCTGAACGCAGGCACGATCGACCTGATCTGGAACGGTCTGTCCGTTTCTGACGAGCGCAAGCAGGTTATGCTGATGAGCGAGCCGTACATGGACAACGAGATGGTATTTGTTGTGAACGGCAGCAGCGATATTGCGGCACTTTCCGACCTGTCCGATGCAAAAATCGGTGTACAGAATGGTTCTACCGCACTTGAGATCCTCAACGCTTCCGAGGTCGTTGCCAATGGTGCGACACCGGTTGAGCTGGCAACCAATGTAGAGGCACTGCAGCAGCTGGAGCTGAACATGGTGGATGCTGTGTTCATGGATTCCGTAGTTGCCAACTATGAAATCGTTTCCACTGGCAAGGATTACAAGCTTCTGGATGAAGGTCTGTCCTCCGAGCAGTATGCGATCGGTTTCCGTCTGGGCGATCAGGCTCTGTGCGATGAAGTGACCAAGACGCTCAAGGAAATGGCAAAGGACGGCAAGCTGGCTGAGATCTCTACCGAGTGGTTCGGTTCTGACGTAACTACAATTGGTAAGTAAGCGGATATACGAAGGGACACGGTTTGCCGTGTCCCTTCTTGATAGGAGGCTTCTATGAAAATCACTACCCTCATCGAAAACACCGCAGTGGAGGGCTTTCTCTGCGAGCATGGACTGAGCGTATATGTGGAAACTGCCAAGCACAGGCTCATTGTGGATACCGGACAGTCGGACGCATTTCTTGAAAATGCGGCAGCACTGGGCATTGACCTGACGCAGGTGGACACGCTTGTCCTCAGCCACGGGCACTATGACCACGCAGGCGGCATCATGGGCTTTGCAAAGCGCAATCCCCATGCAAAGATCTGGATGCAGAGAGAAGCCGGCGGCGACCAGTACCATGGGGAACGCTACATCGGCATTGACAAGGACATCCTCAAGCTGCCGCAGGTTCGGCTTCTGGATGGGGATTTACAGCTCGATGAGGAGCTTTCCCTGTTTACGGGCATCACCGGCAGACGGCATTTCCCCAAGGACAACCTTAACCTCACACGCATTGTCAACGGGCAGGCAGTACTGGACGACTTTTGCCATGAGCAGTGCCTTGTGATTGCAGAAAATGGCGAATATACGCTGATTTCCGGTTGCGCACACAATGGTATTCTCAACATCCTCGACAAATTCCGCGCACTGTACGGCTGTGACCCTGTACGCGTTATCAGCGGCTTTCATATGCGCAAGAAAACGCCGTATGACGAGGACGACCTGCGGCAGATTAAAGCCGTGGCGCATGAGCTTCTTGCCTATGATACGCAATTTTTCACGGGGCACTGCACGGGCGATGCATTCCCCTATCTCAAGGAAATTATGGGAGAGCGCGTGACTGCGCTTTGCAGTGGGACGAGGATCCTGTAAAAAAAGAAACTGCCGTGCAAACGCACGGCAGTCAGTCTGTCGAAAAACCTAAAATCAAACGCGGAGCAATAGCTCCGCAAAAGAGGTTCGGGAAGGGGTTCGGGTGACTCCCCACGGGGTGGGGAGATGCTGAACGAAGTGAAGCAGAG
>SVNO01000031.1 GCA_015066845.1 Ruminococcus sp. | reverse complement strand
GATAGCTCCGCACAAGGGGTTCGGGGACGAAGTCCCCGAAAAATAGCCCCTCCCCCTTTGGGGGAGGGGTTGGGGTGGGGGCAGTTACAGGGGTGCCAACCCCAGAAAAAGACTTTTTCGACAAGCTGGGAGGACTGCCGTATTTGCGGCAGTCCTCCTCTTTTTATTTTTTTCGCTTCTGTATCACCTGCCGTAGCTTGTCACGGCGTTCCTGCATACGCTGTTCGCGTTCCTTGTCGTGTGCTTCTTCTTCCTCGTTCTCCTCATGCAGCAATGTGCCGGTGAACGATTCATTCTTTTCTGCAAAATCCTCGAAGTCCTCCTCCGGCGGAATGTCAAACTGCGCCTCCAGATGCTTCTCACGCAGCCTGTCCTCCGACCATTCACTGATAATCTCATAGATGAATGCAAAGGTCGGCGGGCCAATGACAAAGCCCGGAATGCCGAAAATACCACTGCCCAGCAGACAGGCAAAAATCGACCAGAACGGACGCAGACCAATCGAACCGCCCACAATATGCGGATCGAGATAGTTGCAGTCAAACTGCTGAAGTACCAGAATCCACAGCAGATAGGGAATGAGCATGGACGGATTGTCAAACAATACCAGTACGCCCGTGATGAATGCACCTACGAACGGCCCGAAGAACGGCACAACATTCGTCACGCCTACAATTACCGAGAGCAGTACCGGATACGGGAATTCCAGAAAGGGGAAGAAATTCAGAATTGTCAGGACAATAAAGCAGATGATGCCGATAATCAGGGAATCGAGCATCTTTCCGCGAATCGCACCGCTGAATTTTCGGTTGCCCTGACTGAGCACACGGCGCAGTCTTGCGGCAGTCGGTGTGGGGAATACGCTGTATGTCATCTGCTTGACCTGCCGCAGCAGTCTGTCTCTGTCAATGGTAATGTATACCGAGAGAATCAACCCGATGACAAGGTTGTAGACAACGTTGAACACGCTTTTGACACCGGTGTAGAAATACCCGAAAATCAATTCAGCCTGTGAGGGCAGGTCGGATACCAGCCAGTCCTCCAGAAATACCAACGATTTCAGGAGCGCGTCATTGGCATATTCTCCGAATGCCGAGCCATTGTCAAATATCGTCTTTGCCTGCAATTGCACCATCAAAGCGTTAATCTGTGACGGCATTTCCTTGACAATGCCCGACAAGCTTGTCGTGATTTGCGGCAGGATCAGCCACAGCAGCAGTCCGATGAAGCCCACCGCGGACAGCAGCATCAGCAGCGCGGAAATTGTGCGCGAAAGCTTTGCATTCTTTTCCGCTGTAATTCCATGCTCCGCAAGCAGCCCGTGCACCGTGCGTTCATAGAACCGTGCCACCGGGTCGAGCAGGTAGGCAATGATCAATCCCCAGAAAATCGGGCTGAGCGCACTGAGGACGGAGCCGATAAAGGTCGAAATCTGACCGATATATTGGATGATATGGTAGAATAGGATGGCGGCGGCAATTGTCAGGAATGTCCACAGGGACTTCACTGCACTCGATTGCCAGTTTTCTTTTGTTGGCAGTTTTGTTGGTTCGGACACAGTATTCTCCTTTCAATTATGCTTCCTGTGCAGCGGCACAGGCGCGTTCATAGAGTGTTTCCTGTGCATTCACAGGGGGTTGCGTAATATCACGCAGCGGCAGACGGAATGTGCCGTCCGGCTGTCCTGTACGCGCTTTCACATTGTCGCGCAGACACAGCTGCACCATCTCCACTGCCTGTGCTTTCAGTGCCTCGTCCAGAATGGGCGCAGCCACTTCAACGCGGTGCATGGTGTTGCGCGTCATGAGGTCTGCCGAGCTGATGTAGACCTTCTGACGTTCCGGTGTACCGGCAATGTAAATGCGGCTGTGCTCCAGATACCTGCCCACAATGCTCACAATGCGGATATTGTCCGTGTACCCCTCCACCTTGGGCTTCAGGCAGCAGATACCGCGCACCACAAGCTCAATCTTTACACCAGCCTGTGAAGCCTCCGCGAGCTTGTCCATAATGCCGCGGTCGGAGATGGAATTGACTTTTGCGGCAAAATAAGCAGGTTCGCCCTTTTTCGCGTGTTCAATTTCCACATCGAGCATGTCCATGAGCTTGCTTCGCAGACACAGGGGTGCAACGAGCAGCGCGGCAGTTTCCGACACAAGGGAATCCGTAGACAGTGCGTCAAAGACATGCCGTGCATCCTCTGCAATTGCAGGATTTGCCGTCATCAGCGAAAGGTCGGTGTACAGACGGGAGGTCTTTTCGTTGTAATTGCCCGTTCCGATCTGCACGAAATTCTGCACACCATCCTCCGTTCTGCGTGAAATCAGCAGGAGCTTGGAGTGCACTTTCATATTGTGCGGGCCGTAAATGACCGTACACCCGGCATCGAGCAGACGTTCTGCCCAATGGATGTTATTTTCCTCATCAAACCGCGCGCGCAGTTCCACCATAACCAGCACTTCCTTGCCGTTTTCCGCAGCCTGACAGAGCGACTCGATCACGCGGCTGTTGGATGCAAGGCGGTAGAGGGTGATTTTGATGGATACCACATCCGGATCAAGTGTCGCTTCATGCAAAAGGCGCAGGAACGGCGTAATGCTTTCATACGGATAGGACAGGAGAATGTCACGCTGTGCAATCTGGGACATCATATCCTGCCGCGTGGAAATGTCAACGCGGTTCTGCGGCTTATGCGGTGCAAAGCGCAGTGCAGGGTTGCTGTTGAAATCGCCGAGCTTGTAAACAAACGAGAGGTCGAGGGGCGTTTCCTCGAAAAACAGGAATTTTTTCTTCAGGTGCAGCCGGTCGAGCAGGTATTCCATCGCGTCCGGATTCAGGCTTGAATTCATCTGCAAGCGCACCACCTCGCGCTTTTTGCGCTTTTTGAGCAAGCCCTCCATGACATCGCGGAAATCCGTTTCCGCGTCCGCTGCGGAATTGCCAAAGCGGATGTCGGCATTGCGTATAATGCGCATCGCGGCAGCGTCGAGCACCTTGTAATTCTTGAACGCAGCCGGTGCAAAGTGCAGCAGCAGATCCTCCAGAAGAATGAACCGCCCCTCCTTATTCAGGCGAATCACGCGGTCATGAAAACCGGAGGACGGCAAAACGCCCAGTTTTACGCCGGATTTGGACTGCAAGTGCACAACAATGTAAATCTCCTTGTTGCGCAGGAATGGGAACGGCTGACGCTTGTCGATGATGATGGGAGAGAGCAGGGGCTTGATCTCGCGCTTGAAATACAGTTCCAGAAATGCGCGTTCCTCTGCGGTTGCGTCAGCAAAGGTGACATGCGCAATGCCATGTTCGCGCAGCTGCTGCATGGTACGGAAATACGCAGCGTCCTTGCGCGGCTGGAGTGCGGCGATTTCGTCAAGCATTGCATTGAGCTGTTCTTTGGGAGTCATGCCGGAACGGGAATCCTTTTTGTTGGGCATTTCCTGCATCCGGTCGAGCATCGTGCCAATGCGCACCATGACAAATTCGTCAAGATTACTTTGATAAATCGCGGAAAAGCTGAGCTGCTCCAGCAGCGGCACAGCAGGATCTTCCGCTTCTTCGAGAACGCGTGTATTGAATCGTATCCATGATATTTCACGGTTTTCATAATAGGGCTGCGGCATAGTACCGACCTCCGGTCTGGATATATTTGTATTCTGCATGGCAGAAAATACTTCTCCATTACACATTATACCACAAATCATTGAAAAATGGAATAGCTTTTCAGTAAATTTTACTTAGATTTCATTCTGCATCATGATAAAACAGCGCGTTTCAAGCCGGAATCTAAAGTTTCAGTTTGCAAATCTAAAGGTTTAGCATATAAAATTAAACTAAAACTTTAATTTCCTATTGACAAATGGAAAATTATGTGGTATACTGTAACTGTAATCGATTGCAGCACATCCGAATCAAACAAAAATTTTGGAGGGAAATGACATGAAAACCAATCTCAACAAACTGAACAAGGGCATTATGGTAACACGCATTATGCTGATCGTATTCATCCTGCTGACCGGCTGGATCACGGGGCTGACCATTTACAGAATGGCGAATTTCGGCGCAAAGGACGAATCAGCATTTCAAATTGCACAGCTGGAAAACCACAACGGTACACAAAGCGCATGGCTGATGATCGACGGGGAACGCTATACCACCATTGATGCCTATGAATTTATGCCCAACCCGAAAGGCGAGCCTGTGCACAAGGAGCATCTGATGATCGACGAGGGCATAGAGCTGGGAAAAGATGTGATTATTCTGGCGATTCTGGTACTGCTCTTTGTGATGTCCTGCGGCTACAGCAAGGGAATATCTCCGTTCAATATGCGTTCGGTGATTTTCCTGCGGATCATCGCCATTCTGACGCTGTGTCTGGCACTTGTTCCGGAGTGGGTAGGTATGAAAATACGGGCTTCGATGACCGGCAGTGCAGCGACGGAAATTGACACAGTGGAATTCTACATGATGGCACTTGCACTGGCAGTTGGTATGATTGCGGAGATTTTCCGTTATGGCATTGCCGTGCAGGAAGATTCCGATTCCATCGCATAAGGAGGCGAGTTTATGGCAATTATCATCCGACTTGACCGCATGATGGCGGACAGAAAGATCTCCGTCAATGAGCTTGCCGAACGGCTGGAGATGTCCAACGTGAACGTGTCCAACCTCAAAACGGGCAAAATGAAAGGCATCCGGTTTGAAACCCTGAATGCCATCTGCGATGTCCTCGACTGTCAGCCGGGGGATCTGCTGGAGTTTGTGAGGGACGGGGAGGAATAGAACAAAAAGGACGGTGCATTTGCACCGTCCTTTCTGTCTGTCGAAAAAGTATTTTTGTGCCCAAGGGCACAAAGGCGCGGCATACTAAGAGAATAGGTAGGGGCACTTTTTTGCAAAAAAGTGCCCCTCTCAAAAAAATAGTCCACAGGACTATTTTTTTGATTCACCCCTGAAAAAAGCGACGGCTTAAAGAGATTTCGCGCACTGCGGTGCGCGACCAGAGGGCGTTGCCCTCTGGACACCCACGAGCTTTTTGAAAAAAGCTCGACCAAAAACTTTTCCATTGCCTCCGGCATAAGAGGATAGTTTTTCGACAAGCTGAAAGGACGGTGCATTTGCACCGTCCTTCATCATTATTACCAGCATCATGCGGTTCATAAAGCTATTCCGCGAAACAGGGACTTTCCGTCAAAGTTCACTCCCAAACGCGTCTGCCAGCGCGGGCTCCGCGCCTTAGATGGACGCAGAATAGTTCGGAGCTTCCTTTGTAATATAAATATCGTGCGGATGGCTCTCCTTCAGACCTGCACCTGTGATGCGTACAAACTGTGCCTTTGCCCACAGCTCCGGAATCGTTTCACAGCCGCAGTAACCCATACCGGAACGAATGCCGCCAATGAGCTGGAAAATCGTGTCGGCAACTGCACCCTTGTACGGCACTCTGCCCTCAACACCCTCAGGAACAAGCTTCTTTGCGTTTTCCTGGAAGTATCTGTCCTTAGAGCCGTTTGCCATCGCGCCAAGGCTGCCCATGCCGCGGTATACCTTGAACTGTCTGCCCTGATAGATCTCTGTGTCGCCAGGTGCTTCCTCACAGCCTGCCAGCAGACTGCCCAGCATAACAACATCCGCACCGGCTGCCAGTGCCTTCACGATATCGCCGGAATACTTGATACCGCCGTCTGCAATCACCGGAATGTCGTACTTCTTTGCAACCTTTGCAACGTCATAAACTGCTGTGATCTGCGGTACGCCGATACCTGCAACGACTCTCGTTGTGCAGATAGAGCCAGGGCCGATGCCTACCTTCAGACAGTCAGCACCAGCTGCAATCAGATCCTCTGCTGCTTCCGCTGTTGCAATATTGCCTGCAATGACCGGAATTTCGGGGAATGCTGCCTTGATTTTCTTCAGCGCGTTAATGATGTTCGCACTGTGACCATGCGCAGAGTCCAGAACCAGTACGTCTACCTGTGCCTTGATGAGGGCTTCTGCACGTTCCATCATGTTTGCGGTCATGCCAATGCCTGCACCGCAGAGCAGTCTGCCGCGCGCATCCCTTGCGGAATTGGGGAACTTGACAGCCTTTTCAATGTCCTTGATTGTAATCAGTCCCTTGAGGTAACCGTTTTCATCCACGATCGGGAGCTTCTCGATCTTGTGTGTGCGCAGGATTTCCTGTGCCTGCTCCATGGTCGTGCCGACCGGTGCGGTAATCAGGTTGTCCTTGGTCATAACTTCGCCGATTTTTGCGGAGAAATCCGTCAGGAAACGCATGTCGCGGTTGGTGATGATGCCCACGAGCTTGCCGTCACCATCCACAATCGGAACGCCGGAAATCTTGAATTTGCCCATCAGCTCGTCCGCATCGGAAACAAGCTTGTCCTCGGTCAGGGAAAAGGGGTTAACGATAACACCGTTCTCAGAACGCTTTACCTTATCCACTTCCTCTGCCTGCTGCTCAATGGACATGTTCTTGTGAATGATGCCGATACCGCCCTCACGCGCAATTGCAATTGCCATGCGCGAGTCCGTCACCGTGTCCATTGCTGCGGTCATGATGGGGGTGTTCAGGTGAATGTTCCCTGCCAGTCTTGTGCCGAGATTTACCATGTTCGGGGTAATATCGGACTTCGCCGGAATCAGCAGGACATCATCAAAGGTCAGTCCCTCTTTCAAGAATTTGTTTTCGTTCATCTGCATTGCATTTCATCCTTTCCGTACAGCATGTATACCGCTATGATATTATTTCTATGATACCTTTTTTTTTTCAAAAAGTCAATAGTTTCCGGAATGCACTGCTGTACAAAAAATTGATAAATTCCAAAGGTTAGCATTGTGCAATTTTCACAATCTTTGGAATCTGCACTGCCGGAACTTGCCGGAAAATGCAGAAAATGCCGAAAATTAGGCGTTTTATTTACTTTCTGGAAATTTTATAAATTTTGAAAAAACGCTTGACAAACGTGCGCAAGTGTGGTATAATAAACAAGTCGTCAGGCGATGGCGGCAAATAAAATCAAAAACATAACATGAAGTTGCTGGTGTAGCTCAGTTGGTAGAGCAGCTGATTTGTAATCAGCAGGTCGGGGGTTCGAGTCCGTCCACCAGCTCCAGTTATGTTTGGGAGAGTTCCCGAGTGGCCAAAGGGGGCAGACTGTAAATCTGTTGCGTTTCGCTTCGATGGTTCGAATCCGTCCTCTCCCACCAAAAAGTCCGACTTGTTCGGACTTTTTTCTTTTATTCGCAGATACACTCCAGCCCCCGCCGTGATGACGGGGGCTGTTTATGATCACAACTTATTCTGCCTGTTCTTCCAGATACTGCTTTTCTTCCAGATAAGCTTCCAAAGTCAGATTGGATTTTCCGGATTTGACATAATTGTTTTCTTCAATCTTCTTGCTCACCATCTCAGGACTAATGAGGACGGGCTGTTCTGCATCTTTGCCGAATTTCATGTTGTCCGTGTAAATGTAGCTCTGCAAAGTCCCTGCATCGTCCCAGCCTTCGAACTGCATCCAGATGCCGGTTTCCGTGTCCACAACCAGCTCATAGGTGAAGATACCCAGTCTTTCGCCATAATCTCCGCCTTTTCCCTCAATAAATGCACAATCTCTGCCCTCAAATTCCGCAATCTCCACAATTTCCCAGTCTGCAAGGCTCGTCAGCAGTCCTGCCGACATTTCCTGCGGCATAAAGCAGCCTGCAATCTCGTGCGCGTAGGTGGGATCCTGACCCGCTGTCGCATAGAGATTTTCTTTCTTTATAGAAGTAGTTCTCTGTTCAGTATCCGCTTCCTTGTATTCCGGATATTCGTCCTTCAAGTTCAGTGAACTGCGTGTGATGCCGCCTGTACGAAGCTGGTACACATCCTCTGCACTGCCATCTTTGTAATCCATGAAAGCAACGATTTCATCTTGATTGACAAAGTATTCATTTGCCATAAATACTTCGTCCGGATTTGTAAGCGATACCAGATCAACTTCGCTTTGATACTTCTCAGCGATAAAGTCATAACAGAAATCACCCACAGTCAGATTCGGCGAATTCTTAGTGTATTTCATCTCCGTGTGACCGGAAAGCTGATCAAGATATACCAATGTGTTCATGCACTTATACAGCAGCTGATCCTTGCTCATGACAGGCTTCACAGGTGTCAGCTCCGGCGCAGGCACTGCCACTTCCTCCACTACAGTCTCAACGATCTGTTCTGCAACAGGCGTTACCGACTGGACAATACCATTCTGCGGTGCAATATTCCCCTCAATCTGCTCCACCTCATAGCCGCACGCCGGAAACAGCGAAGCACTCAGAAGCAGACAGGCGATAGCAGTCATTTTTCTTTTCATCATAATATACCCCTTTCTTAGTATGTGTAGGAAATGCTGATGGCATCAGCATATTTTCATTTCATGCAATCGTTCGTTTTCGTCCATCCCGTTTTATTCTGCCTGCTTCATGGGACTCACCTTACCCCTCTGATAAATCTATAAATGCCTGCTTGTACCCCCGATTCAACAAGGTTAAAGTGCGGAATCGGGTTTATACTTCAATTATACTGCTTTTTCGCGAATGTGTCAATGTGTTCCTCCCAAAAATACTAAACAAAAATTACAGCGTTGTTTGTGCATTATCGCTAATCACAAGTCAAATTGTGACTAATCGTTCACAATCCCCGAAAAACCAATGGTTTACGCCAATCGGAACAAAAGCAGAAGCTGCCGAAAAGTCATAGCCATGCCGCTTGCATTTCCCGACTAAATATTGTATAATATAACTATACTATATTTTTCAGGAGGTCAGATCATGAAACGATTTCAAGGCTATCTTTCCGAACTCAAGGGACTGCGGTGGCAGAATTTCGTCTTTCTGTTCATCGCCGGCTGCATCAACGCTTTTGGTGTTACCGTATTCCTTGCCCCTGTCAACCTCTACGACAGCGGCATCTCCGGTACATCCATCCTGCTCTCACAGATCACACCGGATTATATGACACTCTCCGTATTTCTCGTTTTGCTCAATATTCCGCTGTTTTTGTTTGGTCTGAAGAAACAGGGTGCTGCTTTTACCGTCTATTCCCTTTTTGCCGTCCTTGTGTATTCCATCGTTTCATGGCTGATTACGGACATTCTCCCCATTGACGTGAGCATGGCATCCCCCCTTGCCGGTGAGGACCTCCTGCTCTGTGCATTGTTCGGCGGTATCATTTCCGGCGTGGGCAGCGGTCTGACGCTCCGCAGCGGCGGTGCAATTGACGGCGTGGAAGTTATGGCTGTGATTTTCGCAAAACGGCTGAATATTACCGTTGGTACGTTCGTGATGATTTACAACGTGATTCTGTATATTACCTGCGGTATTGTGATCCAGAGCTGGATCCTGCCGCTGTATTCCATCGTGACCTATGCAGCCGGACTGAAAACCGTGGATTTCGTGGTCGAAGGCTTTGACCGTTCCAAGGAAGTGATGATCGTCACGGATAAAGCAGAGAAGATCAGCAAGGCACTGATGAAGGAATTTGACTGTGGTACAACGAAAATTGCCGCATTGGGCGGCTATTCCAACGCGGAAAAGACGATAATTTATTTTGTTGTGAACCGTTTCCAGATTTCCAGAATGCGTAATATCATCCATACCATCGACCCGAAAGCGTTTGTAACGATCAGTGACGTGGCGGATGTGTTCAAAGCCAACGATTAACACGGCACGGGGAACGTTCGGGTGTAAAAAATCTTCCCACAATTTTGTCTATTTTACCAGTTGACTTTTCCCCAAAAATCGTGTATAATATAGTTGCAGGTAGAAATACGCTGTATACCTATGTAACCGAATTTACGTTTAAGCGACATGTAATGTCGTCGGTCATAGGGGCCGCCTTAGGGCGGCTTTTTTTGTACAAGGATGGAATCAAAAAATGGAAAAACCAATGAATGTCTATGTGTTTTCCGATGAATCCGGCGTTTTCGATGTCAAACATAATCGCTTCTATGTCTACGGCGGTCTGATTTTCCTCGACCATGCATCCAAAGACCTCTGCATCCGGAAATACCTGAACATCGAACGCATGATACGGAAAAATGCCGGCTACCCCCATGATGCAGAGCTGAAAGCCTGCAAAATCACCAACCACGAAAAATACAAGCTGTACAAATCTCTCAAAAACTGCATTATCTTCGGCGCGGTCATCCTACAGGAAACCGTCAATGCCAATATTTTTGAGGACAAGAAAAGCAAACAGCGGTATCTGGACTATGTGTATAAAATCACCCTGCGCCGTGCCTTTGAACGGATGATGAAGGATGGACACATTACCAAGGACGGCGTGGAGAATATCTATATTTTTGCAGATGAGCATTCCACCGCAACCAATGGAAAATACGAGCTTCGGGAGGCTCTCGAACAGGAATTCAAAAGAGGTACGTTCAACCATAACTACCAGCATTTCTATCCCCCCATCTTCTCCAATCTCAACCTGCTGGAGCTGAACCTCTGCGATTCCTCCACCAAACCCCTCATCCGAGCCGCCGATATTATTGCCAACCAGATCTATTATTCCTGCGTCAATGACATCCCCCTCGCACAAAACGACAATACCTATATCACCTATTTCCAGTAATGACGGTGCGGCAGCAGGCGAAACCACCCCTTTTCCGCAGCTTTTTTCTGCACTTTTGCAGATTTCTCTACTTATTGTAAACGACAGGCAACAATCTGGCAAAAATTCATAAAAAAACCCTTGCAATTCTGTATAATATATGGTATACTATAATAATGAAATCCATGTAACCGACAGGAGGTACTGAATATGTCATTTTTAGATAAGCTGAGTGCAAACGTTACCAATGTGAGCAGAACCGTTTCTCAGAAAACCAGAAATTTCTCCGAGTCCAATTCCCTTGCCAATGAGCAGCGTATGGAAAAACGCCGGATTCAGGAATTGATGCAGGAGATCGCACAGCTTTATTTTGAAAAATACAAGAACGATCCCGACGCGGAGTTTGCAAAGCAGATCACAGCCATTCGCAATTCCGAGAAGCGCATTGCAGAGCTTCAGGTACAGATTGAAGAAATCCGCGCAAGAGAGCCGGAGCTGATCAATATTCCGGAAGAACCGAAGGTGCAGAGAATGCCCACTGCGATGGTTTGTATGCAGTGCGGACGTACTTACCCTGCCGGTGAGACCACCTGCAAGAGCTGCGGCTACCAGCTCATTCCCCAGCACGGCGAGCCGGGCAAACAGAATACCGTCCGCCCCCAGACTGTAGCGGAAAACTGGTATGCTCCCGACCAGAACGAAGCCCCTGCACAGCCGGAAGCTCCCGAAGCTCCGCAGTCCGAGGAGCAGAGCACAAGTAAATTCTGCGCATACTGCGGCAAGCCCTGTTCTGCTGGTCAGGTATTCTGCGCAAACTGCGGCAAGAAGCTGTAAGAAATACCATAGAACCCCATGTTCTATTCTGTTAGAAAGGATGAGCCGAATGCATCGGCGGTGATGATTCATGTCCAGAAAGAATATTCATATTGCGGTAATCGTTTCGACCATTGATGAAGAATACCAAAGTGACATCCTCAGCGGCATCCGTCAATATGCGTTTGCCAATGGCATCACATTGGAGCATTTTGTGGCATTTGGCAACGTCGGCGGTGATATGCGGCATGATACGGGCGAGTATAATATCTTCAACCTCGCCAATTTCAAACGCTTCGACGGCGTAATCCTCGTTATCAATACCATTCAGCTTGCCGACAGCATGGAAAATGTCATTGCCAAGGTACGCAAAGCCGGCATTCCGGCAGTGTTCATTGACAAGGATGTACCGGATTTCTACACCATTGGCATCGACAATGAAGCGGCAATGGCAAATATGGTTGAGCATTTCATTGTGCACCATGGTTTTACACGCCTGAATTTCGTATCAGGGCCGGAAGACAATGTGGAAAGCCAGCTGCGCCTGAAAGCCTACCGCGATACCCTTGCAAAGCATGGCATTGCGCTGGAAGAAAAGCGGATTTACCACGGAAACTTCATGTCAAAGGATGGTACGGACGCGGTGAATGCATTCCTGCGCTCCGAGCTTGCACCGCCGCAGGCAATTATCTGTTCCAATGACCTGATGGCAATTGCAGCCATGAATGCTCTGACGCAGAACGGCATCCGTGTGCCGGAAGATGTGGCAGTTTCCGGTTTTGACTATATTTATAACGGGCGCAATTTCGCCCCCTCCCTGACATCGGTGCAGCGTCCGCTTGAACGCGCCGGACAGCTTGCCTGTCAGGCGATTGTCAATGCGCTGCGCGGAATTCCGCAGGAACGCAGCATCATGCTCGATACCAAGTGCATGTTTTCCCATAGCTGCGGCTGTAATGAAGCACCGCAGATGGACATTGACGAATTCAAAAAGCGCAATTTCAACGTGCTTGAGCACTACCAGAACGACATTTCCCTTGTGCGCCGCCTTAGCTCCGCACTGACGGAATGTGACGACCTCGATAAAATTACCGTCAATCTGCAGCGGTTCATTCCGGAGATGGAGTGCAAGGAATTCTATCTCTGCCTGTGTGAAAGCTGGAAACAGGGATTGATGAAGGATGAAATGGCAGAATACTATCTGATTGACGTACTCTCCCCCTCCGACTCCATTGTCACGGGCTTTGGCGATGTCATTCAGGTACTGCTTGCCTATAAGGACGAGAAATTTTTCAAAATGGAAGAATTCCATGTATCTGAAATGCTTCCCGGACTGTTTGACGAAAAAAACGAACCCGGCAATTACTATTTTGCGCCGCTGCATTTCCGTGAACGCTGCATTGGCTATTGCGTGATGAAGGACAGTGCATTCCCCACGCACAGTAAGCTGTTCCACAATGCCATGCTCAATATTTCCAATGCATTGGAAAGTGTGCGGAAAATCATCTGTCTGGATGAGGTAACGCAGAAGCTCAACCGGCTTTATACCATTGACCCGCTGGCGAATCTCAACAACCGCAATGGCTTCCGTCTGAGCACACAGCAGCTCTACAGCTATTGCATCAATACGAAAAAGCCCGTAATGCTGATGTTCTTGGATATGGACGGGCTGAAGATGATTAACGACACCTACGGTCATAAGCATGGTGATACTGCCATCATTGCCATGTCGGACGCATTGCGCGTTGCTTGTACAGGCGGTGAGATCTGCTGTCGTTTCGGCGGTGATGAATTCATCATTTTCGCCGCGGATTATACCGAGGAACGTGCGATGATCCTGAAAAACAGCATTGAACGGATTTTGCAGGAAACCAACGAAACAAGTGACCTACCCTATACCATTGCTGCAAGTATCGGCTATCATATTGCAGTGCCGGAACGCGGTGTTGACCTGTTCCAGCTTGCGACGATTGCGGATAACATTATGTATGCAGAGAAAAAGAAGAAAAAAACGTCCCGATATCTAAAACGCCGTACGGAACTTCCGGTACTGTCCTCCGCCTTACCGAAGGAGCAGGGCACAGCCGAAGCTGGCTGTGAAACTGCCGAGAAGCAAATCTGACGCTCCAAGCGCATGTGTTCTATCTCTCCCGTGCGGCTGAGGGATGGAACATACAAAACAAACAACCGCCTGTGGAAACGGGCGGTTTTCTGTAACTGATATTCATCCCCAAAACCCCAATGTCATCAACTTTAGAAAAGTTGTGCGAAGATTGTCCCACCCCCTGCCCCCTCCCAAAGGGAGGGGGATTATGGGAGGCGGCTGCGCCGCCTCCACCGCCCAAGGGGCTGCGCCCCTTGGAACCCCGCTTGGGGGCTATCGCCCCTTGGAACCCCGCTTGGGGGCTATCGCCCCTTGCCTCCGCTTAAGTTGATGACATTGCCCAAAACCCCAATTGTCTATTTGGGGGGATTAGCATGAAAGGAGTAGTTATGCACGAAACCATCAGACATTACGCAGTCATCTGCACAACCGGTGTATTGCTGGCGGTGCTGAGTCTATGGTGCTGGTTTGGCAAGGATGCGGATTTTTCGGAGAGCGAGCGCAGGACACTTGCGCAGCTGCCGGAATTTTCCCGAAAAACCGTATTTTCCGGCAGTTTCATGTCGGATTTCGAGGGCTATGCTGCCGACCAGTTTCCACAGCGCGACTCATTCCGCGCACTCCAGTCCTTTGCAAAGCTTGGCGTGTTCCGGCAAGCGGACATGAACGGGCTGTATGTGCAGGATGGCTATCTTGCGCAGCAGCAATACCCCCTTTCCCAGCCGATGCTTGACCATGCCGCTGAACGGTTTCAGTGGATTTACGACAATTACCTTGCCGATAGCAATTCGCATATCTGCTTTTCCATCGTTCCTGACAAGCATTATTTCCTTTCCAAGGAAAGCGGCAGGTTGTCGCTGTCGTATGAACAGCTTGTGGAGGAGATGTGCAGCAAGACAGAATATATGCAGTATATCGACATTTTCCCGTATCTGGAAATTTCCGACTACTACCGCACGGACACCCATTGGCGGCAGGAATGCATTGTTGACATTGCGCAGAGTTTAGCAATGGGAATGGGAACGCGGATTTCGGCAGAATATGAAACGCAGGAGCTTTCCGTGCCGTTCTACGGGGTATATACCGGACAGCTTGCACTGCCAGTGCAGCCGGATGTGCTGTATTACCAGACAAATCCGATGCTGGAGGGATGCACTGTCACGAGCTACAATACAGGTGCAGCGAAACCGGCAGCGATGTACGACATGGACAAGGCGCAGAGCCGCGACCCGTATGAAATGTTCCTTGGCGGTGCGGATGCGCTGCTTACGATTGAGAATCCGAACGCGGTGACGAACAAGGAGCTGATATTGTTCCGCGATTCGTTCGGCAGCAGCCTTGCGCCGTATCTGGCAGAGGGCTACCAGAAGATAACGATGGTGGATATTCGCTATATTCAGCCGGAAATGCTGGGATATTTCATTGAGTTCGAGGGACAGGATGTACTGTTTTTGTATAGTACCCTGATATTAAATAATAGTCTTGGTCTGCGCTGATGCAGGATTTCGCGCTATTCTCCGGCATAAAAGACAGAGCACTCCATCGCAAAATGGAGTGCTCAGTTTGTCGAAAAACCTAAAATCAAACGCGGAGCAACAGCTCCGCAAAAGGGGTTCGGGGACGAAGTCCCCGAAAAATAGCCCCTCCCCCGTTGGGGGAGGGGTTGGGGTGGGGGCAGTTACAGGGGTGCTAACCCCAGAAAAAGACTTTTTCGACAAGCTGAAAGCACTCCATCGCAAAATGGAGTGCTTTTTATGTATTGCCTTTACTTCACTGTCAGCAATTCTACCATGAACTGGTCCTCTTGCTCCGCTGCTGCGGATGCTTTGCCGTCTTTGTAGCTGACATGGAGCAGGTACGCGACCAGATTACCGGATTCTGCGTCCTGATAGTGGTACTTGTAGGTTTCTACCACTCCCTCACTCGTGTACTTCACATGCAGAGGAGGAAAGCCGACAAATTTCTGTACTGCTGCGGAATCCATGCCCGTATTGATGCCGGTTGCGTCAATATGCTCCTTTACCTTGTTGCCCGTGCCGTAGGCATTGAGCTGCGTGTAGTCGTAGAATGCAACCTCGGAAATGAGATTGTTGGTTGTCTGCGCATAAATCAGCCATTGCGGTACTGTTACGCCATAGACTTCCGTCGTTTTCTTGCTTTCCACAAGATGTGTGTAGTTGCCGGAAAATGCTGCCGCGTTAATGCAGGCATAGTCCGAACCGTTGGTGAGCTTGACGCGTGTGTATTTCTCAGCAGTTTCGGGACTTACACCGATCTGCTCCGAGAGCGTCTGCGCATACCGTGCACCGTCATTTTTCCATGAGCTGACCTTGAGCGAAATCAGTACAATGATGGCAATGACGACAATGACCGCGAACAAAATCGCTGCGGCGCGAGGAGAGAAACGCAGTTTCACTTTCCTCTGATGATGGCTTTCATGGGTTGTCTGTGGCATAATAGTTTCCTCCTTCTTTGGGCTGTTGCCCGAATTATATCCTTTTGACGTGGATTGACGTTACAGCGTTAAAAGTCCGCGGCTGCACATCTCCTGTGCCGCGAGCAGTACGCCGATTTTGCTGCTGTTGTAGCTGATGCCGCCCTGCATCCATGCTGCATACGGCTCACGCAGGGGTGCGTCTGCGGAAAGCTCAATGGACGCGCCCATGGTAAATGCACCGGCTGCCATGATGACCTGACTCGAATAACCCGGCATATCCCACGGTTCAGGGGTGACATAGGAATCAATGGGTGAGCCTTTCTGAATGCCCTGACAGAATGCAATCAGATTTTCCGGTGTTTCCAGCTGCAATGCCGTCACAATATCCCCACGCGGTTCATCTGCGCGCGGTGTGCAGGCAAAGCCCAGCAATGTGAACAGTTCCGCTGCAAAAGCCGCAGTTTTCAGGGCATTTGCTGTAATATCGGGCGCAAGGTACAAGCCCTGATACATTTCACGGTTCATCCCCAGTGTACAGCCGACCTCCTTGCCCATGCCCACGCAGGTCAGGCGATAGGCGCAAAGCTCCACAAGCTTCGCAGTGCCGGCAATGTAACCGCCCGTTCTGGCAATGCCGCCGCCGGCATTCTTGATCAGTGAGCCGATGATCACATCCGCCCCGACATCCGTCGGTTCTCTGTCCTCGACAAATTCACCATAGCAGTTGTCCACCATGATGATGGCATCCGGATTGCCCTTGCGTACTGCCTGCACCATCTCTGCAATGTCGTCAATGGTAAAGGCACGGCGCAGGGAATAGCCCCTTGAACGCTGAATATAGGCAATTTTCGCATCCTTCACAGCCTCCGGAACAGCTTCCAGATCGACTCTGCCATCGGGGAGCAGGTCAACCTGCCCATAGCGTACACCATAATCGGCAAGGCTGCCGTTGCCCGCTTCCCCTGCAATGCCGATGACTTCTTCCAAGGTATCATAGGGCTTTCCGGTGATGGACACCATCTTGTCCCCTGTGCGCAGTACGCCGAACAGAGCAACGGACAGCGCGTGTGTGCCGGAAACGAAGTTATGCCGCACCAGTGCATCCTCCGTGTGCATCACCGATGCCCATACCTGGTCAAGGGTATCGCGCCCCAAATCACCGTAGCCATAGCCCGTTGTACCGCCAAGGCAGGCTTCACCAACCTTGTGCTGTGCAAAGGCAGCTAAGATTTTTGCTGCATTATTTGCCGCTGTTTCGTCAATTTTCGCAAAACATTCCGCACAATTCGCCTCTGCCTGCGCCGCAAGCGTCAGCAGCTTGTCCGAAATCTGAAAATAATCAAGTATTCCCATTGTCTAAACGACCTTTCTGTAAATTATCCTTTTCCTGTTCCATCCGTTCGAGCACATATTCCGTTTCCAATGCCCGAAAGCCGATCTCACGGTAAAAGCTCTCACGCACATCCAGTGCATACAGCACAGCGATTTTGTCGAATTGCGCAAGAAATCCGGCAAGCCAGCGCAGAAATACACGCGCATGTCCAAGTCCCCGTGCCTCCGGACGGGTGGCGACCTGTCCGACCAGCACACAATTGTCAATGTCGTACATGATGCTTGCCGTGGTATCCTTGCGGTATGTCATAACGCGGCTCACACCATGCCGGCAGCGGTGGGAAGTGTCCGTCAGCCACAGGGCATAGTCCTGTAGGTTCGGAAAACCTGCCTGCAAAATTTCATAGACCTCTGCAAGCGGTGGGTTGAATTCCACAGCGTCCTCCGCATCCACCGGAATGGTATCGGGAATCAGCTGGAACAATGTACGGTGCAGACTGCGGTAAGCCGGCAGAAGTGCCGCAAGTGCCGCGCGTACCGGTTCATTGCATTCAATGCGGAATGGCTGGTGCATTTCCAGAAATACTGCCAGATTTTCAGTATCCTCCGGTGCTGCATGGTCAATGAGCACCGTGTCATTGAGCCGCAGCAGGATACCCTGTTCCCCCACGGCATAGAATTGACAGAACGAATACTGCAAGCCGTAGGCTTTATAATAGGAGAGCATTTTCCTGCCGCGCCAGCTGCGCCGCAGCAGCTCTGTGTTCAGTTCCTCATCATGCTCCAGTTGTCTGATCATCCGCTATCTTCTCCATCAATCGTTCAGTCAGTGCCATGCACTGCTCCATATCGCTTACCTGCGTCGTGCAGGAGGGGGAATGCAGGCATCTGCATGGTACGGAAATTGCCAGCGTTCGTACACCGCCGCGCGATACATGCACCGCGCCTGCGTCATTGCCGCCGGCAATGCGGCTCTTGGTCTGGCAGGGAATGCCCATATCCTGCGCAATTGCAAATGCCATCCGGTAAAGCTCCTTGTCATAGATGGTCGAACGGTCCATGAACGAAACCACAGGGCCGCCGCCCAGTCTGCAAACTGCCGCGTCCCCTGTCACGCCGTCCAGATCCGCCGCCGTAGTGGCTTCGAGAATCAGGGCAATGTCGGGGTTGATGGCATATGCCGCAGTACGGCTGCCGCGCAGTCCGATCTCCTCCTGTACAAAGAACGCAAACCAAGCGTCACAGGGGATTTCACCGGACAGGAGCTTGAGCATTACTGCACAGCCGAATCGGTCGTCGATCGCCTTTGCCATGACTCTGCCGCCGCCGAGCGCGGTATATTCGCCCATGAAATAAATGCTGTCACCGGGGGAAACATGGTGTTTTGCCTCCTCCGCGTCCTTTGCGCCGATGTCGGCATACAATTCGTCAAACTTCGGCTTTTCGTCACGTTTTCCGGCGGAAAGCAGATGGATTGGTGTACTGCCGATAACGCCGGGGAGCTTCTGTCTGCCCACCATGACATTCCTGCCGAGTACCACATCCGCGTCCACACCGCCAACGGCAGCCACGGACAGCGTACCATCCGCACGGATGCCGGTGATGAGCAGACCGACTTCATCCATATGTGCACCAATGAGAATGGTGCGTTCCGTCCGTACTTTGCCGCGCTTGTGCACAAGCAGATTGCCAAGCGCGTCCGTTCTGACTTCGAGAATATCGGGAAACTGTGCAATGCATTCGGTCAGGTAATCGCGCACTGCGTCCTCATCGCCGGAAACGCCGCAGATGGCGCATAATTCCTCAAGATAGCTCAGCATGTGCTGCACCTCCTCAGAAATCCGGCAAGCAGCTCGCCGGTCATTGCCACATCACGCAGCGAAATGATTTCAGCCGGTGTGTGCATATAGCGCAGGGGAATGGATACCGTGCAAGCCTTTACGCCATCCCTGCACACGGAAAACTGGTCGGCATTCGTGCCGGTCGTACCAGCCATCACTTCATATTGCCACGGAATCTGTGCCGCATCCGCCGCGTCACAGAGCGCGCGCGTCACGGATTTCGACAATGACGGGGAAAAGCCGATCATCGGGCCTTCTCCCATCTTTCCGGTTTTTGTTTCACTATCGCCCAAATTCCGCGCAAAGCTCACATCCACCGCAAGTGCGATGTCAGGGTTTACGCTGTAGCAGCCGATTTTCGCGCCGCGCTCGCCCACTTCCTCCTGCGTGGAAAACAGCACCGTCACACGGCAGGGAAGCTCCTCGTCCTTGACGCTGTGCAATGCGCTGAGAATTGCCGCAACGCCGCAGCGGTCGTCAAGTGCGGGGGAAGTGAACCGGTCGCCGAGCATTCTTGCAATGTGTCCGGCAAAGGTCACACTGTCGCCGGGGGCGAGAATCTGCCGCAGCTCGTCCGCGGAATACCCCGTATCAATGCGGATTTCCTCAAATTTCAGGACTTTTTCATCACCGCTTGTCAGGTGGGGCGGCATGGCGCATACCACGCCGTCAATGCATTCGCGTCCGTGCAGGTGCACACGCTGCGCCGGCAGCAGTCTGCGGTCGATACCGCCGACATTGCCCACGGTGACAAAGCCGTCCTCCGTGATGCTTGTCACGATCATCCCGATCTGGTCAATATGCGCATCAAGCAGGACATGGGGCGCGTCGGGGGAGGTGCTGCCGCAAGTACCGATGACATTCCCATGGGAGATCTGCACATCGGGGCAGTAGAGCCGGAGGAATTCCGCCGCAGTCAGAGCTGCCGCGTCCTCGCTGCCGGAAATGCCCGTCACCCTGCAAAGGGCGGTGAGCATATCCGCGATAATCTTTGTTTTCATTCTGCCAGCTCCTTTACCAAACGCTTGTAATGCTGACCGCGCACCTCAAAATTCGGATACAGGTCAAAGCTTGCGCAGGCAGGGGAAAGCGTAACAATATCGCCATTCTGCGCCTCTTTCTGTGCAATTGCAACAGCTTCCTCCATGGAGGATGCATGGAGAATTCTGAGTGTATCGGGGTTGTAATTCTTTGCCGCAGTGACAGCCGCTTCAATTTTAGGGGCAGTCACGCCCATGAGGATCAGGAGCTTCACGCGGTCGCAGACGGTTTCAGCCATCGGCTCGAAGGGGATCTTCTTATCATAGCCGCCTGCAAGGACAATAATTCTCTGCTCAAAGCTGCGCAGACCTGCAAGGACTCTTGTGGGGCTTGTGGCGATGGAGTCATTATACCAGCGCACACCGCCGACCTCGCGGACGAATTCAATACGATGTTCCACGCCGCCGAATTCCTTTGCAACCTTGACAAAATCGGCAATTTCCACTTCACCCCAGAGCACAGCGATCACGCCGAGGAAGTTTTCGACATTGTGCATACCGGGGATGCGGATGTCATTCTTATGCACGACAGGCGTAATTTCGCCCTTTTCGATATAGCAGAGCATTCCATCCTCACGCAGGAACGCGCCGCGTTCGGGCATTTCCTGTCTTGTGAACCAGCAAAGCTTACCGCGCACCATGGGAGCGAGAGCCTTTGTACCGGCATTGTCAAGGTTAAGGACGGTACGGGAGAATGCATTCTGGTGTGCAATGAGGTTGGTTTTGCACTCGGTATATTCTTCCATCGTGCCATGCACATCGAGGTGGTTGGGGGTAATATTGGTGATCAGCGCGGAATCGGGGGATTTGCGCATAGAGATGAGCTGGAAGCTGGAAAGCTCCACGACAGCGGCATCATCTTCGGAAATCTGTTCAATGATGGGGAGCAGCGCGCGTCCGATATTGCCGCCCTTGTGGACAGTTTTTCCGGATGCGGAGAGGATCTCAGAGATGAGGGTAGTGGAGGTGGATTTTCCGTCCGAGCCTGTAACGGCATAGATCTTGCACGGACACAGGTCGAAAAATGTTTCCATTTCGGAGGTAATGACAACGCCGGCTTCACGCGCCTTTGTCAGGGCAGGGTGATTGAAGTACATACCGGGGGTACGGAATACCACGTCAAAATCGGTGAGGGAATCGAGGTAATGTTCACCGAGGCAGAAGCTGACACCTTTTGCAGCGAGCATGTCATAGGTTTCCTGAAACTGTTCCGCGCTGCGTTTATCCAGGACAGTGACGGGGATGTTCTTTTCACGGAACAGGGAAATCAGTTCGGTATGGCTGACACCCGTGCCGATGAAAGCAACATTTTTCTGTTTCATATCGTCAAAAAATCGTGTGATAGTACTCATAATAGCCTCCGGAATTCTGAAAAATTTGATACCTACCTTTATTATAGCAGAAAGCGGTGGAAAAATCAATATTTTTTCGGTAATTAAGAGAAAATTAAAGGGTTGTGTGCTGGATGTGCGGTTCTGGGGGAGTTTCTCCTGTAATTGCCCCTCCCCGACCAATGTCATCAACTTTAGGAAAGTTGTGCAAAGATTATCCCACCCCCTGCCCCCTCCCAAAGGGAGGGGGATTATGGGAGGCGGCTGCGCCGCCTCCACCGCCCAAGGGGCTGCGCCCCTTGGAACCCCGCTTGGGGACTATCAACCCTTGCCTCCACTTAAGTTGATGTGCCTCCCTGATGAACTGCACAAGATACCGGCGAAACTGCAATCTTCCTTTTCATGCATCATTTTCTGCCATTTCTAAAAAAAAGGATGGAATTGCTTGACAATATTGTATAAAATGGTGTATAATAAAAAGAGCAATTTGTAATACCAACGAGTTTTCAGGTGTTGCACAATAGACAATCCAACAATAGGAGGCACATTCATCCCATGAAAAAAGTAATCATCATCGGTGCAGGCCCTGCCGGTCTGACCGCAGGCTATGAACTGCTCAGACAAGCACCCGAACAATATGAAGTAACCATCCTCGAAGAAAGCAGCAGCATCGGCGGTATCTCCAAAACTGTCCGCCATAACGGCTGCCGTATGGATATCGGCGGTCATCGCTTCTTCTCCAAAGATAAGGCGGTAATGCAGTGGTGGCAGAATATGATGCCCCGTCAGGGTAAACCGTCCTTTGACGATATTCAGCTGGGCAGACAGAAAAAACTTGCAGAAGTCGGCCCCGATCCCGAACAGACCGACAGAGTTATGCTCGTGCGTAACCGCGTGTCCAGAATCTATTACAAGAAAAAATTCTTTGACTACCCCGTATCCCTCAAATGGGAAACCATCAAGAATATGGGCTTCGGTACAACCATGGTTGCAGGCTTCTCCTATCTCAAGGGAACAGCTGTGAAAAAGCCCGAAACATCGCTCGAAAACTTCTACATCAACCGTTTTGGCAGAAAGCTCTACTCCATGTTCTTCGAGGGCTATACCGAAAAGCTCTGGGGCAGACATCCGCGCGAAATCTCCGCAGACTGGGGCTCGCAGCGCGTCAAGGGCTTGTCCATCATGGCAGTGATCCGCGATATGTTCTCCAAAATCGGCGGCAAGAAGGATACCAAAAAGGTGGAAACTTCCCTGATCGAGGAATTCTATTACCCGAAATTCGGCCCCGGACAGCTCTGGGAACTGACTGCCGAGGAATTTTCCAAGCTCGGCGGCGGCATTATCATGAACGCAAAAGTCACAAAAATCTGCACGGACGGCAACGGTACAGTGCAGCGTCTTGTTTATGAAAAGAACGGACAGGAAGTGACCGCAGAGGGCGATATTTTCATTTCCTCCATGCCCGTCAAGGATTTGATTGCCGGCATGAATGACGTTCCGGCAAAGGAAGCGGCAATTGCAGCCGGTCTGCCGTACCGCGATTTCGTTACCGTTGGTCTGCTTCTGGACAAGCTGGAGCTGAAGAATGAAACCAATATCCCCACCCTCGGCAATATCGTCCCCGACTGCTGGATCTATGTGCAGGATGTGGGCGTAAAGCTCGGCAGAATCCAGATTTTCAATAACTGGTCGCCCTATATGGTACAGGATCCTGCAAACCGCGTCTGGATCGGTCTGGAATATTTCTGCGCAGAGGGTGACGAGTTCTGGAACATGGCAGATCAGGAATGCATTGACTTTGCCATCAGTGAACTGAAAACCATGGGCGTTATCGCCAAAAATGCCGTTATCCGCGACTCCCACCGTGAGCGCGTAAAGAAGGCATATCCGGCATATTTCGACACCTATGCAGAAATTGACACGCTCATTGCCTACCTCAACAAATTCGGCAACCTCTACTGTGTCGGCAGAAACGGTCAGCACCGTTACAATAATATGGACCATTCCATGGCAACATCCTTTGAAGCTGTCAAAAATATTCTCTCCGGTACTGCGGATAAGACCAATATCTGGAACGTAAACACGGAGAAGGAATACCACGAAACCGCAAAAGAGGAACAGAAATAATGGATGAAAAACATCTGGAATATGAGGAAACACCGTCCGTACTGCCGGAAACCGCACCGACAGCGGATGCAGTGTCCATAGAGCCGGATGCAGTGCCCATAGAGCAGGATGCAGTGTCCATAGAGCCGGATGCAGTGTCCGCAGAGCCGGATGCAGTATCCATAGAGCCGGATGCAGTGTCCGCAGAGCCGGATGCAGTATCCGCAGAGCCGGATGCAGAATCCGCAGAGCCGGACGCACCTGCACCAAAACGTGCAGTGCTCAGCTGCATTTATGATGCTGTGGCAGGTTTCTTCTGCGATTACAGCTGGATAGCACTTCTTGCTGCTGCCGTACTGATTGTGGCATATTATGTGCTTTTCCCCTCCCGCACCTATTTCCATGCAGATACGACCGATACCCTGATGTGGGCGCAGGCATCCTATGACGCAGGCAGTCTGTTCAATCCGGAATTCCATTATGCCTGCTTCCTGCCATTCAATACCAGTCTGCTGATGACTGCATTGATTCCCCTGTTCGGCGTGTCCATGACAACGCATGTACTGGGAATGCTTGGATTCTTCCTGCTGTTCACCGCGGCATTCATCTTCTGCGCGCGCGGCATGAACTGGTCATGGAAATGGATCTCCCTGTGCGTATTCGTGCAATTGATGGTACTGTCCGGCAGTGAAAAGCTCCGTGAAATTTTCTGGGGGCACACCATCTACTACAGCATCGGCGTACTCTGCCTCTTTGTGGGGCTTGGGCTTGCGTTCCGTTTCATGCGCAGCAATGCGGAAAAGCCGAATATGCGCAAAATGTGCCTGTTCATGGTGCTGATTGGCGTATGGTTTTTCTTTGGCGGCATGAACCAGCTCAATGGTCTGACCATTTTCGCGCTCCCCCTGCTCGCAGCAGTATTTCTGGAACGTTTTCTGGATACCGGTGATTCCCTGTTCTGCAAGGAAAACCGCCGGACATTGCTCCTGTTAATGGTCATGGCAGTGTGCATGGTACTTGGCTACCTGTTGACATCTATGTTGACAAAGGGAATGACAGCGGATTATGCAAACGCGTACTCCACCTACTCCGACATCAGCGAATGGATGGACAATCTGAAGAAATTCCCGATGCACTGGCTGACGCTGCTCGGTGTGGACGTGGGTATCGCTGATAATTTCATGAGCATGAAGAGCATCGGCAATCTGCTGATCGTGCTCAATGGCATCATCCTGCTTGTGCTCCCGCTGATTGGTCTTTGCAATTATGCACGGATCGAGGACAAAAAGCTGCGTCTGCTGCTGCTGACGTACTGGTGTATGCTCCTGCTGATCATGTTCGGCTATGTCTGCGGTTTGCTTTCTTCTGCAAACTGGCGGCTCTCGCCCATTGTGGCAATGGCAACGCTGACTTCTCTTGGTGTTGTACGCTGGGCGGCAGGTCGTGTGGAGCTGTCCCGTCTTGCGATAATGGCAATGATACCGGTCGTGATTGGCTGTATGGTCAATGCCACCACGATCCTGCACATGCCGGCGGACGGACACAAGGAAACGATGCTCTATCGTCTGGCGGACGAACTGGAGAACAGCGGATTGACCTATGGCTATGCAACGTTCTGGAACGCCAATTCCATCACAGTCATTTCGGATTCTGCGGTAAAATGCCGCAATGTGATAGTGGATGGAGAGGGTGTCTGGGAATATAGTTATCAGAGCAGTGACAGCTGGTATTATGACCAGTTGGGGCAGGAGAATTATTTCCTGCTGCTGACGGAGGATGAATACTATAATCTGACGCTGTACAATGCCCCGATTCTGCAAAAAACCCATGATGAGCGCATTTTCGAGTATTATCACATTCTGGTATTTGAAGAGAATCTGTTTACGCATGAGGAATTCCCCGAAAACCTCGCGGAAGAAATTGAGCAGCTGCAGGATGTGGCTGCATAAATTGACAGTACAACTCCCCCTTGATGGATTTCAAGGGGGAGTTCAGCTTGTCGAAAAACTATTCTCTTATGCCGGAGGCAATGGAAAAGTTTTTGGTCGAGCTTTTTTCAAAAAGCTCGTGGGTGTCCAGAGGGCAACGCCCTCTGGTCGCGCACCGCAGTGCGCGAAATCTCTTTAAGCC
>SVNO01000098.1 GCA_015066845.1 Ruminococcus sp. | reverse complement strand
CCTGCAAAGCCTGCGCCGTCCACAGCGTCAACCTGCACATCCATTGTGCTGCCGTGCCAGCCCTCGTAGCTTTCCTCAAAGTGGTTGTATACAGCCTCTGCTGCATACGTCTGCATAGTGCCTGCCGACATCATGCCCAGCATTCCTGCACAGCATGTCAGTGCTGTTAAGGCTGCTGTCAGTCTTTTTGTGTTCATGTGAAATGCCCCCCTTTTTATAGATAAGAAGTGTTCAAAGAATTAACAAACTGTTATTAACATTATAATATGAGAGATGTTAAAATGCAACCCACAATTTGTAGATTTGGTGGACAAAATGCGTATTTTTAGTCCGTTACTATGCAAAACCACCAATGCCGAATTTTGTCGAATTCATACATATGTCATAATATGAAGTAAAATGGGCAAAAAATGAATTATGAACGAAATATGAAAATACAATAGTTAAAATGTGAAAATATGAATCGAATTGCCCAAACTTCTTCTGGAAAAGCTCTGAAAATATCGTTCATATCACTGAAAAATAAAAAAAACTCCTGAAAAAGCTTGCAATTCCTTTCCATTTGTGCTATCATGTTAGCAATGCCAATGAATCGCACAAGAAAGGAATTATCCCATGTTTAAGAAAATCTCTGCTGTACTTGTAAATGGCTGCTGCATCATGTCCATCGCAATGTCCGGAATGATCACAGCTGAGGCTGCAAACAACAGTCTGATCGGCGACGTGGATTTGAACGGCTATGTCGATGCAATGGATGCTGCAAGCATCCTCACAGAGGCTGCACATCTCGCTTTTGCGGAAACCGGTACATTCACTGACAACCAGATGTTCAGTGCAGATGTCAATGAGGACGGTTACGTCAACGCCGGCGACGCATCCTACATTATGTCCTACGCGTCCTATCTGGGCACGGGCGGTACTGTAAGCTTTAATGAGTTTATGGGCAAGGACACTATCTCCGGCACTGAACAGCCTGAGGAAATCAAGCCCACTGCGCCTTCGGACGGGCTGACTGGAAACATCGTTTCCCTGACCGAAAGCGAAGCAACCATGCTGGCTGCACTGGTAACACTGGAGGCTAAGGGCGAAAGCTACGAATGCCAGAAGGCTGTTGCAAGTCTGGTCATCAACCGTATGCTGACATCCAACCTCACAGTTGAGGGTGTCATTTATCAGAAAAACCAGTTTTCTACTGCAAGCAAGGTGGCTTCTACCACACCTACAGAATCCTGCCAGAATGCAGTAAACGAGGTACTTGCCAAGGGAACAACACTCCCGATTTACGTAACCTTCTTCCGCGCAGGCTATTATCATAGCTGGGGCGACCAGGTTGCATATACCTGTATGGACAACACCTATTTTTCCTACAGTCAGGCACTCAAGAATAAGTATGTAAAGTAATCCCCTTTCGGTATGCGGCAGATTGCTGGATACCATCGGGCAAATAAAATGTGATAAGGCAGAACCCTCTCCGGAAGTGCGTCCGGAGGGGGTATTTTTTGCGGAATTAGTCCGTCAGGTTATACTGCGCCGTACTTCTGAGCCACAGCTCATAAATGGTGTGCATTCCCTGATAGGTCGGATGAATGCCGTCTATTGTTTCAATTTCTTCTGCATATTGGGCGATATCCGCAAGCAAGCATCCCTGCTCTGCTGCCATCTCACGAATCACCTGATTGTAAGCGGCAAGCGGATGGCGAGGATTGGCGATTACAGATTCCTTTTGAAAGAGCGTTGTACAGAGGATGACTGCATCGGGATAACGCCGCTGCAGCTTTTCAAGTACCTGCCGATATGCAAAGCGGAAATTCATCTTCTGCTCGGTTTCTTCATCAATGGCAGAATGGAAAATCCAGTCATTTGCCCCCAGAAACACAATAATCATATCGGGCATAATCAGCGAAGTGGACAAGGTGCGTCTGATAATGCCGCGCTCCATGGCATACCAGTAGGAGCCGGCACTGCAGTGCAGCTCGTTGCAGCGCAGCAGATGCGTTGCAGACGGGAAATCCATGCCGCAGACAAGGCTGCCGGAATACGAATTGTTGACGCACAACTCGCCGTGCAGCGCGGAAATCACCTGTATCCACCAAGTATCCCACGGATGGGAGATACCGGAGCAATCCGCCGCCGGATTCTGCATATAATACGATTTGCAGTAGGATGGCAGGTATCCCTTCAAAGTACTAATGGAATCGCCTAAAATTGAGATATATTTCATTTTGTTTTCGACTACCTCCATGCTGCGCGGGAACCCCTTATTTTTCCCATTTATTGCAGATTTCTGTCAGTTGGTCCGTCAGTCTGGCAACGTCCTTGTTGGTTCTGCCGGTACTGCGGTGAATGAGTTTTGTCAGCCTGTCAAGCACAGCGAGCAGACGCTGGTATACAGGATTTCCACCCTTTGCGGCAGATTTGCGCTCAATGCGCTTCGGCTCTGCCTCATAGGTCAGTGTATTGGTCAGAATGTCGAATTCCGTGCCGCTGTAGGGCGCGTAGGCATTCAGTGCATATTTATTTTGCAGATGTGCGGTAAAGGCATCAGTTGTATCGCTCTCGCCGTGTACGACGAACACGCGCTTGATTCCCTGAATATTTGTTACCCACTTCGTCAGCCCATCTAAATCCGCATGACCGCTGATACCGGGAAGCTGGCAGATTTCGGCAGCAACCTTAATGGTTTCCCCGAAGAGCTTTGCCGTTGTCGCGCCCTCCACGAGGGAACGTCCGAGTGTACCGTAGGACTGGTAGCCGACAAAGAGAATGGTATTGGCACTCTGCCAGAGGTTATGCTTGAGATGGTGCTTGATGCGTCCGGCTTCGCACATACCGGATGCGGAGATGATAATTTTGCAGCGGTTGTCAAAGTTGATGGCACGGGATTCATCCGCAGAAGTAGCGGTAATCAGCCCCGGAAATGCAAGGGGATTGATGCCGGCTTTGACAAAACTGATAGCTTCTTCATCATAACAGCTGTGCTGGTTGCTCAGGAACACGGTAGTCGCTTCAATGGCAAGCGGACTGTCCATATACACAGGGAAGCCGTCATGCCCCTTTACAAGCCCCTGTTCCTTAATCTGGCGCAGGAAATAGAGCAATTCCTGCGAACGTCCCACAGCAAAGGAGGGAATAATCACACTGCCGCCGCGGTCAAAGGTACGCTGGATGATGTCCGCAAAGGCTTTGACATAGTCCTTGGGGCGTTCGTGGGTACGGTCGCCGTAGGTGGACTCCATCACCACATAGTCTGCGTCCTCGATGAAAATCGGGTCGCGCAGGAGGGGCTGGTTGATATTACCGATGTCGCCGGAGAACACGAGTTTGCGTGTTTCCTCCCCTTCCGTTGCCCAGATTTCAATGCTTGCTGAGCCAAGGAGATGTCCTGCGTCCACAAATCGCACCTTGACACCCTCGCAGAGGGGGAACTGCACGTCATATTTATGCGGACACATCAGACCGATGGCACCAAGTGCATCCTGCATGGTATACAGCGGCTCGTAAGGCTCCTCGCCCTTGCGCTGCGCCTTGCGGTTGCGCCACTGTGCTTCAAATTCCTGAATATGGGCACTGTCGCGGAGCATAATGCTGCAAAGGTTTGCAGTTGCCTGTGTGGTATGAATTTCACCGGTGAAACCGCCTGCATACAGCAGCGGCAGCAGACCGGAATGGTCAATATGTGCATGAGTCAATAAAACATAGTCAATATCCGCCGGCGCACAGGGAATTCGCGCATTTTCGTAAATATCGCGGCCTTGCTCCATACCGAAATCCACAAGGAGCTTTTTTCCGGAGATTTCAAGATAGGTACAGCTTCCGGTTACTTCATGGGCTGCACCGATAAATTGCATTTTCATAATACAAGCCTCCTCCCCTCTTCGGGCATACATATACATGTACTTTCTTTACTTTAGTATACCATATTCCGCACAGAAATGCAAGGGATTTTTGAATATTTTCTACATATCAACCAATTTTCATCAATTTGTCATCATTGCGTATTTTGGAAAGAAAATGGGAGAAATCTGCATAAAAACAGATGGGCGATCCGGATGCAGTTGAATTCTCCTCAAAGGATGTGCGGCGATTTTCATAGAAATTCATGGTGATAGCTCCGTATAGTGTTATACTTGCCATTATACCATACAAGGTAGTTTTTGTCAATAGATGCAAAAATCCCCTGCAATGCAGGGGATTTCAGCTTGTAGAAAAAGTCTTTTTCTGGGGTTGGCACCCCTGTAACTGCCCCCACCCCAACCCCTCCCCCAAAGGGGGAGGGGCTATTTTTCGGGGACTTCGTCCCCGAACCCCTTGTGCGGAGCTATCGCTCCGCGTTTGATTTTAGGTTTTTCGACAGACAG
>SVNO01000030.1 GCA_015066845.1 Ruminococcus sp. | reverse complement strand
CCGATCTTGCTGCTGCGCTGTGCCAGTGTGCGGTACAGCTTCCCGAACACTGCGGGAGAAAGCAGAGATCGCGTAGATGCGGACATATCCTGTACACCATAGGCAAGATTGTAGCGTATCTGGCGCGAATACGAGCCGGAAATGCGGATGGCAGTATCGGTAAAGACATGGTAGCCGCCGCCGGATCTGAATTCCTTGTTGTTCACGGCAGGATAGAGAGAAAATCCCTGTTCTTCCATATAATCCGTCAGCGTTCCGAATGCACCGCTGCCGCCGAGAATGCCGGCAGGCTTCGCGCTGTCATCGACTTTGCCGGAAATGCCGTCATTTGTCCAGTTATGGTAAACGACTGCCATATCCTCCACCCCGTATTCTGCAAAACCTGTGATGATCTCCTGTGCCTGTGCAAAACTGGTCATACTGGTTTTCATGGTAACGGGGATGCCGAGGATGGAGCGTTTTTTCATCGTGCCGCCGTAAAGGTCAAGGCAGAGCGTGGTCGTATCCGGCTGTGCTTTCGCAGATACGCCGGCATCCTCGGTCAGATAGCCGCGGTAAATCTCTGCAATGTCCATATAATCCGCATTTTTCTCTGCAATCGGATAATAGCGCAGGCTCACACGGTCGGTTTTGATTGCGCCGTCCTCGAACACAGTCACCTTGCCGCCGCTGCTGCCTGCCATCAGATAGGTATCCGTGCCGCGCAGGACGAACGAGGGATAACAGAAATTATAACTGCTCATGGACTGCTCACTGACGCTTGCATTGAGCATGGCAGAGCCATCTCCCTGTGTAATCACAACTGCCAGTGCATTGTCCTGCTTGACAATGCCGTATACTGGCATGAGGAGGGTTTCGGTCAATGCCGGTTTTCTGCTTAAAATCGCGGTAATATCCCTGCCATAGAAAGGCTGCCGGTAAGCTGCGGCATCGGTCTTGCCGTTGTTGAATTCCACCAATGCACCGCATCCATCCGGCAAGACGAAATAGCCCTCCTCATCGGCTGCCCCTGCCCCAAAGCTGCCGAGCACGGTCAGCTCCGTGAGGGATCTGCCCTTTTCAAGCTGTGTTTCCACAATGTCTGCACATTCCACAGAAGCCTCCAGATACACGTCACCGAGCGTATAGCGCACGGGCACGGTAATGCCGGAATCTTCAAACGTATAGCGGATTTCCACGCCATCGGTCAGCTCTTTCACTTTCAGCTGCGCCCCGCCATGGGAACGGACATTAGTTGTGGACAGGGAATTGGTATCGCCGTACTGCACCATCAGTGAGGACTGGAGCTGTGCGGAAAGCAAGGGGGTGGCATTGCGGTCGCGGTTTGCACCAAGCGGCGTTGACCACCATATATAGCCATTTTCGAGGTTCTCCAAGGCAATCACGCCCGTGTAGGAATCTGCATACAGGGCAAGTGCGTCATTCTTTGCGATCTGTCTGACACATGCCCACGCTTCATCCTGCTGTGCGCTGAGGAATGCCTGCCAGCCATCGCTGCTGCGGTACAGACATTGCTGCGCATCCTTTTGCACAAGCTGCATGACTGCCTGTACCTGCGCATAATCCTGCGTGTACAGCTCCAGCGTTTTTTTGTCCTTTGACAGGAACAGGTAGGGGCTGTCCAGTGTGGATACACGGAAACGGACAGCTTCTACGCGCGTCAACGCGTCATTGAGTCTGACGAAATACCTGCCGGCTTCGCTGAGATAGGCGGCATCTGCAATTTCCTCGCAGGCGGCAAGCACCTTGCCGGTTCTCTCATCAAGCAGCACAAGCTCCGCATGACGAAGCTGGTCAAGTACCACATCTGCCGCATCCTCCGCGGCATCCTCATCGGCATAGAGCTTGCCGACCTGTGCGGCAAATTCTGCCTTGATGTCTTTTTTATACTCCTTACGGCGCAGAAACACCGCGCAGCCGTCCTGCGTTCCAAGGGACTGCATGTACTGCTTTGCCGTTTCTGCGGTCACTTCCGGTTCTTCCACTGCCTCTGCAAGGGATACGCGGCTGCCGGTATCCGTTTCGGCATCCTCCTGCTGCACCGCAGCGGATTCCTGCGTGTCTGCAAAGACTGCCATACTGCCCGTGGGTGCAAGCATTGCAGCGAGGCAAACTGCGAAAATACGTCCTTTTTTCAATATCTGCATACTTTCACCGCCTCCTTAGACTTTCACCCGATAGGCAAGCTCGGTATAGATGGAATAGACAAATACATAGACCTGCTGGAGCAGTGAAAGCAGCAGCACAAGCAGGAACAGCATAATCAGCATGGCAGCAATTGTCAGAATAATTGCGCCGATGGTTTTCAGGAAAGAATACTGGTGCACGGCACGGATGGCTGAAAATACCAGAACCGCCGACCAGCCGAGTCCGAGAATGTACACTGTATCAATGAAAACCGCTTCATCCCGAATCAGCACATGGGAAAGCAGGACACCGATGAAAAGGCTTGCCACATAGGGCACGAGGGCATAGGCACTGTAGATGAAAATATTGCGCATTGTCCCCTCGCCCTCCAGCAATGTACAGACTGCCCAGTTGCCGACCACCCATGTCAGAAACAGGACGATGGTACGGACAATGTAGGGAATGACGTTGAACAGCTTGTCGGGGGATGCGTAGAACTGAAAGCCGTAGAGCCGGTTATAGAACACAGCGGCAACAAACCAGAGCAGGACGATGACAATGGAATAGCGGATGGAGCCTGCCTTTTTCCAGCGCATATCCTCAAAGCCCTCAAAGGGATGCATCACGGCATATTTCAGCCATTGGCGGTTTGTCAGGTCCATCATGATGTTTCGCCCTCCTTTCCTTTGGAGCGTTTCCGCTTCTTCAGCCAGAAATGCAGCCCCACACCTGCCGCGGCAAGTACCACAGCGGCAAAGGTGAATTGATCTATATTGGCACTGATGAATTCCGTGCGCCAGCCCTCAAATGCGCGGTTATAGCGATAGCTGGATTCAGCAAGCCTTGCATATTTCATCGAACCCTCATAATCCCCCTCTACGAGCAGGGCGGCAGAAATGCCGATGAAGGCGCGGCGGTAATTGCCGTCATATTGCAGAACCTTGTACCACGGTTCGAGTGCCTCCGCATAATAACCGGCATTGTAGAGGTCTGTCGCTTCGTGCACAATATTGCCGAAATCCGTTTCCTCGAATACGGTGATATAGTTTTTTTGCGCATCGACAACATAAATCGTGCTGCCGATGGATTCGATTGCAGCCACCTGCGAAAAGCCGCCGAGCTGGTCGGAGGTACTGCCGAAGATGAACAGGAGGTTGCCCTCCTTGTCGTACTGGAAAATTCTGCCAGCGGTCAGGTCAAGGCAGTTGATGCTGCCGTCATCGCCGATTTCAATATCGCAGAGCATGGACTGGTAGCTTTGGCTTGTGTTGACATCATAGAGCGATTCATAGTCGCCCCATGTGGTTTCCAGACTGGTAAACAGATTTTTTCCCGCAGGATTGAGCTTTTTTACGGTATCCGTTTTCTGGGAGGTGGATTGGGTGCAGGTATAGATAAAGCCCTCATCGTCAAGGTCAAAGCTGGTAATGCCGGTCGGCACAGTACGCGCTGTACGCGCGCGCATGGCATCGGTGGCAAGGAGCTTCCAGAAATAATTGGCAATGACCTCGGAAGTCTGCTCCACCGTATTTGCACCGTAAAAGCCCTTGAATTCGCCATCCTTGCCGAACATTGCCGCGCCCGTGGTGATATTGCCCAGCACGACATAGACATTGCCTGCCTTATCGGCAAGGACGCGTTTGGGCAGGAATGTCAGTTCCGAATCGAACAGCTCCGATTCTGGCTTGGTGATGGTCAGCGTGACATTACCCTCGCCATCGCAGACGATCACACGGGAATTTCCCGTATCTGCGATATAAATCAGCTGTGTTTCCGGCGAAACGTACACGCCCTCCGGTTTCCGCAGCGTGGTGATACTGCCATCGGGCAAAGTGAATTCCTCCAGTACCGTTGCCTGCGTCAACGCGCTGTCCATCAGGACAAGCCGGTTGTTGCCGGTATCGGTCAGGTAAAAACAGTCGTCAGCATCGCGGAAAATATCGCTCGGCGAGGAAAAATCCCCCACGCCCAACGCCTCGCCCGACACGGAACGGTCTGCCAGATAGCCTGCCTGCGAGGGGATGGCTTCGTTCCAGCGGTCGTAATTGTACACATCATAATGTTCCTCCGCAGACGCGGCAAGGAACGGACAGGCTGCCGCGGAAAGTACCGCAGCAAGGGCAGCTGCCGCAAGCTTGTTCAGATTTCGCTTCATAGGCACTCCCCTTTCTTAGTCCTTGATGCCGGAATGTGCCATTGTTTCAATGACATTTTTCTGGGCAAGCATGAAAATCACAATCGGCGGAATGAGCATGAATACTGCCGCCGCCATTGCCACACCGGCTCTTGCAAGTCCGGAGGCAGCTGCCTGCTGCACAACGGTGGGCAGGGTTTTGAGCGATTCAGAATAGACAAGCGTACCACCCTGTAAATTCCATGCCGCCTGAAATGCGAAGATGATCATTGTCATCAGCGCAGGTTTCTGGTTGGGCATGACAATTTTCCAGCAGATGGTGAACAGATTCGCACCGTCCACCTTTGCCGCTTCAATCATCGCGTCAGGAATGGTGGTCATGGACTGGCGCATGAGGTACAGGCACATGGGGGATGCCACGGAGGGCAGAATCAGTGCCAGAGGATTGTTGATCAACCCCAATGTCGCCATGACGATGTACTGCATGATATAAATGACATTGCTCTGGTAGAGCAGGGAAACGACAATCAGGCTGTTGAGGAATTTATCACCGGGGAATTTACATTTTGCCAGTACAAATGCTGCCATGGAGGCGAAAATGCACTGTGCAGCAGTCACACATACGGTGACGAACACGCTGTTGAATACATAGCGTGAGAACGGTACCCACATATCGGAGAGGGTGGCGAACATGTCCTTGAAATTGTCCAGCGTCGGGTCAATGACATAGAGCTTGGGCGGAAAAATGAACAGCTCGTGCACGGGCTTGATGGACATGATACACGCCAGATAAATCGGCAGTGCCATGAATGTGCCAAGGAACAGGAGGAACAGGAAAATGCCGATTGTTCCACCGATTTTTCTGCCTGCCTGTCGGCTGGAGGCTTTGAGTTTTTTGGTATCGGTCATGCTTCAGCCTCCTTAATCCATGTATTTGCCCAGTACCTTGGCAATGAGTTTATTGACAAGGAACATCGCCACGAACAGTACCATACAGATGGCAGAGGCATATCCCATTTCAAAGCGTACCCAGCCGTAGTCATAGGCATGTGTCATAATGGTATGCGCCTTGTAATCGGTACTGGGAAATCCCACAAGGCTCTGTGCAACCGTACCGGCAGTGAAGGAGCTGACGATCTGCATGACTGCGGCAAACATCAGCTGCGGCCCCATAGAGGGAATGGTAATGTAAATCAACTCCTGCCAGCGGTTGCGGATGCCCTCGATTGCGCCGGCTTCGTACTGGGAACGGTCGATGTTCTGGAACCCTGCGCGCAGGGAGAGAAAGCCTGCACCGAGGGACAGCCAGAGCTGTACCACAATGGTGACACCGAGGATATATCTTCCGTCCGTGAGCCACTGGATGGGGGCGGTGATGATGCCGAGATTGAGCAGGACGGAATTGAGATAGCCGTAGGCATCGCCGCTGAAAATGAGCTGCCAGACGGTGTAGACATTCGCCATGGACGGTGCGTAGAAAATCAGGGTAAAGATGGTTTTGAGCTTCGGGTGCAGTTCATTGATGAGCCATGCCAGCAGAAAACAGAGCACATAGCTCAGCGGGCCTGTGAAAATGGCGAAAATCAGCGTCACGCGGATGGACTGGATGAAAATGCTGTCATTGAGAAAGAGCGTGGTGTAGTTGGAAAGTCCGACAAATTTCGGGAGCTGTGCCATATCAAAATCCGTAAAGCCCATGGGCAGGGACATCAGCACGGGGACAATGGTAAAAATGAAGAAAATCGTCATGAACGGCAGCAGCATCAGATAGCATTCTTTATTCTGCTTCACCTGCGTCCAGAGTTGTTTCCGTTTTTCAGCCCTTGTGCGCTTTCTGGTTTCAGTTTGCGCCACGCAAAGCCCTCCTTTCGTTGTTCGTTTCATGCCAATGCCCTCAGGGATTCTGCGGATCGGCAGCAAGTCCGAGATTTTCGCGTTTCCTTGTAATTTCCGTGTTAATGTCACGGTTGTACCAGAGCAGCGTATCACGGGGATTCTCGTGTTCGTTGACCGTTTCACGGAATGCGTTCACAATATTGCGCGTCACGGCATAGGATGCCGGAATAATCGGGATTTCCTGCAATTCACTGTGCGCGGCGAGCAGGGTTTCCTGCTCTTTTTTCGACCACGACAGCTGTTGCAGTGCTTGGGTATTTGCCGGTGTATACCGACCGAGCTGACCGAGGAGTCCCTCGATCTGCGTGCCAAATTCCGTCTGAACTTCGGCAGAGGTGAACCATTTGAGGAATTCCCACGCGCCCTCCTTGTCCTTGCACTTGTCAAAGATGACCGCGCCGGACGAGGTGGAATTGACGGCATGGGAAATACTGCCGTCCTCGCGCATTGTGCCGGGAATCATGGTAAAATCCCACAGTCCCTTGATTTCCGGTGACGCAACTGTGAGCTGATTGAAGAACGAGTAATCGGATACCACGATGGGATATTCGCCCGTGCGGAAACGGCTGAATGCGTCATAGGACTGCTCAAAGCCGTATTTTGTGTACAGATCCGTCCACTGTTCAAATGCCTGCACCGCCTCTACGCTGTCAAAGGTGGTTGCGGTCTGCATGGGATTGTAGTAGTGCATTCCCTGCTGCAAAAGGAGGGATGCGAAGGTATGTCCGGATTCGGTCGCTGCGGACACATTCGCCGCAGGCAGAACAAGTCCGACATACATGTAATTGCGCTGCAATGCCGGCAGCATATCAATGATGTCCTCCCATGTTTCCGGCGGTGCGGCATAGCCAAGCTCGGAGAGGATGTCCTTGCGGTAGAACTGCATTGCCCAGCTCTGCGTCAGCGGTACGCCGTACACACCGCCGTCATACTGGTAGGCAACCGTTGCCTGCTCATGAAAGCGTTCTGCCACTTCGTCATAATCGTCAAATTCCGTCAAATCAACCAGCAGATTTCTTGCGGCAAGGTTCACGGGGAATTCACCGCCAAGATAAAGTGCCACATCCGGCCCTTTTCCGGCAAGCGTTGCTTCCACAACACCGCCGACTACGAGATTCACAGCAATATTGGCATCATGCTCCGGCGCAAATTCCGAATCCACGAGGGATTTGACAACAAGTGCCTGATCTCTGCCAAGGCTTACCCAGACATTGATGGCTTCTTCTCCCGTGTCCTCGGTGAGGGTGGTATAATCTTCGAAGAAGGAGCTGTAGAACCGCTGCCAGCCGTATTGCAGTGACGGGAGCAGCTGTTCCTTGACGGAACTGAATTCACGGTCGGCAGAGGCAATTTCCAGATAATCCACTTCAAGGGGCTGACCGCGGTAATCGTGCATCCACGCCGACAATGCAGTGATATTGTCCTTGAGCTGGGATTGGTAGCGCGGGATCTTTATCGGCTCTTCCACGCAGCTGTCAAGCACCAGATACATACGCTCCAATGCGGCAGCCTCCGAGCCTTTCGAGCCTGCAAGCGTTTCAATGTCCTGCCGGATGCGTTTGAGGTCATCCGAAAGCCGCTGGAATGTATCGAGCAGCTCCGGTATTTTTTCATGGACATAGTAGTCCGTATACTGGTCGGGATTGGGGCCTGTAATCATCAGGAGCTTGCGGTAATAGGTGTTGATCTCCAGTACCGCGTCATCGAGTACGCGCATGGATTCGCCGATTTCGCCGGGGATTACCTCCAGCGAAACGGTGTGGGGCTGTCCGCCTGTAAGGTAGACATACAATGCCTCGCCATCCGCTGTCTGCGGTGTGATCACCTGCCAGTCGGTATCGTAATGGCATTTGAGCTGGTTCATCTCCTCGCAGAGCACCTCGCCGTCAACATACATGCGGCGGTTGGAATAGAATCCGCGCATAGTGGACTGCCGTGCTTTCAGACCAATTTTGTACCATCCATCCTCCGGCTGTGCAGGAATTTCCCATGTGATGGTCTGCAATGCCTTTGTCCAGTTGTCCTTGCCGATGGTATTGTACACCGTCTTTGCAGGATTGGACGGGGATGCAAGGTAGCTTGCATTGTCCGTGGTCGGGTAGAGTGTGGCAGCACTTTTGTAAACTGCATCCTCTCCCTCAATGCGCAGGAGCGTGGAGGGGGTATTGTCCCTATCCACTGCAGCTTCCACCTGTCCGGCATAGGCTTCATAGGTGGGCAGTGGTGCAGGGTTGCAGAATTTGAAGTATTCCAGTGCAAAATAGCCCTTGACAATGTCCAGCGTTACAGTATGCGTTCCCTCCTCCAGATAGAAAATGAGGGGGTCATTGAACAGCCCGTCCACATCTTTCAGGAGGGTATTGCACCATTTTCCGGTCTGTTTCTGGGAGGGGCGCATCTGGTTGCCCTTGCTGTCATAGCGCAGTTCCCCGTCATTGACATAGACCTTGTTGAGCGTTGCGCGTGACGCGGTATCGTAGGGAATTTCCCCGTCAATGCGGATGCTCAATTCCACATCTGCCATATGGGAGGGGATGGGCAGGTAGGAAAGCTCCATGCAGTACACGCCTGTTTCGGGAACATCCACACGATAGCTGACGCTGCCGTCCGCGGCATTCCAGATGAGAATATTGTTTCGTGCTTCCTCGCCGTACTGTTCGCCATAGCTGCCCACGGACACGGCATCCAGTGTATCAGATGTCAGCTGCGTATAGGCATGACCTTGCACCATAATGTCGCAGGCAGGGCGATGCGCTCCGGCATAGGTATCGTAATATGTACCATAGCTTTTCTGTGCCACAAAAAGCGGCGCATCCTCCACAGTCTGCACTGCTGCTTCATTTACGGCAGCAGCAGGAACGGGGTGCGGAATATATGGCACTGCAAGACATGCGGCAAGGAATACGCCCAGAAACCGCATGGATTTATATTGGTTCTTCAAACAATCTCCGCCTTTCTTTCTGCGGAATATGCAGATTTTACATAGTTTCAGAGTGCAGAGGCAATGCCGCACGGATGTACTCAGCCGCAGATGGTCTTTGTGCGGTATTATCCATCTTATATTATAACAGGAAACCCCACTCCCTGTCAAGCTTTTATCAATTAGTTTACACAAAAATAACGCTTTATCCCATTCTGATATGTGCAAAACTAATAAAAACACGAGTTTTTGAGCACATTTCCGGCAAAGTACCGCGCAGTGCCTGAAAGCGGCGATACGGCAGGCGAAAAAACGCTGAATGTAGGCGAAATCTCATATGAAAGATTCTTTTTTTGCAGAAAGTGAATATTTTTTGGTGAAAACACTTGATTTTTTCTGAAAATATGTTAGAATAGTAATAGTAGAATCCGCAAGGTATTCTCAAATACATATTCGGAGGTGTGAAAGGTTATGGCATATACAATTACAGATGCTTGCATCAGCTGCGGCGCATGTGAGGCTGAGTGCCCGGTAAGCGCAATCTCTGCTGGTGATGACAAGTATGTAATCGACGCAGACGCATGTCTGGATTGCGGCGCATGTGCAGCTGCATGTCCTGTAGAGGCTCCCAAGGCTGAATAAGCGAGAGTTTACTGCAAACACAAAACCACCGTATTCTGAGGAGTACGGTGGTTTTTTTGTGTCCTTTATTAGGTCGTGTTGACACTAAGCCTAACAACACATCGCCAGCACTGCGCATCCTCCGCGTCAATCCAGTTCAAATGCGCCAGTATACAAGCGATAGTAATTTCCCTTTTGAGCAATGAGTTGGTCGTGTGTGCCCTTTTCAATAATATGCCCGTGGTCAAGTACCATGATCACATCCGAATTCTGTACCGTGGACAGACGATGGGCAATGACAAATACCGTTCTCCCTTTCATCAATCCATCCATGCCGCGCTGTACCAGTGCCTCGGTACGCGTGTCAATGCTCGATGTCGCTTCATCCAGAATCATTACCGGCGGGTCGGCTACGGCTGCTCTTGCAATCGAAATCAATTGCCGCTGTCCCTGTGAAAGCCCTGAACCATCACCCTCCAGTACGGTGTTGTATTTCTCCGGCAGCATCTCGATAAATCCATGCGCATTGGCAAGCTTTGCCGCTGCAATGCATTCTTCATCCGTGGCATCAAGTCTGCCGTAACGGATGTTTTCCATCACAGTACCCGTGAACAGGTTGACATCCTGCAAAACAACACCCAGACTGTGGCGCAGGTCGCTTTTTTTGATTTTGTTGATGTTGATGTCGTCATAACGGATTTTTCCATCTGCAATGTCATAGAACCGGTTAATCAGATTCGTGATGGTCGTCTTGCCGGCACCCGTTGCACCGACAAAGGCTACTTTCTGTCCCGGTTCTGCATACAGACTAATGTCATGGAGTACCAGTTTATCCGGAACATAGGCAAAATCTACCTCGTTCATGCGCACATCACCACGCAGGAGCGTGTAGGTGACTGTGCCATCCTTGTGCGGATGCTTCCATGCCCAGATACCTGTGCGCGACTGCGCTTCCATCAGCTCGCCGTTGGCATTGTATTCCGCATTGACCAGCGTTACATACCCATCATCCGCCTCGGATTGTACGTCCAGCAGCGCAAATATACGCTCTGCACCGGCAAGTGCCATGACAATGGAATTGATTTGCTGCGAAATCTGCGTGATGGGCATATTGAAGCTCTTGCTCAATTGCAGAAAGGACACGATGCTGCCAAGCGTCAGCCCCGGAGAAATGCCGCTGATGGCAAGGAATCCGCCGAACATGGCAAGCAATGCAAATTGCAGGTGTCCCATGTTGCCCATGATGGGCATGAGGATGTTGGCAAAGGTATGCGCCTGCTTGGCATTGTGGAAAAGCTCGTCATTGCATTTGTCAAAATCTGCCTTTGCTGCCGCTTCATGGCAGAATACCTGCACAACCTTCTGTCCATCCACCATTTCTTCAATATAGCCGTTGAGCTGACCGATGGATTTCTGCTGTTCTACGAAGTATTTTCCGCTTCTGCCGCCAATGAATGCAGTGACCGCCATCATACCAATGACCGTAAGAATCACAAAGCCCGTCATCGGCAGACTTGTTACGCACATCGCGCTGAATACTGCCACTACTGTGATGGCACTGGAAATCATCTGCGGAATGCTCTGCGAAATCATCTGGCGCAGTGTGTCAATGTCGTTGGTGTAATGGCTCATGATTTCGCCGTGGGTGTGCGTATCAAAATACTGCACCGGCAATGTCTGCATATGGGCAAACATCTCGTCACGGATGGTTTTCTGTACACCCTGCGATACCGTTACCATGGTGAAATTGCAGAACCATGTGGAGAGAATGCCCAGAAAATAGACAACTGCCATTGTCGCCAATGCTTGCAGCAGTCCGGTGAATACGGGATTTTCCTGCGTCATGAGGGGGGTGATATAGTCGTCAATGAGCGTCCGCAGGAACATATTGCCCACAACGCCGGCAAGGGAGCTGACAATAATGCATACCAGCATCGCAAAGATGGAAAACTTATATGCCATCAGATACGACAGCAGCCGTTTGATGGTTTTCTTGCCATCCTTTGCCCCTGCACCTTTCATTCTCGCGCCCTTGGGCGGTCTGTTATTGTTCGGTGTTCGCATCGTCATCCCCTCCCTTCAGCTGTGATGTGTAAACTTCCCTGTAAATCTCGTTGCTCTCCAGCAGCTGCGCATGTGTGCCGATTGCGTCAACTTTGCCGTCCTCCATGACAATAATCAGATCCGCATCCTCTACGGAGGCAACGCGCTGTGCGATAATCAGCTTGGTCGTATCCGGAATTTCTTCGCGGAATGCCTTCCGGATGAGCGTGTCCGTCTTGGTATCCACTGCGCTTGTGGAATCGTCCAGAATCAGGATTTTCGGTTTCTTCAGCAGTGCCCTTGCAATGCACAGTCTCTGCTTCTGACCGCCGGATACATTGCGTCCGCCCTGTTCAATGTGGGTGTCGTAGCCGTCAGAAAAATCCATGATAAAGTCATGCGCCTGTGCAAGACGGCAGGCGTGAATCATCTCCTCATCGGTTGCATCCGGATTGCCCCAGCGCAGGTTTTCCTTGACAGTGCCAGAAAACAGGACATTTTTCTGCAATACCATTGCCACGCTGTTGCGCAGAACCTCCAGATCATACTCGCGCACATTCCGTCCGCCGACCAGTACTTCACCCTTTGTGACATCGTACAGGCGCGGGATCATCTGGACAAGCGTTGATTTTGCACTGCCTGTACCGCCGATGATGCCAATGGTCTGACCGGAATGGATGTGCAGGTTGATGTTGGAAAGACAAGGCTTTTCGGATTTTTCGGAATAGCTGAATTCAACATTGCGGAATACGATCTCGCCGTTTTCCACTTCCATCACCGGATGTTCCGGATTGCGGATGGTCGGCTTTTCATCAAGCAGCTCTACAATACGCTCCGCAGATGCCTTGGACATGGTCACCATTACCATGATCATCGACAGCATCATCAGGCTCATGAGAATCTGCATGACATAAGTGAACATGCCAGTCAGCTCGCCCGTGGTCATCGCCGTTTCGCCGCCAAGAACAATCAGCCGTGCACCGAACCACGAAATCAGAAGCATACAGCCATAGGAACAGAACTGCATCAGCGGCCCGTTGAATGCCAGCAGACGTTCTGCATAGACGAAATCTTTATAAATCGAGTCGGAAACCTCTTTGAATTTCTTCGTTTCATGCTCCTCACGGACAAAGGACTTTACCACACGGATGCCGTAGAGATTTTCCTGCACCACGCGGTTGAGCTTGTCATAGGTCTTGAACACGCGCTCAAACACCGGATGTGCGTGGGTAATGATGAAATACAGACCGATGCCGAGAATCGGAATGGCAGCAAGGAACACAAACGCCAGCTTCCAGTTGATGGTAAATGCCATCACGACAGAACTGATGAGCATGAACGGGCTGCGCACGGCTGTACGGATAATCATCTGATAGGATTCCTGAATGCGCGTTACGTCCGTGGTCAGACGTGTAACAATGCCGGCTGTGGAGAATTTGTCAATGTTGTGGAACGAAAAATTCTGCACATTGTAGTACAAATCCTTGCGGATGTTCCGTCCGAGTCCGGTGGATGCGGACGCGGCATATTTTCCGGCAAGCGCACCGCAGGCAAGCGATGCCGCACAGCAGAGAATCAGGAGCAGTCCCATTTTCCAGATATACTCCATATTCCCCGGTGTAATGCCATTATCAATAATTTTCGCCATAATCCATGGCATGAGTACTTCCAGCAGCACCTCGCCGCTGATAATCACGGGCGCGAGAATGGAATCGCGCTTGTACTGCCGCACACATTGCAGCAATCGTTTCAACATATAGCCTTCCTCCTATTCCGTCATGTGCTGTAAGTTTTCCATCAGCTTTTCCAGCGTATTCTGAAAAGCCTCCAGCTCCTCGTCTGCAATGTCCTCGCAGAGCTTTGCATTGAACTGCGCAAGGCACTGCATTCCGCGCTCATGCAGCTCCCGTCCTTTGTCCGTCAGCAGCAGCCGCTTCTGTCGGGCATCCTGCTCCGCCGCTACGCGTTCAATCAGTCCGCGTTTCTCCATGAGCTGGAGCATCTGCGTAACCGTAGAACGGCGAATGTTGAATCGCTCCTCCAGCTCGCGCTGGAATACATCCCGTTCGCTGTGATGGCTAAGATAGCAAAGCACCCGGCACTGGTTGAACGTCAGCCCCTCCAGCAGCTCCTGCATGGCATTGTCTGCCTCGCGCTGAATAAGGTTCGAGAGCATCCTGACTGAAAATCCGATTGAATGTTTCTTTCTCATAGCCCCTCCAATTTGTTAGTGTGCTGACATTATAGCACATCCCCCACGTCCCGTCAAGTTCTTTGGCGGTATACGGAGAATTTTTCAATATTTTGTTAGTTTCAGACAATGGCAATATACAGAATATGGTGATCCTGCACAATGCCGGAGGTAAAAATATGTCCGCCAATGGCGGACATACTGTTGATTGCATTTGTGACTTATTCCATAGGTGTCATATCATCCCTGGACAGCTCCACAGTCACGCGGGAGCCGCGGTCAGTGGTCTTGGGGATGAAGTGCAGGTGCAAATCGTTGAAATTCTGCGGAACTTCTGCGGCAAGTGTACCAGTTACGGAACTGCCGGGTGCAATTTCAGTCTGGAATGCCTCTGCACCGGTTGCGTCATACAGCTTCTTCATTGCAGGGATAGTGAAGCATTCCTGCGATTCGAAGTATGTACCGTCCACTGTCAGTGCGAAGTTGTTCAGGTAATTGGTTTCCACAGCTGCCTCTGTGTCGTTTTTGATGGTCAGTTCAAAGAAAACTGCCATCTTTCCGGAATTTTCCATAATAATCTCCGGATTCATCACCTTTGTGACAGTCACGGTCATATTGCCAAAGCTTGCTGATTCGCCCATAAAGGTCTTGATTTCCTCATAGCTTTCCACAGTTTCGTCCACGGGCGGCGCAGTCACAGTGGGGGTATCGCTATGATTCTCCGTTACCTTTGTCGTACAGCCAACTGCCATCATGCAGGTAAGTGCGAGCAACGCGCACATTGTTTTTCTGAATCTCATCATTGTATTCCCAATCCGCCGGTACAGCGGATTCTCCTTTCTTTGATTTGGACAGGCTTCTGCGCAGCAGCAGTGCGCATACTACCTTTATTATACCATATTTTCCGCATCAATGCAAGTACCTGCGGCTGTTTTTTTCAAATTTCGTTTTTTCTCACGCAGCAGCCGGAAAAATGCGGAAAGCACATCGCTGCATTCTGCCTGCATCATGCCGCCCTGCGCCTGCGGTTTCCAGTTGTAGGGCAGGTCGAACATACGCTGTACCGAGCAGACTGCACCGTTCTTGTCGTCATACGCGCCGAAATACACATCATCGATCCGCGCCTGCACGATCGCGCCGCTGCACATCGGGCATGGCTCAAGCGTTACATAAAGCGCACACTGCGGCAATCTCCAGCCGCCGAGTCTGCGGCAGGCATCGTCGATCGCCATCAGCTCCGCATGGGCAAGCGCGTGTTTGTCCGTTTCACGGCGATTGTAGCCTTCTCCGACAATTTCCCCCGTCGTCTTGCGCACAATGACAGCACCGACCGGCACTTCACCGTACTCTGCCGCTTTCCGTGCAAGGGCAAGGGCGCGCTGCATATAAAATTCATGTGATTCCATAATACCTCCGTTTACCACAAAGCTCCGCCTGTGCAGACGGAGCTTTTCAATGCATTTGCCGCCTTATATCAGTGCTGTAATGATAGTCAGCGCGGCACAGCTGATCATCAGTCCCAGAATGGGGAAACTGGAGAAAAATGCGATAATCTTATCGGGGAGCTTGAGGAATGTGGTATTCTTCAGCAAATCCTCGTCCTCCGGCAGTTTGTGCCAGAGCATATAGAAACCAGCCGGCAGTCCCACCACACAGGGCAGGAGTATGGTCATCCACCATTGCAGCGAATACACCTCGCCGAACGTTTCAATATAGAACACCGCAAACATGTAGATTTCGTGGACGATATGCAGCAGCACCGCTGTCAGGAAGCTGCCGCTGCGCAGTACGAAATAGGAAATAATCAGGGTAATCAATGCCGCGCGCACGGAGTCCTGCGGATTGTGCATCAGGAATGCGGCGAGCAGTGACACAATAATCATCGCAAACCCATCGCCGAACTGCCGCAAAAGCTGGAACAATGCACCATGCAGAAGCAGCTCTATGAGAATCGGCAGGGCGAAAATCGTGAATAGCATGTAGAATATCATGCGGTAATCATCCAGATTTACGGCATTGCAGATGAGCTTGTATTTCTCCAAATCGCTGGAGCTTGTGACAAAGAACATACCAAGTCCGGCACTGACAAGCATGGTCAGGATGATGCCGAACAACAGGGTATCCGCCTTGCACACGCGCAGCGGTACGCCCACACGCAGCGGAAACCGCAGAATCAGCTGCAAAAGGAGTGCAGGCAGGATGTATTTGAGGGAGGTGACAAGCATGATGCCGATAAAGACTGCCGGTTCATCCCCGTACATTCCACCGTTCCAGAAGGTCATGCTCACATGGAAGCCTGCGGCATTGAGCAGCAGCACGATCAGCTTGTCGAGTATATTTTCCACAACCAGATAGAGAATCAGCAGACAGCCGACCAGATAGCCAATCCGGTAGAGCACTCCATGCTCAATCTGCGCCGGTGTTTCCGTCACGACCGCCTTACTTTCCGAAAAGGACGATTCCTTCGGATGCTTCTTGCACCGGAATGCATAGCGGTTCGACTCATTCCGCCGCCATTTCCGGTATGCTTCGCGGTAGCCCTTCGTCTGGCAAGGACAGGAAAAATCCTCCACCACGTCAATGATATGTCCGGAATCCCGTTCGGAATTCTGCACGTCCACAGTCTCACCCCCTGTCAAAGTAGGATATATCATTCTATATTATAGCATAAAATTTATGCAGGATTGTCCAATACTCAAAAACATTTGATGAACTTTCTGTAAAACATAGTTGTATTTTCTGTGAATAAGTGCAGAAAAATGCCGTTTTTGCGAAAATTTCAGACATTTTTTCTGAAAAAATATGCAAAAGTTGTACAATTCGTATATCTTTGAACGCAGCAGTGCACGGCACTTTCACAAATGCGTGAACGACAGAAAGGCTGCTGCATGAAGTATGCAGCAGCCCTCGGATTACTTTGTATTCTTGATAGACCAGCGGAAGGAACAGAATTTCGACGCTTTGCTGATGTCGAACATATTATTGTTCAATATACGCGTGAAGTCCAGAAAACGGTAGTTTGTTTTCATTTCCTTGTTGCCGATAAGATTCTTAATCGAATTGATGCTGGTGTTGGGGGGATTCTTCTGCATTACCACACCAAGGCGGTGATAGGACTTCATGTATTCGATAATCTCCGAAGCCATTGTCAGGTTCTTGTCTGCGACATTATAGATACCGTTGTAAGTGCTGTCCTCTGCAGCTCTGACAAAGCCGAGCAGGAAGTCAACGAGATTATGTACGCAGCAGAAATGGAAACCATATTCTCCTGTGCGGTATATAAATCTGGTTCCGTCCTTTGGATCGGTGATTTTCGCTTCGAGATTGTCCTTGAATGCCTTCGTATATACCGGCGGAATTCGCAGAATCGCGCACATCATACCCTTTGCGCGTCCGATGTCCGCAGCCATTTTTGTTTCAGATTCCGCCTTGAGTTTTGCATAATTAGTCATGGGCTTGACAAAATCGTCCTCACGCAGCGGTTCTCTGGTCTTGGGCATCAGGTACACCTGCGTGGTGCTGATGAGAATAAACTGCTTGATATCGTGAGAAATCGCGTAACGATAAATAAACTCATCACAGCGTCTGCTGTTCTCAATTTGATTTTCCGTAATCAGACTGCCGTCAATGTCATTATCCACGGTACATGCCAGATGGATGACTGTATCGAACTTATGCCGGTCAAATGCATCTGCATAAGCAGCTTTATCCGTAGGAGAACCTTTCAGATATGTGAAATTTTCTTTCCCCTGATTGTAATCGCTCGGCTGCCCATCAATTGCGACAACCTCATATCCCTTCTTCAAAAAGCCCGAACATACATGGTCACCAATCAATCCGCATCCGCCTGTTACCAGTACTTTTGCCATATACACAAGCCTCCTGTGAATTATTTGTTATTATAATTATAACACACTTTGATTCATCATTCAAGTATATTTTGTAAACAATGCAGCAGCCCTGTAAAAAACAGAGCTGCTTGCGAACAACGGAATCACAGGTTATTGTGCATTGTTTGCTTCTTCAATCAATGTATCCACCGCGGATTTGATTGCCGCAAGGGATTCGTTCCACGGATGTCCCTTGCCTGCCGCACGAACGCCGCTTTCGCTGCTGTCCATGATTGTGGCAAGGTCTGCGGACACGCCGTTCATAAAGTCAAATACGGGATTCTCCAGTGCCATTTTGTCCATTGTGGTTTTCATGGCAATCATCTCATCATTCCATTCATAATCCGCAACAAACTGCTCATTGCCGATGCGGATCGCGTCCTCATTCATCAGAGAAACACGCTTGCATTCGAGGAATTTCGCTACGCCCTCCGGATTGTGACCGCCTGCAACGAACATGTAAGAATCCATGCTTGCCGGCAGGTAATATTCATCTGCATCGGGATCCTGAGGCATCGGTACAAAGAAGCAGTTCTCGCCGAAGGTCTTTTTCCATGCCGGAAGTCCCGTATCCGCGTCCTTATTGCCGTCCCAGATCTTCCAAAGACCTACCGGATAGAACAGGAGCTTGCCCTCGCCGATGTATTCCGGATGGTCCGTCCAGCCGTAATCACCGACACCGATGGCAATGCCATCGGAGGTGTGCAGGTCGTACATGAAATTCTGTACGCGCTCAATTTCAGGGCTGCTCAGATTATTCACGAGCTTTCCGTCCTCCAGTCCGATATAGGGAACGCCGGTTGTCGCGGACAATCCGCTTTCAAACCACCAGCCATCCAAGCCGAACTTGTTATTTGCAGGGTCTACGAAATCCTCCAGCATATCCTGGAACACATCCCATGTCCACTCGCCCTCGGCAAGCAGTGCAGCAGGGTCTTCATAGCCCAGTTCTTTAATGGTATCACGGTTGTAGATAACGGCGCAATTATCGCCCGTTACCTGTACAACGGTCATGTAATGCTGTCCGTTCCACATTACGGAATCGTTGACATCCTTGACTTCTGCCCAGATTTCGCTGTCGAAGTCAATATAATCATCCACAGGTGCGAACATGCCGCGGATTGCGCCCTTGGGGAATGCGTCAAAATTGCCGGCATAGAAAAAGTCGATGCCATCGTCACTGTTAATGCAGTTGGCAAGCTTATCATAGCGTTCCTCATAGATGCACTGTGTCCATTCCACCTCGCCGCCGTAGCGTTCCTGGAACATGGCAAGTTCAATGGGTGTGGTCTTTCCGGTAGCATCGGACTGGATATTCCAGTCAGAGAGCCACTTGATGGTTTTGTTTTCCAGTTCGCCCGTCAGACGGCTGTCCGCTGCACAGAGGTTTGCAACCTGTTCGCGCGTCATTTCGTCCATATCCTTGACGCTGTTCGTATTTTCGCCGCCGCAGCCAAAGCTGACGAGGGACATACTGGCAATCAGCATGGCAGCAATTGCTGCTTTTGTTTTTTTCATGTAAATTCCTCCAGTCATTATGCACCGCACAAATGCGCGGCACATTCCACATTTTCCCGTCAGCAGCAGATGTGCACTGACCATGCAATACGCAGTGCAATCAGCATACCACTGACAATTCTGCACGGTACTGCCTTGGGGCTCACCGCACCCCCTGCGGTATTGCCCTTAATTCATTATACCATATCGTTTCCCCAAAAATCAACTGCAAAATTGCACTATTTTTTGACTCCAAACACATCAGAATGCACAAGTGTACAATTTTTTTGACCGGACAGCGGCACTTTCCACAGCAGGAAATGCCGTTACTCCATCACATGCTCCAGTGCATGGTAGAAAATGGTACGGACATGGGCATCGGCAAGGGAATAGCGGATGGCTTTCCCATCGCGGCGGCTTTTGACGAGCCTCGCCTGTTTGAGTACACGCAGCTGGTGGGAGATGGAGGACACGGTCATGTCCAGCCGTTCTGCGATTTCCCCGACGCAGCGTTCATGGTCAAGCAGTTCAAAGAGAATGCGCACACGCGTTGGTTCTCCGAACATTTTCAGAAGCTCTGCCACACGCGTGAGCAGCTCCGCATCGGGGGTTTCCTCCATAATGCGGTCAACAAGATTCTGGTGGTGCAGACATTGTCCGCAGATATGTTCTTCCATGGTATCCTCCTAAATGGCAGGCATCACCCTGCCGCCGGACACAGGGATATATGCGCCCGTGGTAAAGCTTGCCAGCTCCGAGAGAAGAAATGCCGTCATATTAGCGATTTCCTCATCCGTGCCACGTCTGCGCAGGGGCACGGTGGCTTCATATTCCGGTGCGGATTCGGTATGGTTCATCCGGTCGCGCTCTGAGATCGTCCAGCCGGGTGCGACCTGATTGACGGTAATGCCCCAGCAGCCGACTTCCTTGGCAAGGCAGCGCACAATGCCGTCAAGTGCACGTTTTCCGGCGGTATATGCGCCGATATTTGGGTCAGCCATCGCAGCACATTCGGTATTGATAGCAACGATGCGCCCGAAATTCTGTGCAATCATATCTGGCAGGAATGCTTTGGCAAGATGCACGGTCTGCATGGCGCAGGAATCGAACTGGCTCTGAAAATCTTCGAGTGGCTGTTCGAGGATGGATTTCCATTCGTACTGGATGACGGCATTGGCAACGAGCAGGTCAACCGTACCGAACTGTTCGGCAACGAACTTCTGCATCCGCTGCACATCGGCGAAATCGGTCACATCGCACTGCACAACGAACGCACGTCTGCCGGCATCGCGTACAGCCTGCGCGGCACGTTCTGCCTTTTCGCGGCTGCTGCAATAATGGAGCACGACATCCGCACCGCACTGTGCAAGCGTCCGTGCAATGACACTCCCCAGCTCACCGGATGCACCGGTGACAAGGGCGATTTTGTTGGTAAGGTTGATTGTGAGCATGAAATTTCCTCCTTTAGCGTCAGGGGATGGATGGATGGATTGATTTGAGGATCTCTTATTCTTCCGATGTATTCATGAACAGCCATTTTCAGCTGTTCCTGTTCTTCCGGCTTGCAGTTTTCGCTGTATTCTGCGGTATATTCGGATTTGTCCGCATTTCATTGTAAGATTCTGAAAGCCACACTTCGCCTCATAAAATTCATCGTATCTCCGTCACCGTAAACCCTGCATCCTCCACAGCTTCACGCAAGCGGTCGAGGAGATTCAGGTCGGGGTAGCCGTCATAGCGGATGTTGGCGGTTTCGGTTTTCAGGTCAACCTGTGCTGTCACGCCCTCAAAGGCATTGAGTGCGGCTTCCGCGTTGGCGCGGCAATGCTCGCAGTTCATGCCGGAAATGTACATTGTATAACTGCCGCCGCCCCCTGGTAAGGGTTCTGTCGGTGCGGTCGGCGTACTTGGCTGCTGTTTTCCCTTTTTCATCATTAGTACCGCAGTAACGCACGAAATCAGTGCAACCACAGCAACGAATGCAAAAATGCCGATCAAAATGGGCTGGTATGTGATTTCCATAAAATTCCCTCCTGTCTGAGAAATACTGTCCGGCAACACCTTTGCGGATCGCCTTACTTTTATTATACCACAGATACAGCGGAGTTGTAAAGTTATTTTTTTGAAAAGCTGACATATTGCCGCAAAATTTCCGCATACTATGTACAGAGCCGCACGGATGCGGCAAATCTTCGGCAATGCGTACAAAGCATGTGCGGCATTGTCCAATGGGAGTGAGGTTATGGAGCATCAGCCGAATGACAGAGCCATCCTGCTGGGGACTTACATTCTGGAGCACCGCGCCACTGTGCGGGCTGCTGCAAAGCAATTCGGAATTTCCAAAAGCACGGTACATAAGGATGTCAGCGAACGCCTGCCCTATCTCAAGCCGCTTCTGGCGGAACAGGTGCGTGAGGTGCTTTTGCAGAATAAACAGGAACGACATATCCGCGGCGGACTTGCGACGAAGGAAAAATATGCGCGTCTGGCGCAGGGAAAAAACTGAAACAGCGGGCTGTTGTGATATATGCAGCAGCCCGATGTACCAAAAATGGCTATTTGTAAAAAGAATGTGAAGAATTCGGTTGCTTTTTAGTAATTCCCTTAATTTTCCTGTTTCCTATTGCTTTTTTTCTGTTTTTCCTGTATACTATATATATGGTTAGCCTGTGCAACAATTTGTCGCAAAACCATGGAATATGGTACTAACTACCAAAGGCAGTCAATACATACATACCTGCCAGAAAGAAAACAACGAAACGGAGGAAGTACAATGAAACTACTGACAATTGCAGTTCCCTGCTATAATTCTGCTGCATATATGGAGCATTGTCTGGACACGCTCCTCACCGGTGGTGAGGAGGTCGAGATTCTCATTGTCAATGACGGCTCATTCAAGGATAATACCGCTGAAATCGCTGACCGCTATCAGGCGGCGCACCCCACCATCATCCGTGCCATCCACAAGGAAAACGGCGGCCATGGTTCGGGCGTGAACCGCGGACTTGCCGAGGCAACCGGACTGTATTTCAAGGTTGTTGATTCCGACGACTGGGTAAACACAGAGGTTTTCCAGAAGATTCTCGCAAAGCTGCGCGAATTTGCAGCGATGGAACAGCCCGTGGACATGCTCCTGTCCAATTACACCTACGAGCATGTGGAAGATGGTACAAGCCATACGGTGAAGTATACCGGAAAAATGCCGGAAAACCGTGTATTCGGCTGGGAGGAGCTGGGAAGATTCCGCCCCGATCAGAATATTCTGATGCATTCGGTCATCTATCGCACCGCAATGCTCCGCGACAGCGGCATCGAACTTCCCCACCACTGCTTCTATGTGGACAATATTTTCGTCTATCAGCCGCTTCCCTATGTGAAAACGCTGTACTATCTCAATGAGAATTTCTACTGCTACTTCATCGGGCGCAATGACCAGTCGGTCAATGAGGAGGTTTTTATCCGGCAGGTGGACCAACAGCTGCGCGTGACCTATCACATGCTCAATGCCTGCAACCCCATGAAGCTTACTGGTGAAAAACGGCTGCGCAATTATATGCTGCACTACCTTTCAATGATGATCATTATCTGCTCGGTATTCCTGACACTGAGCAAAAAAGAGGAAAATGAGGAAAAACGCCGCAAGCTCTGGCGCGACATCTACGACATGGACAAGGCCCTCTACAAGCAGCTGCGCTACCGCACCCTCTGCGGCGTGTCCGATATGCCCGTCATCCGCAAGCGTCAGGTGCTCGGCAACGGCTACCGGCTCGCAAGAAAGATTTTCAAATTCAACTGATATGGGGAATGTCCGCCATGGACAAACAGTTCTGCACATCAGGCAATCATTCCTGTTTTCTCCATATTACGGTATTTTTTCCATTTTTTCAAATTCTTGGAAGATGCGGCTACGCATTTTGCATAAAAAGCAGAGGATGTGGGAGAATATTATAGAAAAAAAACAGAATCTCGGTTAACCGCAGCAAACAATGTTGACAAACCTGTGGGAATGTTGTATCATGAAGATAGGCAGTACGATGTATTGCCGTGCAGTAATTCCCAATGTGAAAGGAAGATGCGATATGTCAATGCACTTTGAACCTGAATGGGACGGCTTTGAAGCTGGCAGATGGAGTGGCACATCTGTGAATGTGCGCGACTTCATTCAGAAAAACTATACACCCTATGACGGCGATGAAAGTTTCCTTGAAGGCCCGACAGAAGCAACCACACAGCTGTGGGAGCAGGTCATGGAGCTGACACGTCAGGAGCGCGAGGCTGGCGGTGTACTGGATATGGATACAAAAATCGTTTCCACCATCACCTCCCACGGCCCCGGATACCTGAACAAGGAGAAAGAAAAGATTGTGGGCTTCCAGACGGACAAGCCTTTCAAGCGTTCTTTGCAGCCGTTCGGCGGTATCCGCATGGCGCAGACAGCCTGTGCAGCGTATGGGTACGAGGTGGACAGCGAGGTTGTTGACATTTTTACCAAATACAGAAAAACTCACAATCAGGGCGTTTTCGATGCCTACACTCCCGAAATGCGCCTTGCAAGAAAATCTGCGATTCTCACAGGTCTGCCCGATGCCTACGGACGCGGCAGGATCATCGGCGACTACCGCCGTGTTGCACTCTACGGCGTGGACAGGCTGATTGAGGACAAGAAGCACCAGCAGGATACGCATTTTGTGCGTATGACCTCGAAAAACATCCGCCTGCGCGAGGAGCTGTCCGAGCAGATTCGTGCACTCGGCGAGCTCAAGGAGCTGGGAAAGATTTACGGCTTCGACATCTCCCGTCCGGCAAAGAATGCACAGGAAGCAATTCAGTGGCTGTATTTCGGCTATCTGGCAGCGGTCAAGGAGCAGAACGGCGCAGCGATGAGCCTTGGCAGAACCTCGACATTTCTGGATATTTATATCCAGCGTGACTTAGACAGAGGACTGATTACCGAGCGTGAAGCGCAGGAGATGATCGACCACTTCATCATGAAGCTGCGTCTAGTGAAATTCGCGCGTACACCGGAATACAATGCCCTGTTCTCCGGCGACCCGACATGGGTAACGGAATCCATCGGCGGTGTGTCCGTGGATGGTCAGCATTTAGTGACGAAGAATTCTTTCCGCTACCTGAATACGCTGAACAATCTGGGCACTGCACCTGAGCCGAATATGACGGTGCTCTGGTCAGTCAGACTCCCCTCCAACTTCAAGAAATTCTGCGCGAAAATGTCCATCAAGTCCTCCTCCATCCAGTATGAGAACGACGACATGATGCGCGTAACGCACGGTGATGACTATGCCATTGCCTGCTGCGTATCCTCGATGCGTGTGGGCAAGGAAATGCAGTTCTTTGGTGCAAGAGCGAACCTCGCAAAATGTCTGCTCTATGCCATCAACGGCGGCGTGGACGAGGTAATGAAGGTACAGGTCGGCCCGAAATACAGACCGGTTGAGGGCGATTATCTGGACTTTGACGATGTAATGGAAAAGTATGACGCAATGATGGAATGGCTTGCCGGACTGTATGTAAATACACTGAACGTCATCCATTATATGCATGACAAGTACAGCTATGAGCGTTTGCAGATGGCACTGCATGACCGCGATGTGAAGCGATATTTTGCAACCGGCATTGCAGGTCTGTCCGTTGTGGCAGATTCCCTGAGTGCAATCAAATATGCAAAGGTCAAGTGTGTACGCGATGAAAACGGCATTGTGGTGGACTATGCCGTGGAGGGAGATTTCCCGAAATACGGCAACGATGACGACCGCGTGGACAGCATTGCCGTGGATATTGTACGCATGTTCATGGACAAAATCCGCAAGCACCACACCTACCGTGACGGTGTGCCTACCATGTCCATTCTGACCATCACATCCAACGTGGTTTATGGCAAAAAGACGGGCAATACCCCTGACGGCAGAAAGCAGGGTGTACCGCTTGCGCCGGGTGCAAATCCGATGCACGGCAGAGATACGCATGGTGCGGTTTCCTCGCTTGCATCCGTGGCAAAGCTCCCGTTCCGTCATGCACAGGACGGTATTTCCAACACGTTCTCCATCATTCCGGACGCACTGGGCAAGAGCACGGTAATGTTCTCCGGTGAGCTTGACCTTGACGCGCTGCAGGCGCAGGCAAACGATGAAGCCGCAGAATGACGCTGCGCTTGACGCGCAGGCAGAGGAACTGGCTGCACTGCTGGACGCTCTGGTAGAGGGCGGCAGTGAGCATATCAACCTTGCAGTGGGTGAACGTACAACCATCCGGACAATCAACAGCACGGACTGCTCCGGCAAACTGGGGGCATGTGCAGTGCCGACATTTCTGGATGAGGACAATGAAGAAGACGCTGACATAAACCAAGAGGATGAGGAATGGTAATTCCTCACGCACAGAACAGGAGGCTATAGTATGGCAAATGATGTACAGATCGACAACCTCGTTGCGCTGCTCGACGGCTATGTAGCAAAGGGCGGTCATCACCTGAATGTGAATGTATTCACAAGAGAAACGCTGCTGGATGCACAGGCACATCCGGAGAAATATCCGCAGCTTACTGTCCGCGTTTCCGGCTATGCGGTCAACTTCATCAAGTTGACCAAGGAACAGCAGGACGATATTATCTCCAGAACATTCCACGGAAAGATTTAACAACGCAAGCCCCTGCCTTATGGCAGGGGCTGTCTGTCAAAAAACGAGAACCTGAGGGCATAGGGATAAGCGCGGCATTTGGCGCGAATGCGCCAAAGCGTATCATTGCCGTGCGTCCACCCATTTCAAATCAAGGGGGGCATGGGGGTAAGCGCGGCATTTGGCGCGAATGCGCCAAAGCGTATCATTGCCGCGCGTCCCCCCATTTCAAATCAAGGGGGCATGGGGGTAAGCGCGGCATTTGGCGCGAATGCGCCA
>SVNO01000029.1 GCA_015066845.1 Ruminococcus sp. | reverse complement strand
ATGTAAATTCTAAATCTTAAATAAAAAGCGGGACTCGGGGGTGCAACCCCCGCATATCCCTCCCCCGCTTTGCGGGGGAGGTGCCGCCGAACGGCGGCGGAGGGGGCAGCTCTTGCTATCTGTTCAATTTAAGAAGCATCATCAAGTTTTAGCTTTTACAAACTACTAATAAAAAGGAGTTAATACTATGGATACAAAAGGCATTGTCATTTGCGGTGTCGGCGGTCAGGGTTCTTTGCTTGCCAGCAAGCTGCTGGGCAGAGTACTGATGAACGAGGGCTATGACATCAAGGTTTCCGAGGTACACGGCATGAGCCAGAGAGGCGGCTCTGTTATCACCTATGTACGATTCGGCGAAAAGGTCTATTCTCCGGTGATTCAGACAGGCGAAGCAGACTATGTGATTTCTTTTGAACGCATTGAAGCGGCGCGGTATGCCTCCCTCCTGAAAAAGGACGGCATTCTCATCACCAATACACAGCGCATCGATCCGATGCCCGTTATCATCGGTGCGGCTGAATATCCGGTGGATATTCTTGACGAGCTTCGTGCAAAGGATGTACAGCTTGAAGCATTTGACGCACTTTCCCTTGCAGAACAGGCAGGTTCTGCAAGATGCGTGAATATTGTCCTCATGGGACAGCTTGCAAAGCATTTCCATATTGATTATGACAAGTGGATGATCGCGTTGGAACAGACCGTAAAACCGCAGTTTGTGGAGTTGAACAAAAAAGCATTTGCACTGGGATACGAGTATACTGCATAATATGTGGTGGCTCTGCCCCCACACCCCCGCAAAAGCCTGTTTACACAGTCTGAAAATCTTGTGCCACCGTCCTGCATAAGCTTACGGTGGACACACAATATATAAAGGAGGATAACCACTATGACAACACAGCAGCTTTCAATCTTCATGGAGAACAAGCCCGGACAGCTTGTAAAGGTGACAGAAACACTGGCGGAGGGCGGCATTGACATTCGTGCGATGTCCTTGGCGGATACACAGGATTTCGGCATTGTACGCATGATCGTATCCGACTGCAAGAAGGCACAGGCGATGCTTTCCGCAAAGGGTATGATGTCCAGTATCACAAAGGTCATGTGTGCAGCGATTCCGGACCAGCCGGGCGGACTTGGAGTCATTACCAAGGTTCTGGGCGAGGCAGGAATCAACATTGACTATCTCTATGCCTGCATTACTATTATCGGCAAGTGCGCATACATTGTTCTGCATGTAGACAATGAGGAAAAGGCTTCCGAAGTTCTGGCAGCAGCTGGGATTCAGCTGGCAACGGATGAGGAACTGGCGAAGCTTGCATAGCGCGGAACCCGCGCTGGTGATTTGCTGCCTTTTGCGCTTCGCGCAAGCGGCAGCGCGGAAAAAAACTCCGGCATAAAAGAACAGTTTTTCGGAAAAAATGAGGACGATGGTTCACATCGTCCTCTTGTTTTTTGCAGAATAGCAACATATTACTTCATATCAATATGCTTCCAGTAGCCCTTGAGATACACAATACCGGAAATCACCGTCAGCAGGACGGAGATCCAGACCAAGCCCCAGAGCACGACATAAACCGCAAAGGTCACTCCTTCGGAGAGATTGACCAGTCCGAAATCCACTTGCAGCATCAGCCAGAGCTGAATGGCAATGATCGTCACCATGGTGAATGCGGTTTTCAGCTTGCCCCAGATGCCGGCTGCAACGACAATGCCCTTTTCTGCGGTGACAAGGCGCAGTCCGGATACCATGAATTCACGCGTTGCGACGATCGTCACGACAATGCCGTTGACCGGACTGTTCCCGACATCGGAAAGAGCTGCCAATGCCGCAAGCACAAGCACCTTATCTGCCAAAGGGTCGGCAAATTTGCCGAATGTGGTAATCAGGTTGTGCTTTCGCGCAATGTGCCCGTCCAGTGCATCCGTCACGCTTGCAAGAATGAACACCAACAGCGCGAGCGCGTAGCGGCAGGGAATCACTTGCAGGTACATGCACAGAAGATACACCGGTACAAGCAGGATGCGCAGGAGCGTTAATTTGTTCGGCAGATTCATGCAATCACCTCCCCAAGCAGGTCATAATCAAGTGTATCCGTAATGCGAATTTCTACGAAATCGCCGATTTTCAGTGGTTTTTCAGAGGAGAAGAACACTTTCCCGTCAATGTCGGGCGCATCCTGTGCCGTTCTGCCGAAATAGCATTCTGCCCATTTGTCAAAGCCCTCAACTACGGCAGTTTTCACCGTGCCAAGCTGGGCTGTATTGGCTGCCGCGCTCAGTTCCATCTGCTGTTCCATGATGATGTCCGCACGGTGCGCGCGTTCTTCCTCGTCCACTTGGTCGGGAAATTCTGCCGCCTTTGTGCCGTCCTCCTGCGAGTAGGCAAAGCAGCCGAGCCGGTCGAATTTCACCGACTGCACAAATTCCGCAAGCTCCTCAAACTGCGCCTGCGTTTCACCGGGGAAGCCTGTAATCAGGGTGGTACGGATGACAATATCCGGCATTTTTTCGCGCATTTTCGCAATAACTTCCAGAATCTGCGCCTTGCTGCTCCGGCGGTTCATGCGTTTGAGAATGGCGTCGCTGCAATGCTGAATGGGCATGTCGATGTACTTGACGATTTTCTCCTCACGCGCCATGACTGCAATCAGCTCGTCCGAAATGCGCTCCGGATAGCAGTACAGCACACGAATCCATCGCAGACCGTCAATTCTGCAAAGCTGTGTCAGCAGCTCCGGCAGCTTGTTTTCGCCGTAAAGGTCCTCGCCGTAACGCGTGGTATCCTGTGCAATGATGTTCAGTTCCGTCACGCCGGCATCTGCAAGCCACTGTGCCTCGGCAAGAAGTTCCTCCATGGGAACGCTCCGGAACCCGCCGCGAATCATCGGAATCGCGCAGTAGGTACAGCAATTGCTGCATCCCTCGGAGATTTTGAGGTAGGAGAAGAACGGGAGCGTGGAAATCACGCGCTCGCCTGTCAGCTCCGCTTGCTTTTTCGGGGCAAATTCCACCACGCGCTCATTTTTCAGCACACGGTCGAGAATGTCCACAATATCGCGGTTATTTGCAAAGCCAATCACTGCGTCCGCCTCTGGAAATTCTGCTGCGCATTCCTGCTGGTAACGCTGCGTCAGACAGCCTGTGATAATCAGCTTTTTCACTCTGCCCTCATCCTTGAGCTTTCCGATTTCGAGGATGGTTTCAATTGCCTCCTCCTTTGCCGACTGGATAAAGCCGCAGGTGTTGACGACGACCACGTCCGCAAGTCCGGCTTCCGTCACCAGTGTATAGCCGTGCGCACGGAGCTTGTGGAGCATCCGTTCCGAATCCACGAGGTTTTTGCTGCATCCTAATGATACCATTCCGACTTTGATGGACATGGTTTATTCCTCCTCATATTCTGCAAAATAATCTTCAATTGCATCTTTGACTGCTTTGAAATTGTAACCGAGCCTTGCCATGCCTGCTATGACCTTTTCCCTTGCTTTCCAGTCATTCGGGTCGGTCAGGTATCTGCCGTATTTCTTTTCCAGTACCACAGGAATGTTCTCCTCTGCAAGCTCCGCAAAAGGGGCAAGTGCAGCCTCCGTCAGCTCCTTGTCCAGTCCCCTGTGCAGCATTTCCTGTTTTGCGCGGAAAATACCATACCGCTTGGTTTCCACCAGATATTCCGCAAGCCTTGCGGCATACCGGCGGTCGTCAATACTGCCGCATTGCACGAGCTGTTCCATCACGGATCTGCAAAGCTCCCTGTCCTGATAGGTGAGCATGAGCTTCTGGTACATCATGCTGTAGGAATAATCCCGTGCGTCCAGAAGATAGCAGGCGCGGCGGTAGGCACGGCGAAAGCGTGATTTCCGGTGCAATTCCTCCAGAAGCTCTGCATCCGCATCCATGCCCTCGGTCAGATGGTAACGGCGGAGCAATTCCCCATCCAACTCATATACACCGTCCGGAGTACGGACGGTGTAGTAAGTTTTTTCTTTTTTGATTTCCAAGATCTCCATAAATTATGCCGGATCAAACTCCTCAAAATCATCATCCGCGCCGATGTCCTCGCCTGAGAGTACCGGTGCAGGTGCAGGTGTCTGTTCGAGCACTTCCTTTGCATCCGCTGCGCCCTGTTCCTCGTCCGTTTCCACGGATGTCAGGTCAAGCTGGTCGATCTGTTCGAGGATCTTTGCTTCCACTTCCTTGCGGAATTCCTCGTTCTCCATCAACTGCTGTTTCACATTGTCGCGTCCCTGACCGAGCTTCTGTCCATTATAACTGAACCACGAGCCGCTTTTCTTGATGATGTCCAGTTCTACTGCAAGGTCGAGGACTTCGCCGTCACGAGAAATGCCCTTGCCGTAGATATTGTCAAATTCGCATTCTCTGAAAGGCGGTGCAACCTTGTTTTTCACGACCTTTACCTTCATGCGGTTGCCGATGGGCATACCGTTGTCCTTGATGACCTCGCCCTTGCGCACATCCATACGCACGGAGGCATAGAACTTCAGGGCACGGCCGCCGGGGGTGGTTTCGGGGTTGCCGTACATGACACCGATTTTTTCACGAATCTGGTTGATGAAAATTGCCACGCAGCCGGTCTTGGATACTACGGACGTGAGCTTACGCATTGCCTGCGACATCAGTCTTGCAAGCTGTCCCACATGATTATCGCCCATTTCTCCATCAATTTCCGCCTTGGTTGTCATTGCTGCTACGGAGTCCACTACCAGTACGTCAATTGCGCCGGAACGGATGAGAGCTTCTGCAATTTCCAGAGCCTGTTCACCGCTGTCGGGCTGGGATACCAGCAGGTTGTCGATGTTGACACCCAGAGCCTTGGCATATTTCGGGTCGAGTGCATGTTCCACGTCAATGAATGCTGCCTCACCGCCGCGCTTCTGCGCTTCTGCGATAATGTGGAGGGCAACGGTCGTCTTACCGGAGCTTTCCGGTCCGTACAGCTCCACGATTCTGCCGCGCGGTACACCGCCGACACCCAATGCAAGGTCAAGCGTCATAGAACCTGTCGGGATGGCGTCAATATCAATTTTCTGCTGCTGTCCGAGCCGCATGATCGCGCCTGCGCCGTAGGTCTTTTCAATCATGGACATGGCATGTTCCAGTGCCTTCTTCTTTTCTTCCGAGGTTGCAGGTGCCTGATATACCGCGGATTTCTTCTTCTTTACATCTGCCTTCGCCTTTGCTGCCATTGTATGTACCTCCATCTCTGATTTCATGCGGAGAACCCTTTGTCCTCCCTGTAATTGTATGATACCATATCAGTTGTTCAAAAATGAGTAAACTGATTTTTTTGCAGAAAGTTTTTTCAAAAAGGACTGCGATACCCTTTTCAGCGATAGATTCCCTCCACCACACGCGGATTTCCTGCAAGGTCGCAGAGAATGCGCACGTCAGAAAAACCATGTTCCTGCAATATTGCCGCAACCTGCTGCGCCTGTCCGTCACCGACTTCATAGGCAAGCAGACCGCCCGTGCGCAGGGAGGATTTCCAGAGTTTTGTGATTTCCCGATAGAAATGCAGCCCGTCCGCAGTCAGCCCGTAGAGCGCAAGCTCCGGCTCATGGCGCACTTCCGTCTGTAATTCCTGCATTTCCTGTGCGGTCAGGTAGGGGGGATTGCTGACGATGATGTCCAGCTCCTGCAATTGCTGTGCCGTTTCCGGCAAAAGCACATCCGCCTGCATGATTTGCAGCTGCGACTGATGGTAGGCAGCATTTTTGCGCAGATAGTGCATTGCCGCCGGACTTTTTTCCACTGCATACACCTGTGCGTGTGGAAGATTTGCTTCCAGTGCCAGTGCAAGGCAGCCGCTTCCGCTGCACAGGTCGGCAATGCGCGGCGCGGAATATGCCCTGCCATGGGCAATCGCTGTATCTGCCAATGCTTCGGTATCCGGTCGGGGAATGAGCACACCCTCGCCGACAAACAGGCGCATTCCGTAGAATTCCCATTCGCCGAGGATGTATTGCAGCGGTTCACCGGCATTCCGGCGCACTGCCATGGCGCACAGCGCGTCCGTCTGTTCCTGCGTCAGGGCAGGGGCAAACAGGATCTGCTCGAATGCCTTGCCGCAAACCTGCTCGAACATACAGCGCACATCGAATGCCGCATCGGGAATGCCGGCAAGCTGTGTGCAGAGGATACGGTACTGTTCACGCGGCGTTACCACTGGTCGTCCTCCGGATTTTCCGGAATACAGGGCGTAATTGCCGCAATTGCCACCTCGATCTGCTTGTCGTCAGGTTCTTTGGTGGTGATTTTCTGAATCTGCAGGCCGGGGTAGGAAAGAATCCTGGCAAGTTTGCCGCTGCTTCTTCCGGCAAACTGAATGGTTTCAAAGGAAACACCCATGGTCAGCGGCAGGAGGATCATGCTGCAAAGAAAACGCTGCCACGGAACGGTGAACGGCACAAGGCACATCACCAGAATATTGATGAACAGGACGAGGAAAATGAAGCTTGTACCGCAGCGCGGATGCAGGCGCACCTGCTTTCTGACATTTTCCACCGTCAGCGGCAGTCCGGCTTCCAGACATGCAATGGTCTTATGCTCCGCGCCATGGTATTCATAGGTGCGGCGGATGTCCTTCATCAGTCCTGTCAATGCCATGTAGGCAATGAAAATGACAATTTTGACAATACCCTCGGCAAAGGACTGGATAATGCGGTTGGAGGTCAGGGGCTTGATGAGTCCGACGATCCATTTGGGCAGGAAGAAGAACAGTGCCACTGCCATGACAATGCCAAGCACCATGCCGACCATCATCATGCCCTCGAAGAATTTCTCGCCGAGCTTGTCCGAGAGCCATGCCTCGAACTTGGAGGGGGTTTCCTCCTCCTCCAGCTCCTCCTCAGTCATCTGCTTTTCTGCGGATTTCATCATGCAGCGGTAGCCGTCCTTCATGGAGATGATGAAGCTGTACACACCGCGCACAAGGGGCGTTTTCCGGTACCATGCATTGCTGCTGTTGATGTCCCATGTTTCAAGGTCAATTGTGCCGTCGGGCAGACGGCAAGCCATTGCGCCCTTGAATTTCCCCTTCATCATGATGCCTTCCATCAAAGCCTGTCCACCGATTTTGCTGTTGTGCTCCTGCATCTGAACGGGCTTCTGGTTCTGCTGTTCCGCCATGTTACATTTCCCTTTCTGTACGAGTTTCCGGAGGCAGTGTAATGGTCACGGTCGTACCCCTTGCCTCCCTGCTTTGAATTTCCAGTGTACCGCCATGGGCAGTAATGATTTCATCTGCCACTGCAAGTCCGATGCCCGAACCGCGGCGTGTATGGTTTGCTTTGAAGAATTTTGTCTTGATTTTGGGCAAATCCGATTCCTTGATGCCGCAGCCATTGTCCTTGACCTCGACATGGATCCTGCCGTCCTTTTCAAATGCACGGATGGCAACCTTGCCGCCCGCATCGGAATATTTGATGGCATTGTCGATGATATTGATGAATACCTGCCGGATGCGGTTTTTGTCACCGTAGACAAACGGCAGCATTTCAGGTTCATCATAGGAAATGGAGATCCCCTCACGCGCTGCCTTATCCTGATAAATCAGCACTGCATCCCCAAGCTCGGCAAGAATATCCATGGTACTCTGCTGGAGGGTGAAATGACCGTTCTGCATACGGGAGAAATCCAGAAGCTCCTCCACCATGCCCGAAAGACGTTCGGTTTCGTTGATGATAACACCCATGCCCTTGCGGATGGTGTCGGGGTCTTTTTCCATGTAAATGGTTTCTGCCCAGCCCTTGATTGCCGTCAGCGGTGTGCGCAGCTCATGGGATACGGAGGAGATGAACTCGTTTTTCATCGCCTCGGCATTGGACAGCTCGTCCGCCATATGGTTGATGGCAGTCACAAGGTCGCCTACCTCGTCATTGCTGTCGTAGCGGATGCGGAACGAGAAATCGCCCTTTGCGAATTTTCCGGCAATGCTGCTCATCTGCTTGATGGGGTGAATCAGGGAATTCATGAAATAGATTCCCGTGAGAATGAGCATCAGGACGATGGCAATGCAGATGCCGGTGGCAGCAAGGGTGATATTCTGTACCGCGTCATCGACTGTCGTCAGGGATACCACCACGCGCACTGCACTGTATTCGTTGCTGAATCCGGAGATATTGGCACTGAGAGCCATGATTTTTTCGCCATTATCCGCCGTTCCCACCCAGTAGCCATCACCGCCGTTCATCACATTGTCGTAATCGGGCATGGCAAGATTGGTGGGGGAAAAGCCGGAGGATGTGAGCACAACGCGCCCTTTGGCATTGACTGCCATCAGCTCCATTTTCTCCTTTGCTGAGAAGCTTTCCAATGTATTGCGCATTTCCGAGGAAAGATTCGTATCCGAATCCTGCGCGTAACGGCTGAGGATATTGACTACGCTTGTCAGTTCCGAGGTCAGCGATTGCCGTGCGCTGGAATAATAGAACGTCTGGATGGCATAGACAAATGCCAGCTCAATGACGAGGACAATCAGGATAACCACACCGAGGTTGTTGGTGATCCATCGCTGCGTCACGGAGATTCTGCGCTGTGATTTGTTGGGCTTTTTGCCCTGCTTATGCCTTGTCATTCCACTTGTAGCCATAGCCCCAGATGGTCAGGATGTACTGGGGATTGGACGGCTCGTCCTCAATTTTCAGGCGGATACGGCGGATGTTCACATCCACGATCTTGTAGTCGCCGTAATAATTTTCGCCCCAGATATGGTTGAGAATACTTGCACGGTCAAGCGCGGTATTCTTATTGTTCATGAAGTACTCCAGAATCTGGTACTCTACCTGCGTCAGTTCAATGGGCTGTCCGTTTTTGGAAACGGTACGGCTCTTGAGATTGAGCGTAAAGGGACCGGATTCAATGACGGGACTTTTCTCGTCATGGATAAAGCTCATGCAGACGCGGCGGTAAATCGCATCCACGCGCGCGGTCAGCTCGGACGGAGAAAAGGGCTTGGTGATATAATCATCCGCGCCGATCATCAGACCGCTTACCTTGTCCATTTCCTGCGTTCTTGCGGTAAGCATGATGATGCCGATGGTGGAGCTTTTCTCGCGCAGCCGCTTGCAGACGGTAAAACCGTCAATGCCGGGCATCATGATGTCAAGCAGTACAATATCAAAATTGCCGTTCTCGTCCTCGAATTTCTGAAGCGCACTCTCGCCGCAGTTGACATCGGTCACGTCATAGCCAGCGCGTTTGAGATTGATAACGACAAAATCGCGGATGACATCTTCATCCTCGCATACCAGAATTCGTTTCATAGTGTATGCCTCCTCACAATCAACTTACAAACTTAAAACACATTACCAGCTGCGCAACGGAGATTCCCAGATCTTCCACATCTTCCCCTTTGACCAGATATTCCGCCGTGCCCTTGGTATGCACCAGATGGAATCCGGCTGCAAGGTGCTCATTGGTATCCGCTTCGTCCTCGGAAATGTAAATGCGCAGCATCACCGGCAGCTCTGCATTCCAGTCACCGGAATAGCGGCAAAGCTGCAATTCTCCCGAAAATGCGTCATTGATGACAGTGACCTTACCATGCCACGCATCGGGAAGCATGAATACATAGCCGTTGCCGGCACTGTAATAGCTGCTGTATTCGGCATAGAGCTGGTCACGCTTCATCATCAGCCAGTCCGTACGGAGAAGCTGTTCTGCCTCGGCACGTTCTTCATAGCCGGTAAATACACGCTGTACAGGGATTTCCGGTGTACCGTCCGCGTCAATATCGCGGCTGTACAGACCTGCACGGCGCACGGTATCCTTTGCACTTCTGCCCAGCTTCTCCAGACAATTGACCAGCTGGCTGCCGTCAAAGGAGAGAATTTCCGTCTGCAAGCCCGCTGCACCCGTTGCCGTACCCGTTGCCGCGTCCACATAGAGCGTCACGCTGCCATCGGGCTGTGCGCCGTAGATGAGCTGGCTGTAATCGGTGTAGCTGTCCTTGAACGGACAGAGATATTCGTGGTACTTCCCCTGTGCGTCAAGCTGATAGACTGCCGCAGATGCCTGCTGCTCCACAGTGGAGGCAGGGGCAAGCAGCACGAGGTCGGGATTTTCCGATGGGCCGGTTTTGCCGACATCGAACAGGGCATAGTTTTTCCGGAATGTCAAATCCAGATAGCCGTCCTCATAGGAATAGACGGACACGAATTTCTCTGACTGGTTCGCGGAACTACAGCCGAGAATCAGATTGGTACGGTCATTTTCACCGAGTCGGGAAATGACCACTTTTTCAATTTCCGAACCCTCCGCGCTGCGGTCGCAGACGGATTTCCACACACCGTCAATACTGTCGAGCACGTTGATGCGCAGTCCGGTTCCGGCATTGGCAACGCCGGTTTTTTCATAGAATACAATGGCTTCATCCAGTTCGTCCCCGTCAATATCCTGCACGATGAACGCGGACAGGAAGCTGCCGCTTTTGGGATATTTCAGACTGATGGCAGAGCCGGCAGAATCTTTCAATGCCTGATAGATCTGCTCCTGCTCACTGCCGAGCTTCGGGGGAGCAAGCATGTTGTCCACATTGACACCCATTGAGCAGCCCGTCATGCTCAACGAAAGCAGGACAGCCAGCAGGCTGTACGGACCACGCTTTCCCATGGTATCAGTTACGCTCTGCAATCGGAACATAGGCTTTCTTTTTGGGCAATGCCTTATATGCCGGACGGATGATGCGCTTACCGGTCATCAGCTCCTCCATACGATGTGCAGACCAGCCAGCCATACGCGATACGGCAAAGAGGGGAGTGTACAGGTCGTCAGGAATCTGGAGCATCCGGTAAACCAGTCCGGAATACATATCCACATTGGCGCAGACCGTCTTTTCAATGCCGCGCTCCTCCTTCATGAGGACGGGAGTAAGACGTTCGATGGTGTCGAGCAGGTGGAATTCTGCCTCAATTTCCTTACCCTTGGCAAGCTTGAATGCCTTGCGCTTGAGAATCACGGCGCGCGGGTCGGAGAGGGTATAGACTGCATGGCCCATACCATAGACCAGACCGCTGCGGTCACATGCCTCACGGCGCAGCACCTTGCGGACATAATCGGCAACCTCGCCCTCGTTGTCCCAGTGCTGAATGCTTGCCTTGGCATCTTCAAGCATGGCAGAAACCTTGATATTTGCGCCGCCGTGCTTCGGGCCTTTCAGGGAGCAGACTGCGGAAGAATACGCAGAATAGGCATCCGTACCGGAAGAAGTCAGAACGCGGCAGGTGAATGTGGAGTTGTTGCCGCCGCCGTGCTCTGCATGGAGCATCAGCAGGCAGTCGAGCAGCTGTGCCTCCTCCTTGGTATACTGGCGGTCGGGGCGCAGCATGGAGAGGATGGTTTCCGCGGTGCTTTCTTCGGGGCGCAGCGGATGCATGAACAATGTCTGGTTATCGAAATGCTTGCGCTTGACCTGATAGGCGTTGACCATGATGATGGGGAGCTTGGCAATGAGGTTAATTGCCGTTTTCATCTCATTGTCAAGGTTGGTATCCTCGCAGGTATCGTCATAGTACGAATACAGGGCAAGGATGGAACGCGCGAGCTTGTTCATGATATTTCTGGACGGTGCTTTCATCAGCATATCCACGACAAAGCCGCTGGGCAGCTGGCGATGCATGGACAGGTAGTGATTGAATGCCTCCAGCTCCTGCACGGTGGGCAGCTTGCCGAACAGCAGAAGGTAGACGGTTTCCTCGTAGCCGTAGCGGTTTTCCTTTTCGGCATTTTGTACGAGGTCGTAGATATTATAGCCACGGTAAATCAGCTCACCGGGAATGGGCTCCATTTCGTTTTCATTGACTACATAGCCGTGCACATTACAGATATTGGTGATGCCTGCAAGTACACCGGTACCGTCACTGCGGCGCAATCCGCGCTTGACGTGGAATTTCTGATAGAGAGCCTGGTCAATGACGGAATTATTTTTCAGCTCATCGCATAAATTTGTCATATCTTCATTGGAAAGAAACTTACACATAGCAATTACCTCCTGATGTTCCATTTACCTTTTATTATAGCATCTTTTGAGATTGAAGTCAAGGAGTTGCAGGGAAGTCTTTCAACGCGCGGAAAAGTCTTTTCCGCAAGGACGGGGGAGTTCGCTGCACCCGTAAAAAGGAGTATCACATGAAAAAACCAATTGCAATGCGCCTGTGGGCTGCTGTTGCTGTCACCCTCCTGCCCGTTCTGCCGGCTCTGGCAGCGCATGAGAAACAGCCGGCACAGCTTGCACAGGAGCTGGAATTCGTTGAATTTACGATGGAATCCGGCACACCCGACAAGGAAACGGAACAAGCCGGCTATCTTGTTCTTGACGTGGCTACGGGGGAGGTGCTTTCAGTATCCGTGCGTGATTACCTCATCGGGGCAGTTGCTGCGGAAATGCCGGCATCCTTTGCACCGGAGGCACTCAAGGCGCAGGCAGTTGCCGCACATACCTACGCACAGCGGCTCGTCCTGCTTGCACAGGGAACGGCGGACGCATCCCTCAAGGGTGCGCATTTTTCCAACGACAGCAGCCGTTTTCAGGCATTCTACACGGACGCGCAGATGCAGGAGGTGTTCGGGGAGCAGTACGCGGAGGTTCACAAAAAAATTGCCGCGGCAGTTGACGCAGTAAGTGCGGAATTGCTGCTGTATGACGCACAGCCCATCGTTGCCGCATTCCATGCCATGTCCAGCGGAAAGACGGAAAGCGCGGCGCATGTCTGGGGGGAGCATCTGCCGTATCTGGTGGCAGTGGACAGCTCCACGGACTGTGACGCACCGCTGTTTGAACAGACCGCAGACTTTTCCGCGCAGGAGGTGCAGACGATGCTTTCGCAGGAACGGGAGGATCTGTGGCTTGGCAATGCACCGGAAAACTGGCTTGTTATCGCGGAAACTTCGGATTCCGGCACGGTGCTGCGCCTCAATGCCGGCAATGCTTTCTTCACCGGACAGGAAATCCGGCGCATTTTCTCCCTGCGCTCGGCTGCCTTTACGGTGGACTATGCGGACGGCAAATTCACCTTCACGACCAAGGGCTACGGACACAATGTCGGCATGAGCCAGTACGGAGCAAATGCCATGGCAAATGCCGGAAGCACCTACCGCGACATCCTCGCACACTACTATCCGCAGGCGGTTCTCGGCATGGAAACACAGCCGTAAATGCAGAAAAAACCCTCTTTGCAGGTATGTGGGCATGTGATTTTCTGCGTTTCCTGAAAAAACAAGCGTTTTTCTGCAAAATATTATGAAAAAACTATTGATTTTTTCAAAAAAATACAGTATAATGATAAATGAAATGTTTCGTATTTTTTAACAGCCGAAACAATTTGTTCAAATTTTGAAAAAGGGGGAACTGCAATATGATGAAGAACATTGCAGTCATTGTTTCAGGAATTGACGAAGAATACCAGAGCACGATTCTCAACGGTATTCACGACTGCGCCAGAGAGCATGGTGCAAATGTGACGCATTTTGTAGCATTCGGCGGTGTACTGCACAACCCGCAGCATGACGTGGGTGAGTACAATATTTACAATCTCTGTAATTATGCAAAATTCGACGGCGTAGTGCTGCTGACCAACACCATCCCCGAAAGCAGCATCACGGATGCGATCGTACTCGCGCTCGGACAGTATGACATCCCCGTTGTCAGCGTGGACAACGACCTCTCGCCCCGCTTCTACCATGTGGGAATTGACAATTTCAATGCGATGAAGGAGATGGCAGAGCACATTGCAGGTCATCACAAATGTCGTAAAATCGGCTATATCTCCGGACCGAGCACCAATCCGGAAAGCAAGCTGCGTTTGCAGGCGTTCTGTCAGGTGATGGAACAGCACGGCATTCTGGTGACGGAGGACATGATTTATTACGGAAGCTTCCGCAGCTGCGATGGCAGGGAGGGTGCGGAATACTTCCTGCATTCCGAAGGCGGTCTGCCGGAAGCGATCATCTGCGCCAATGACGCAATGGCTCTTGCCACGATGCTTACATTGGAGGAGCACGGCATCCGCGTACCGGAGGATGTACTGGTTACGGGCTTTGACAATATCTATGCAGCGCGCAGCTATGCGCCGGCGATTTCGTCCGTGGAACGTCCGCTGTATCGTTCGGGCTATCTTGCCTGTGAAAAGCTGCTCGCGCAGACACCCGACCAGCCGCGCAGTGAGATCCTGCCCACCAACAGCGTATTCCGCGAAAGCTGCGGCTGTGAAACGATGGTACGCGGCAGCGTTGCAGATATTGAGAGCAACCGCTTATTCCGCCGTTCGACCTACCGGATGCTCGATTACTATCAGGTCAACATTCCCATGGTCAACCGCATGTCCTGCAATCTGGCAGAGGGTGAGGATTTTGACCGGAACATGGAGGTATTAAAGACGTTCATCCTGAAAATGGGATGCAAGCGGTTCTATCTGTGCCTCAATGACAGCTGGAATGAAATCTATGAAAAGAGCGAGGGCGGCGGTCAGAAAATGCGCCTTGTGGACACTTATATCACGGATGGCTACACGCAGAGAATGCTCGTACCGCTTGCCTATGTGGGCGGTCAGTTCATCAAGCTCCCGTCCTTCCTGTCCGAGGACATTCTCCCCGACTGTGAGCGCGAGATGGAAGAACAGATGATGTACTACATCCTCCCCCTGCATTTCCGCGACCGCTGTTTCGGATACTGCGTGATTTGCCACGACCATTTTGACGTGGAAAATCCCCTGCTGCATTCCTGGGTGATGAATATTGCCAATTCCCTTGAAAGCGTCCGCAAAAAGGAGTACCTTGACCGCGCGATGCACGAGCTTGACCAGCTGTATGTAATGGATCCGCTTTGCAAGATCCACAACCGCAACGGCTTCAACAAGTTCACCACGCCCCTGTTCAACGAGTGTGCGCGTCAGCATAAGGAAGTCATGATGATGTTCATTGACATGGACGGACTCAAGCTCATCAACGATGTCTACGGACACGAGGAGGGCGACAACGGACTCAAGCAGCTCTCCCACGCGCTGCGCATGAGCTGCAAACGCAACGAAATTCTCGCAAGATTCGGCGGTGATGAGTTCATCATCTTTGCCCCCGATTATACCGAGGAGATGGCAAAGGAGCTTGTGGACAGAATCCAGAATTATATGAAGCAGTACAACGAAACGTCCGGCAAACCCTATTCGGTTGCGGCAAGCATTGGCTGGCATATCTGCTGCGTCAATGATACGGACACCCTCTATCCGCTGATTACGGAAGCGGATAAGAAAATGTACGAGGAAAAGAAGAAGAAGGCAACTTCACGTTACCTGCGGCATTAAGCACTGTGTAACCGGCAGTCTTTGTGCAATATTGCCCAAGGACTGCCGGCACAGGCATTTTTTGTGCAGTATTGAGAAAACTTCATTTCCCCTATTGACAAATCACCGAAACCATGTTATAATAGTAGTAATTCCTAAAAATAAAAGATTGGAAAAGGAGCGGAAACGTTTTATGGAACTCTATGAAATGATTTGCGGTGCTGTAGTACTGCTGTTGTCCCTGCTGATTATCATTCTTTGTCTGATGCAGGATAGCAAAACCCAGCAGAATATGACTTCTGCGCTCGGCGGCGGCAGCAATGAGTCCTTCTATGGTCAAAATGAAGGCAGAACAAGGGAAGCAGTTCTCCAGAAGATTACAAGAAACTTCGGTATCATCGTGTTTATTGTCATTCTTCTGATGAATATCGTGATTCCCTACATTATGACATTCCTGGAAACTACAGCTGAATAAATGAACCGCAAGTCCCTTTGTTCCACGGAACAAGGGGATTTTTCGTTTCCGCGCACAGATAAAGGAGAAAAACTATGGCACGACACAACAAAAAACACGAACAAAGAAAAGCAAAGCGCGGCAGCACACAAGCTGTTGTGCGCACCCATACGGCAAGCAGGGCAAATCCGGAGGAGATCGCGTCCTGTGCCAACAAGATCCGCACATTCCTGACGCAGACAAATAAACGCCAGCTGCCGGCGGCAGAGCTTGCACGGAAATGCAAGAGCAGCCGATGCCCTGACGCATTCCGGCTTGCAATGGAGCAATTGCTGCGGCAGGGGGTTATTTTTGAACGGCGCAGCGGTTACGCGCTGAGTGAACGATTCGACTGCTTTCCGGCAGTCACTGTCCGTCTGGCGCGTTCGTTCGGCTTCATTGCGGATGAGGAGGGCACGGAATATTTCGTACCGGGAAAATTCCTCATGGGCAGTATGCCGGGCGACCGTGTTCTTGCACGGCGGCTGGAGGCGCGCAGCGAATCGCCGGAGGCTGAGGTGACGGCAATTCTGGAGGAGTCGGAAAACTCCCAGATCACGGGGAAAATTGTAACGGGGGAGGGCGGTTTGTACTTCCTTGCCGACACTATGTCGAGCACACCGCTGCATATTGACTACCGCGAAAGCGTTCACTATGCGGTGGGGGACAAGGTGCTGGCAGTACTGACGCAGCGCGGCAGACGGCACATGGAGCATCGGGTGAAAATCATCCTGAATTTCGGCACTGCGGACAATGCGGAAAACTGCATGGCAGCGAAAATTGCAGGCATGGACATCCCCGTAGAATTTCCGGCAGAGGTACTGCGCGAAGCGGAAAAGCTTGCGGCTGCCGGTGTGACGGCATTTGACATGGAGGGACGCTGCGACCTGCGCGGCGATGTGATTTTCACGATTGACGGCGCATCCTCGAAGGATCTGGACGATGCGGTATCCATCCGCCGGACGGACAAGGGCTGGGAGCTTGGTGTGCATATTGCCGATGTTTCGCATTATGTGCGCCCGAACAGCCGACTGGATGCGGAAGCATTCGAGCGCGGCACGAGTATTTACTATGCGGACAAGGTGATTCCCATGCTGCCGCCTGCACTGTCCAACGGCATTTGTTCACTCAACGGGGGCGAGGACAGGCTTGCCTGCTCTGCGCTGATGGAGATTTCCGCGGAGGGTGATTTACTGGACGCGAAATTCTGCAAATCCGTCATCAATTCGCGTGTGCGCGGTGTGTACAGCGAGTGCAATGAAATTTTAGAGGGCAGTGCAAATGACGAAATACTGGAAAAATATGCACCTGTCATGGAAAGTCTGCAAGAGCTTGACAGGCTCACGCAGGTCTTGGAGCAGCGGCGCATTCAGCGCGGTGCACCGGAACTGGAGAGCACGGAAACTGCGGTAGTACTGGATGAAAACGGCATTTGCGTAGGCATTGTACCGCGCATCGCGGGCAGGAGCGAGGGCATTATTGAAGCATGTATGCTCATGGCGAATCAGGCAGCGGCACGGCTTGCGCGGACGGTGGGGATTCCTTTGGTCTACCGTGTGCATGAAGACCCTGCGCCGGAGCGTGTTGCGGCACTGAAAGAGATGCTGTGCAAGCTTGGGCAGCCCTGTCCGGATTTTGATGAAGCATCGCCGCGCGATATGCAGCAGATCCTCAATGACGCGCGTGACAAGAGCTGTTTCCCGATCGTCAACAAGCTGACGCTGCGTTCGATGGCAAAGGCGCGGTACAGCCATGAGCCTTTGGGGCATTTTGGCTTGGCACTGCGGGATTATGCGCATTTCACCTCCCCCATCCGCCGGTATCCTGATTTGGTGGTGCACCGGATTTTGTCGGATTATCTGGATGAAGCCGGCAAGGACTGGCTGTGCAAGCGGTATGGGCGGTTTACGGAAAATGCAGCGGAGCATTCCTCTGCAATGGAAGTACGCGCGGTAGCAGTGGAGCGTGATGCGGATGACTGCTACGCGGCAGAATTCATGCTTTCCCATGTCGGGGAAACGTTTCACGGAATCATTTCGAGCGTGACGGATTTCGGAATCTATGTGACGCTTGACAATTATGTGGAAGGTTTGCTGCATATCAACGACATGCCGGAGGGGAGTTATGAAATTGAGGAGGGCTGGTATCTCAAAGAGAGCTTTACCGGCAGAACCTACCGTCTGGGCGAGGAGCTTACAGTGCTTTGTGCCAAGGCGGATGTGAATTCCGGAAAGATTGATTTTGTACTGGCGGAGTGATCACCTTTGCGTTGACAGGACTTTCTGCCCCTGATGCTGTATAAATGAAAACGATGCTCCGTTTTTTGCGAAGCATCGTTTTTTTTGCTGTCTTTTGGTCGTGTTGACATTCCTTAGTTTTGATTCAGTGTGCCATGGGACAGGGACTTGAGATATGCATTGATGAATCCATCCAGCTCACCGTCCATGACCGCATTGATATTGCCGTTTTCAAAGCTTGTACGATGGTCCTTGACCAGTGTATAGGGCATGAATACATAGGAACGAATCTGTGCGCCCCAGCCGATTTCTTTCTGCACACCCTTGATGTCAGAAATCTTCTCCAGATGCTCGCGCTCCTTGATCTCTACCAGCTTGGAACGCAGCATTTTCATTGCATAGTCCTTGTTCTGGTACTGGCTTCGCTGTGTCTGGCAGGATACCACAATGCCCGTGGGCTTGTGAATCAGACGGACTGCGGAGCTTGTCTTGTTGACCTTCTGACCGCCTGCACCGGAAGAACGGTACACTTCCATTTCGATATCATCCGGACGGATGTCTACTTCAATGCTGTCGTCAATTTCCGGCATGACTTCCAGTGCTGCAAACGAGGTCTGTCGTCTGCCGGAGGAGTCAAACGGAGATACGCGCACCAGACGATGTACGCCGGCTTCGGATTTCAGGAAGCCGTAGGCATTCACGCCCTCTACCATGATGGACGCGCTCTTGAGTCCTGCTTCATCGCCATCGAGATAGTCCAGCAGATGCACCTTGAAATTGTGACGCTCTGCCCAGCGGTTGTACATACGGTAGAGCATTTCTGCCCAGTCCTGCGCCTCTGTACCGCCTGCACCGGGGTGGAATGTGAGGATGGCGTTGGAACTGTCATATTCACCGGACAGCAGTGTTTCGAGGTTCTTTGCCTCCAGCTCTGCCTTGAAGCCGGCAATTTCGCTGATAATTTCTGCCTGCATGTCCTCGTCCTCCTCCTCCATGCACATTTCGATCATGGTGAGGATGTCCTCCAGTCTTGCCTGCATTTTCTCATAACCGGCAATGCGGTTTTCCAGCTGCTTGGTTTTTTGCAGTACTTTCTGGGAATTCTCCAAGTCGCTCCAGAAATCCTCCGCAGTTGCCATTTCCTGCAGCTCTGCCACTTCTTCTCTTGCTTTCTTAATATTCAGAACCTCTCCCAGTTCTGCTACATCTTTGCGGTATCCAGTCATTTCTATACGCAATTCATCGAGTAAAACCATAATTTCTCCTTCTCCGTCATCAAATACTTGCAGATATACATACTTGTTTTTATTATACACCATTTTGGTTAGAATTGCAAGCCTTTTTTCATTTTTCGGATAATTTTATCAGAGAAGTACCGCACAAAGACCGCCTGCGGCTCTGGGGCAGCCTTGGGGTGCTGGCCCCAGAAAATACATCTTCCGTATCCCTCTTTTAACTGTGCGCCCACGGTGTACAGCCGTATTCACTAAAAAAGCACTTTTTCCGCATGAAAATTTGTATTCATTTCCAATTGCTTTTTTTCTGAAAATAGAATATAATAGGTAATAGCAAAGTACAGAGTATTTGGGCAATACCGCACAAAGGACGGTACGTCAGATTTGCTGTAGATTTTTCGGCAAATTGTACAATGATGACGCAGTGATACTGTATGTATCACAAGGAAGAATTGTGCAAGATGTCGGGAAAGATACAGTAAAGATGACGTATTGAGCCGCAGGCGATCTTTGTGTGGTATTGCCTTTAACGAAAGGATGACCATTATGGGCGTGAAAGTAGTAAAATTCGGCGGCAGCAGCCTTGCTGATGCCAATCAGATTATGAAGGCAGCCGCAATCATACAGGCGGATGCAGACAGAAGATTTGTCGTACCGTCCGCACCGGGCAAGCGTTATGACGAGGATATCAAGGTAACGGATATGCTGTATGCCTGCTATGAAAAGGCAAGCCGCGGTCTGGATTTCACTGAAGATTTCCAGATGATCAAAGAACGTTACAACGGCATTATTGCAGACCTCGGCGTGGAGATTTCTCTGGAGGAGCAGTTCTCCCAGATTCAGAAGGCACTTGCTACAGCCGGCAAGGAATATGCTGCAAGCCGCGGCGAATTCCTCAACGGTATCATCATTGCAGCATACCTTGGCTACACCTTTGTGGATGCGGCAGATGTGATCGTATTCAGTGACGAGGGTGTTATGATGCGCCATGAAACTGTTGCAAAGCTGCGCGAGCGTCTGAGTGGCGTGGAAAATGCCGTAATTCCGGGCTTCTATGGCAGATCCGTCAGTGGTGTCGTACGCACATTCTCCAGAGGCGGTTCTGATGTTACAGGTTCTCTGGTTGCAAGAGCTGTCCGTGCTTCTGTATACGAAAACTGGACGGACGTTTCCGGTATGCTGGTAGCTGATCCGAGAGTGGTGGATTCTCCCCTGACCATCAACGAAATCACCTACAAGGAACTGCGCGAGCTGGCTTACATGGGTGCAACGGTACTGCACGAGGATGCAATTTTCCCTGTAAGAACCGCAGGTATTCCGATTAACATCCGCAACACCAATGCACCGGAGGACGCAGGTACAATGATCGTACCGGATGACGATGCAAACGATGATACAAAGGTACGCACAATTACCGGTATTGCCGGAAAGAAGGGCTTTTCCGTTATCAACATTGAGAAATCCATGATGAACAGCGAGGTAGGTTTCTGTCTGGACGTGCTGAGCGTCATTGCAGAGCTGGGCATTTCCTTTGAGCACATGCCGTCCGGTATTGACACAATGAGTGTTATTGTGGACAGTGCAAGCCTTGAGGGCAAGGAAGAGCGTCTGATGGCAGAGCTTCGCCGCATTGTGCATCCCGACCACATTTCCATTGAAAAGGACATTGCACTGCTGGCAGTCGTTGGCAGAGGAATGCGCCGTACACATGGCACAGCTGCAAGAATTTTCGCAGCACTGGCACATGCAAGAATCAACGTGAAGATGATCGACCAGGGTTCCAGTGAGCTGAATGTAATTATCGGTGTTGCTGAGCATGATCTGCATCAGGCAATCCGCAGCATTTACGAGGTGTTCATCACTTCCAAGATGGATCTGGCACTGATCAAGAGTGATATTATCTCCTGACGGAGCAAAGTGATTGATAAATCCCCCTTAGTCAGCCTAAGGGGGATTTCAGCTTGTCGAAAAAGTCTTTTTCTGGGGTTAGCACCCCTGTAACTACCCCCCCCCCAACCCCTCCCCCAACGGGGGAGGGGCTATTTTTCGGGGACTTCGCTGTACAGCCCGTCCCCTCTGCTTCACTCCGTTCAGCATCTCCCCACCCCGTGGGGAGTCACCCGAACCCCTTGTGCGGAGCTATCGCTCCGCGTTTTTTTTAGGTTTTTTGACAGACTGAAATCCCCCTTAGTCAACCTAAGGAGGATTTCTCTCTTCCAGTCATTTTATGCAGCAGCATGATATGCCCTGCCAGCGCGTGCTGCGCGCCGCTTAGCGCGGTTCGCAGATAAGCTTGATAGCAGTGCGATCCTCGCCGTCAATCTGAATGCTTGTGAATGCCGGAACGCAAATCAAATCAATGCCAATGGGGGCGAGATACCCTCTTGCAATTGCTACCGATTTAATTGCCTGATTTGCTGCACCTGCACCGACTGCCTGAATCTCTACAGTTTTGTTTTCACGAATTACGCCTGCAACTGCTCCTGCAACGGAATTTGGGGATGAACGGGATGATACTTTTAAAATTTCCATATGAACCTCCTAAAGTGTATTGTTTTTTGGGATATGCTGTTTGGAATCGAATCGGTATGGTCATATTATACTACATTTCACAGAAAATTTCAAGAGGTTTCGGAAAATTTGTGCATTATCTCACAATAATTGGCTCGATTTTGGTACAAATGCCGGATTTTTCCTGAAATTCCACAAGCACCCCATTCAGGAAACAATCGCCCTTTGCCTCCTCAAACCGAATCGGTACATGCAGGCGCAGACGGTCCATGGCAATCTCCTTTTTTACGCCAAGTACTGAATCCTCTACCCCCGTCATGCCAGCATCCGTGATGTACCCCGTGCGTCCGCCTAAAATTGCCGCGTCCGCGGTCTGTACATGCGTGTGCGTTCCGAACATCGCCGTTACCCGTCCGGTCAGATAATGCCCCATTGCCTTCTTTTCAGAGGTCGCTTCTGCATGAAAATCTACGAAAATTGCAGGCGTTTCCAGTGTTTCCAGTATCTCGTCGATCACCGTGAACGGATTGTCCAGATTTTCCAGAAATAATACCCCTGACAAGTTGACCACTGCCACCTGACATGCCCCCATGTCCAGTATGCCTACCCCCTTGCCCGGACAGGCTTCGGAATAATTGGCAGGGCGCAGAATGCAGTCGTTCTCATAGATGTGCAGTGCCTCTTTTCGCTGAAATGCGTGGTTTCCTGTGGTAATGATGTCCGCACCTGCCGCAAAAAGCTGCTCTGCGGAATATGCGGTAATTCCGTTGCCGTTCGCCGAATTTTCCCCGTTCACTACTGTAATATCTGCACCCAGTCCGCGCCGCAGCATGGGGAGCTTGCGCTTGAGATACTGACAGCCCACATCCCCGACTACATCGCCAATAAATAGAAGTTTCATCCTCGTTCCTCTCTTTCTGGAAATCATCCCCCATACAGACTGCATGGGGGATGGTTGTTTTTCTTATATCATCTACAGCAGTCCTTTCGCTGCTGCACGTTCCTTTGTGCGGTGTTACTTCGTCAATTCCTTGATCAGGTCATCCACCGTTTCCGGCATATGCTTGACCGGAATGCCCTGCTCCGTCAGAATTTCATCCAGCGTGAAACTCTTCGTCTGGAATCCATCCGGCTCTTCAGCCGGCTGCTGTACAGGGGATGTGTAGGTCGGCTGCGTATAAGTCGGCTGCGGTGCTGCCGGTCTTGTATAGGCAGGTCGTTCCTCCGCTGGCATCGGGCGGCTTGCCACGCGCGCGCCAATGGGCGGCTCAACCGGCGGCTGTGTCAGGCGGATTTCAGTTTCCGGCTGCGTTACCGGTACGGTGATGGTGTGGCGTGAGCTGTTTTCACTTGCCTGCGGCAGGGGATGGGATACGCGGTGCGGCAGGGAAATGGAAACTGTCGGATTGACCGGCGGTTCTTCCTCGTATTCCTCGTCCTCCGGTTCTTCATCCGGTTCATCCAGTTCTTCCTGTTCGTCAGATTCTTCCGGCTCGTCCGGTTCTTCCGGCATGTCTGCGATTTCATCTTCCAGCACAAATTCCTCGGAATCCTCGGTTTCGGGCTGTGCATCCGGTTCATATTCCTCGTCCGGCTCATCATCGGAACGATCGGTTTCCTGTGCATCCTCGAAGAACTCCGGTTCTTCCGCCGTCTGCACATCATCGGAAATCTCCAGTTCTTCGGAAAATTCCGGTTCTTCGTCATATTCTGTTTCCACGGCAGGTGCTTCCACGGGCTTGGGGGAAGGCTTCTGCTTGCGGCGTTTCTTTCGTTCCTCACGCTCTGCACGTTCCAGCTCCGCATTGTACTTTGCCTGACGGCGCATGATAATGGGGAATTGCAGCATCAGACCGAGTGCCGTGCACATGATGTACACAAGCGGTACAACGGCGATTCCGGCAACAAGGCGCGTGGACATGATGGGGAAGCTGTCGATCATATTGAGGAGCACACAACGCAGAAGGGGTTCTGCGACCATAATACCGAGGAGTGTGCCGCCGGCTGCACCGCTGAAGAAGCGATGTGCCGTACCGCTGCCCTCGCGGCGGCTGTGGAACAATCCCACAAGAGCCAATGCAGTGAGCAGGGAGGGGAGTGCTGCCACATGGTCGAGCCACGGACAGTCAATGAAGCCGGCGCGCAGGCTTGTCAGAAGTGCAACAGTGACCTGTGCGGCAAAGGCGAGCAGTGCAAAAATGGTAAGAATAGCGATATCACGTCGTTTGTTGTACTTGCGGATGAACGCGCCGCCAAGATATGCAGCAATGGGGGCAAGTACGGTGCACCACTGGGGGATGAGGGAAAATTCCCCGAACTGGAGAATGGGCTGCAATGTACCGAATGCTGCCGGAATGACAACGAACGTCATACGGGCATTCTTACTGCGCAAGCCCTGAAATGCGGTATTCAGGAATGGCGCGGCAAACATCAGCAGGAAGTACATCCCGATCACATGTCCGGTGGTTGAGGTGGAGAAATGCAGGAATTCCTGCAAAATCTGAGTTGCTTTCATTTCCTCGCCGATGAGAAAGCGTCTTGCAGCGATTGCACAAACGCTGCCAAGGAGGTAGATGTAGAGCAATCTGCCGATGGTTTTGAAATGGGACGCGGCATATTTCCGCGTACTGAGCACAAAACCAGCGCAAGCGGCAAGGAGCAGCGTACCGGACATACAGAACCAACGTGCAGCAACGGGCAGCGCACCGGATATGTCAGTAATGGTAATTTGTTCCAGACCGATCTGTTCAAAGAGGCAAGCTCCCAGCAGGAGCATACCGGCAAGAGCGCAGAGGATATCAATGCCGAGATTTCGGGTTTTTTCCAATGGTTTCACCTTCCGTTTCGTTCAAAAATAATTACTATCTACTATTATACCACATTCCACGACATTCTGCAACCTGTTTTTCCATTTTCATCGCGACTTTTTGAAACGAATGGGGACGGGGGGAGATTCGAGGGGGATTTTGTCTGAAAACAGGATTTTTGGGGGGATGAAAGTGCCGGACATTCTCCCGATATCCCCCTCTACACTCCCACCCTGAACGCCAGAGGGGACTCATCCCCCATAAAAGGAAATTTTTTCTCCAAACCCCTTGACAAATCCCCCCTTTTCCGCTATAATTATAGATGTTATCCCAACGTTTTAACGCATAAAAGCTTAAAAGCGAAAAAGTGAAAGAAAGAAGGCAAGTATTATGATTAGATGGGCAGTATTGATTTGCTACCTGCTGGTAATGGTAGGAATCGGATTTTATTGCAGCAAAAAGACAAAGAATGTCAGTGATTTCGTGCTGGGCGGCAGAAGCATCGGCCCGTGGTTCTCGGCATTCGCATTCGGTACATCGTATTTTTCCGCCGTGGTATTCATCGGCTATGCCGGACAGTTCGGATGGAAATACGGCATTTCGGCAGCGTGGATCGGTCTGGGCAATGCCCTCATCGGCTCGCTCCTCGCATGGTTGGTGCTCGGCAGGCGAACACGCACCATGACAAAGCATCTTGACTGCTCCACCATGCCTGAATTTTTCGAGAAGCGTTATAACAGCAAATCCCTTAAAATCGCCGCTTCTTTGATCGTGTTCATCTTCCTGATCCCTTACACTGCCTCCGTTTACAACGGACTGTCCCGTCTGTTTGAATCCTCACTGGGTATCCCCTATATCTGGTGCATTATCATCATGGCGGTATTCACTGCCATCTACGTTATCGCCGGCGGTTTCCATGCCACCGCACTCAATGACTTCATTCAGGGTATGATCATGCTCGCTGGCATTTTTGCAGTTGTTATCAGCGTTGTGAATGCACAGGGCGGTTTCGGTGCAGCAATGGATAAGCTCGCGCTCATCCCCGATGACAGCGGCAATACCGGCACACTCAACAGCACATTTGGTCCATATCCGGCTGACCTGCTGGGCGTTGTCATTCTGACTTCCCTGGGTACTTGGGGACTGCCGCAGATGATTCAGAAATTCTACTCCATTTCCGATGATACGGCAATCAAGCGCGGCACGATTATTTCCACTGTTTTCGCGGTGATCGTATCCGGCGGCTGCTATTTCCTCGGCGGTTTCGGCAGACTGTTTGCAACAACGGACGCAGCCGACACCTCCAAAACCCTCATCAATATTGTCAATGGCAAGCTTGAGTATGACGCGATCGTTCCGGCGATGCTGGAATCCGCGCTGCCGGAATTCCTCATTGCACTTGTGGTAGTTCTGGTACTCTCCGCGTCCATGTCCACGCTGTCCTCTCTGGTACTGACTTCCAGTTCTACGCTGACGCTTGACCTGATCAAGCCGGCAATGAAGAAAGGACTGGACGAAAAGAAGCAGGTACTCATCATGCGTGTTTTCATTGCGGTGTTCCTGCTCATCTCCGTTATCATGGCAGCAAACAAGAATGCCTATATTACGACATTGATGTCCATTTCATGGGGTGCGCTCTCCGGTTCATTCCTCGCACCGTTCATGCTTGGTCTGTTCAATAAGAAGATTACACCGGCAGCTGTCTGGACTTGTTTCATTTTTGCAGTCGGCTTTACGCTGGTACATACGGCATTGTTCTGCATGGGATGGTTTCCGGAACTTGCAAAGGCAGCCAACAGCCTGCCGATTCCGGTGACGATCACCTCTCCGCTGAATGCCGGTGCGTTCTGCATGATATTCTCCATCATCCTGTGTCTGGTTGTCAGCGCGTTCACCAAGGTGAAGGATGAGAAGCAGGTGGAGGAAGCATTTGCCTGCTATGCGAAGTAAACCTATCAGAATATGCGGAAAGTCCGGCGGTTGTCGGGCTTTTTGCATTCCCGTAACAAACAGAGCCTCTGCATTCATTGCAGGGGCTTTCAGCTTGTCGAAAAACTATCCTCTTATGCCGGAGGCAATGGAAAAGTTTTTGGTCGAGCTTTTTTCAAAAAGCTCGTGGGTGTCCAGAGGGCAACGCCCTCTGGTCGCGCACCGCAGTGCGCG
>SVNO01000028.1 GCA_015066845.1 Ruminococcus sp. | reverse complement strand
TTCCGAACACAGAAGTTAAGCTCTTTTGCGTCGAAGATACTTGGCTGGTCACGGCCTGGGAAGTTAGAACGATGCCGATATAGATTCCTCTTTAGCTCAGTCGGTAGAGCACTCGGCTGTTAACCGAGTTGTCGTTGGTTCGAGTCCGACAAGGGGAGCCATCTATATGTGACAAAAATCACATACAAAGAAAGTCCGATTTTTTCGGGCTTTTTTTGCGTATGCGGGCACTAATAGCTTGTAAAAGCTAAAACTTGATGATACCCCTTAACTTGAATAGGAGTTGCCCCCTCCGCCGCCGTTCGGCGGCACCTCCCCCGCAAAGCGGGGGAGGGGTATGCGGGGGCTGCGCCCCCGAATCCCGCTTTTTCATTCAAGATTTAGATTTTACATAGTACTAATTTACTATTGAAAATTGCGGCAATATGTGGTATAATATAGGAGGTTGGACAGACCGAAAAATAAAAATTGATAACAGAAAGGCATAACAATGAAAAAATTAGTCACATTTCTTTTACTTCTCGCAATGACATTACCAGTCACCGCCTGCGATAACAAGCAGGAAAACACTTCGCAGCCGGAAAGCACTGTTCAGCAGGAAAGCAGTATTACCACTGAAAGCAATACCGCTGAAACGGAACAGCCGCAGACAGTATCACCTACAAAGCTTACCAACAAAATGACGGAGATGGAGCTTGATCTTGTAAAAAGGCACGCTCTCACGCTTCTCGACGAAATCGAAAAGCCAAATGCAGACCCACAGGCTGAACATCAGGTCAGCGTGGAGTTCGTAACAATAACCTGTGACGAATATCGTAAAAATGTCGAGACCAATCATGAGCAAAACTGGATAACCGATGAAGAGTATGAGGCGGCTATGGAGGATATCAGAATCGCTGAGGAAAAAGGGGAAGACTCCTTTCCGCTTAATCCCTACATTCTTGTTGATGGGTATATCGTTCAGCGACTTGTCCCTGATGCAGATGATTTTAATGATGGCAAACCATTCAACTTTGTTGCTGGCACAATGGGAGAAAACGGTGAGTGGAAAGAAGAAAATGTCTCTTTTGATTCATTTGAGGAATATCTCGACTATATCAGAGAACAAGATTCCAAGTTTGGTTATACCGAGGAAGAAATCGAAATTGAGCTCCTGCATGTTCAGCTTGCGTATGATGCACTGAAAAGCGGAGACTACGAAACGCTTCCCGAAGGTTCAGTCGATCCGAACGATCAATCGTTGTGTTTCTGGTATGCCTTTCGCAATTACAGAAGCGATTGGGAATTTGACCGTGATGCAGTTGAAGCGATAAAGGATTCCGTTGACGAGATCAATATTTATGATGAAGAACTTGGTAAGGAGTTTGTTGTTCATGTGACGCTCCCGCCTGATTACGACAAGGACAAGACCTATCCTGTGTTCTTCCTGACAGACGGCATCTGGCGTTTCGGCAACTGTCCTGAACTGAGAAAATGCATGGAAAACGGCGAAGCTGCACCTGTGATACTTGTCAGCCTTTATTATTGCTACAATATCACCGACCCTGACCAATGGATGCGCTATGGTGATCTTGTCATAGATCGCAACAAGCTTCTTGACTTTATCACCGACAACCTTATGCCGTATTTATGCGAGAATTACAACATCGACTGTGCAAATTCCACGCTGTACGGTCATTCGGACGGCGGTGTGTTTACGCATAATGCGGTTTTCAATTCGGACAGATATGAAAATCAGCCGTTCGGTCATTATATCATTGGCAGCCCTGCGCTCTGGGGACTGTATCATTATAATCTGGATAATAATATGACCAATGATGATGTGCTGAACGATTACGGCTATTTTGACAGAAACGAAACGCTGGATAAGTCCATATTCCTCTGTGCAGGTTCACTGGAAGATCCTGACTATGAACATTATTACCGTGAGGGGGATGATACAACGCTCGAAGGTGTTGCAAAGCTGAAAGAACGTTTCGAAGCGCATGACGTAGACCTGACATACAAGCTGTATGAATCCCATCATTATCAGTACATTCCGGAAATGCTGGTGGAATATCTGAAAAGAATGTATCCGTGTTAATTGCCAAAGGTTCTGATTTACAAAACCGAATAGAATCACATAGCCATTCGTGAGAAATCACGGGTGGCTTTTTCGGGCTTGCATATTGAAATCCAAGGCAATATGTGGTATACTATAGAAGGTCGGACAACCGAGAAATTGAAATTCGGAGGAACATTGCTCTATGAAAAAGGTGATTCAGAAAATCCGCAAAACAATAATAGTAATTCTATGTTTCGTCCTCTTTTTTCTATTGGGAGTATTTATTTATCACAGAATAATGCTCGGCGTTGAAAAAGGACTTATCTCTGAACCTATCGGAGAAATGATAGAGGTTGACGGCGGAAAAATGTGCATTTATTCTGAAGGAAGCGGTGAGCCGACTATTGTGTTTATGTCGGGTTACGGAACTCCTTCGCCGATACTTGATTTCAAACCACTTTACAGTAAACTGTGTGATGATTACCGAATTGTTGTTGCCGAAAAATTCGGATATGGTTTCAGTGATGAAACAGATTCCCCCCGCGATATTGATACTATGCTCGAACAGACACGCAAAGCCCTTGACGGTGCAGAGATTGAAGGGCCGTATATTCTCTGTCCACATTCCGCTTCGGGAATAGAAGCGATCTACTGGGCACAGAAATATCCTGATGAAATCAAAGGCATAACGGCTCTCGACATAGCTATGCCGGGTTATCATGAAGAACGCGGATACGCAATATCACTTGATAAAGCAATGGGCTTTATTTGTAATTCAGGTTTAATTCGTCTTATGCCTATGGAACAGCTTGAGTGGGGGATTGATGCTGACTCGCTGACAGAAGATGAAAAATCACAATATAAGGCTTTGATGTATGCGCGCAGAGGCTCTGCAACAATGATACATGAAGCAGAGTGGTGCAAGGAGAATATGGCAACAATATCGGGTAATGGTGTTCCCGATGTCCCTATGTTGTTTTTCACATCAAAGCAAATGGCATCGGTTCAGTTCCCCTCCGATCCCGAAAGATACATGACACTTGCGCAGCGTTATACCGACAACAAGGCTGAATACATTGCGCTTGACTGCGGTCATTATGTTCATGTAGAAGAACCCGACAAGATTGCTTCGGAGATTCACAGATTTATAGAAGGAATTGAAAACAATCGCTGATCATTCTGCGTACGATATAACGGAAATTGCAGTTTGTCGAATTGAATCATGACCACATAGCCATTCGTGAGAAATCACGGGTGGCTTTTTTAATCCCCAAACCCCGATTGTCTATTGGAGGTTTGGGGATTAGTATTACTATGCGAAAATCAGTTCAACCAAAAATTCATAAATGCAATGCAAAACACAAACACTGCTGTGAGGATAAGTGATGCCTTTGCTTTTTTGAATGGAACAATATCATCTGCAATCATCGAATGATAAGGCTTCGATGGGGAGTATCTGACCATCACCTCATCATCAACATTGAATGGATTGTCGGATAATGCTGATGATGGCACTGACATTTCACGAGTCTGATAAACAATATCTCCCAGTATGTATTCGGCGATAACGTTTTTCTGATCTTTCCTTTCTTCGGAAAAAATTATTTTCCCTTTACATACATTTGTGTTTTTTACCATTCTCCACTCACTGATAAAATTAACAGCGATCAAAACCAAAAACGTCGTGATTAACAGTATATCAATAATCCTGCCCGAAACCTCTTCTGAGGAAATCGTAAATCTGATCAGAATGAAAATATAGACATAAACGATTATGGCAGAACACACAGAAAACAGAAAAGGCTTGCTTAGATACCCAGTGTTATCACACACTACAGAAAAACGAGGGAATCGTTTCAAGTAACGAACATTGATTTTTTGTCCTTTCTCGAAAGAATGAATTTTGCTCATGCAGCTTCGGTTAGTATATGTTTTGCCATCCACACAATAGGTTACTGTCGGAGTATGCCACGCAGAGCCATTTGAGGTTTTCATTTTTACGTTCTCAATTACCCCAATTGTAGTGCATTTGCTTTTGATCAATGATTTCCATAGGAAATGCATAATGACAGAAGATATAAAAAAGAATGCAAAAAGAAAAGAAACAATAGATAAAAATAAATACTTTTCCATATACTTTACCCCTTTCACTCAGATTATACCATAAAATATAGGATGAAGTCAACCTTAAATCGGAGGAGCGTGATGAACTGGCAGGAAATTTTGAAGGCATTCACACGAGGGACTCCGGTATCGAAACTGAGATGACAGGACTCACACGCCTTCCGATTTCCTATTTTTTTTCACTCTTGCCCCCCTGAATAGGGTAGGGGAGGGGGGTGAAAAAAAGTCGTAGAACATACACAGTTTCTACATATATCATAATTTTGTGCTAAGCGTAAGCTTAATAGTAGTATTACATTAGTTTTGCAAGAATCATCCTATACCCTCAGTAATAGGACATATGGAAAAATGCACAAAAACATAATTGTTCAACTGTATATATGGTAGAAAACTGTATCATTTGCACAAAAGCCATTGACTTTCAATCAACTTGGTGTTATAATTTAAGTACAAAAACAAATCTGATTCAAACGAAACATAATTTTGGAAGTGATGCAGTATTATGACAGATAAGGAACTTAGAAAACTTCGGCGAACGGATTTGCTGGAGATTCTGTTCTACTTACAGAAAGAGATGGAAACGCTCCGACAGGAGAATGAAAGCCTTCGCCAGCAGCTTGCAGATGCCGCTGCCGGACGGGTGGCACAGACGGATCTCGAACAGCTTACCGCAGCAGTCAGACAGGCGGTGCAGGAGGCTGTAGGAGGAGCGCAGACATCCGGTAAGACGGAGGCAGAAGCATGAAGAAGAAAAAAAGGAAACGCAGTGCACAGAATGCAAAGTCGGTAAAAGCGGAGCAAACCACTCCGAAGCCGAACGCGGAGGAGCAGACCGCTGCACCGGCAGCGGAGCGAACCACTCCCAAGCCGAATGCGGAGGAGCAGACCACTGCACCGGCAGCGGAGCAAACCACTCCGAAGCCGAACGCGGAGGAGCAGACCACTGCACCGGCAGCGGAGCGAACCACTCCCAAGCCGAACGCGGAGGAGCAGACCACTGCACCGGCAGCGGAGCGAATCACTCGTGACCTGCCGACAGCGGAGCAGCTCAATGCAGAGCTGAAACGAATCCGCTATCGACGGAAGTTTGCAAAGACATTCCGCGACACGGTCAACTCGCTTCTGGTTGTGGCAGCGGTGGCAGTATTGATTTCAATGCTGTTCCTGCCAGTACTTCGCGTGACCGGCACGAGCATGACACCGACGCTGCAAAATGACGAGCTTGTCATTTGTAACAAGACTGGAAATTTTGCTCCCGGTGATATCATTGCATTTCATTACAACAACAAAATCCTGCTCAAGCGTGTTATTGGCACGGCAGGAGATTGGATCGACATGAAAGAGGACGGTACAGTCTATCTCAATGGTGAACGGCTTGAAGAGCCGTATGTGGATGAGCTGGCATATGGTGAATGCGATCTGGAGTTCCCCTATCAGGTTCCGGACAATCGTATTTTTGTGATGGGTGACCATCGTTCCACATCAGTTGACAGCCGTTCCAGCACAGTCGGATGTGTTGCAGATGAGTATATCATCGGCAAGGTGTTCCTGAGATTGTGGCCATGGGAACAGATTGGACTGATTGATTAAGGCATACATTTTCTGAAAGGAGGAATTGCCGTGAAAAATTTCAGGAATCTGGTTGACACATATGTGCTCGACCGGGAAAAGCATAAAAAACACCTTGCAGTTGTACTCTCGCTTTCAATGCTGGTTACATTTGCAGTTCCTCTGAGTCTGATGCAGCCGGCGGAGAGTATGACGGCGAATAAGGGGTTTATGGGGATGCCGTTGGCGAGGGCGGTAGATGCTGATGGCAGAACGCTTGTTGATAACCTGAATGGTGGTCAGACTGCAAACAATGGTTATAGCTTAGGTCAGCTTTCGGAAGTAGCACTTTTGATTGGTGAAGGCGATAATGAACGTTTGGAGTGGACAAAAAACTGCAAAACCGCTAAAGATGTTGTAGAAGCAGCAAAGAATGAATATTTCCTTGGTATTGCTTCTGACTTCTGTGTGTTCCTTGAGGGCGATTTCAATATTAAGGATGCTGACGCTGAAGGAAGAGTTGCTGTTGGTGGAAGTTTTGAATATGCGAGACTAGATAATAACAAATGGAATTACCAGCTTGGTGCGGGTGATTATGGCAATAATAAGGCGTTGATTGAGACGTCCAATTATTTGGGAGTGAAGAATTTTGCACATTTAATTATTGGCGGCATTGATGATGATCCTTCTTCGATAAAGAAAGTTGCTCCATTTGGAACTAAAGATGAAGGTAGCAATCTGGCGGCTGAAAACAATGACCGCTATAGACGATTCGTTGTTCCGACAGCTAATTTTTCGTGGGATGATAGTAATCATTACGCTGATGATGGAACGGAAGTCAAGTATGGTCAAAATGGACATTCCCATTACAATGTCAACTTTTCAGAGATGGCTCAGTTTTACTCCGCTGATTTGATTGATTTTGCAGAAACATTTAAATGGATTCGTTTACAATCCGATAAACTTTCAAAGAAGAATGCAACTGGTATAGTAACGGATAATGGCAGTATATTAACATTAACTGGACCTGGTCAAAACGCTGATGTTGAAACGGTTTACTTCAATTTAGATTCATGGAATTCAGATACCAGGGAAGTACACTTTGTAGATGTTCCAGCGGACGCCAATTTAGTAGTTAATTGTGGCGGTAAAACAGTTAGTATCGCTAATGATGTAAAAACCTATATTGGCACTGAGATTATTTCAAATACGGGCGATAAAAAAACAAATAACAATAAACGTTCTGAACAAATTCTTTATAATTTTTACGAAGCTGGTAAAGGTACTGAAGACAACATTGATGAAAAAGATGTTTACATCGATGCGAATTTCAATGGAACGATTTTAGCACCTTATGCAAATGTTAAATCTGAAGACGGTTGTGGTGGTCACCTCTCCGGTGCATTGATTGCAATGTCTTTCAAAGGTGGTCTTGAATTCGGTTATCGTCCTTATCGTGGAACAACTGACATCCTCGGCTCCACCTCCGGCTACACCATCCCCGTTGACAAGTTCAAGATGGATGGCACAACCAGACTGCCGGGCGCGGATTTCAAACTCACTATCACTGACCAAGATGATAATGTAGTAACAAGCTGGACGAGTGGCAACGATACAGAATATGTCAACATTCCCACGATGATCGACTTCACGGGCGGTGAAACTTACACAGAAGGCGACCAATTCACACAGTCCTACACCGTCAAGGAAGAAAGTGCTCCCAAAGGTTATGTCAAAACCGATAAAAAATACACCATCACAGTAAGCGAAACGGTCAACGAAATCATGACGGTTGAAAACAAGACGATCCCCACAAACGTTACCGTGAACCTTACATTCAGAGCAAGTGATGACAGCACAGCTCCATCCGATATCAGCTTCACCATTCAGGACATTTACAAGGACGATGCACAGATACGCCGTGAGATCAATTTTAATGATGCGGAATACTGGCTGGAAATCGAAAACCAGAAGGTTACTAAAATTGTAAAGCCGGGTGAAACGATAACGAGCGAATACCCAGAGGATGGTACAACGTATTACCTTGAATCCATACAGTATACCGAAACAAAGATTCACAGCTCTACCGAAACAGAAACTTCAATGATTACCAGTGTAATCAGTAACGAGGAGAGCACAAGCGTAACTGAAATCGTAACGTACGTTCCCAAAACTGAAGTACAAACAGAGATGGTTGTTGTTACAGATGAGAGTAACAATCCTGTTTATGGAAATGATGGTTCAACATTAACAGAACCCAAGGTCATTTCCAGCAGTGCGGTAACAGGTACGAGCGTTGAATACGGTGAGTCGATTGTTTCCTACTACGAGGAAGCGAAAAACACGACATACACGAAAACGACAGAAATTCCGGAAATTGAAACTTTACCGGAAGTACCCCAGCCCCCCACAAAGGGCACAGTCACAATTGAAAGCAAGCCATTCTACTTCGACCCCGACAGCCTGATGCTCATGCCGATGCCGTCGGAAAACCTCAGCTTCACAAATGACTACGGTTTCGTATTCAAGAAGGTTGATGAAGGCGGCAATCTGGTAACAGGTGCAACCGTTATTCTGGAAAAGAAGAAGCCGGACGGCAGCTACACAGAAGAAAAGCAGATCACCGCAAGCAGTATCACGCTTGATCCGGCAGCTTTTAACGAGAACACGCTCTACCGATTCCGTGAAAGCAGTGTTCCGACTGGATACGAAGAAGCAATGCCCATCTATCTGGTGAAGATCGGGAAGACGATCTTCTACATCGAAAGCGAGACAGAGCCGGCAATGCCGTCACCGGAAAGCCACGATGGCTGGACGGAATTTGCAATCAATGCAGAGGATGACAAAAGAGTCGTTTCGATGACGGACCAGAAGATTCATGGTGTAAAGCTGAAGCTCTATAAGAGCGATGCTGATAACGCAGACAAGGTGCTGAAAAACACTGTATTCAGTCTGTATCCGGATGGCAGCGAAACCCCCATCAAAACTGGCATTACAATTGCAAATGGTAAAAATGGCTTTGACTTCTACGAAGCATTCAAGAATGAAACGGGAAACGAATACATTAAAAATGGTTATCTTGTCCCCGGCACTTACTATCTGGAGGAAACCGATCCACCCGATGAAGCTGGTTATGAAGGAAATGCCAAAAACAAATACTACTTCACGGTTAAGTCGGATTATACTATTGGAGTTGGAAAGCCGGACGCAATCCCGATTAACATTCAGGGTGATTCAACGCATCCAACCAAGATATATTATCCCTGTGACGCTTCTGGAGCACCGCTGAATGACACAGGAGCTTCGATAGCGGACGTAATAGCAATTTCGTTCAAGGTTCGGGATGAAGTAAAGACACATTCCAATATCGGTGAATTGGATAGCAAGGTACACAGTGGTTCTACACTGCACACAAAGGAGTTCAGTTCACCGCAGACATTGAAAAAGCTTGAATTCCAGACAACTGACTGGACCAACAAGGATGTCTTTGTTGAGTATGTAGAAATCCAGACAAAAGACGGAAAGAAATACGTTTACAAAGCATCTGAATCCGGCGGAAATTCCGGAAATACCGGAGGAGATTCAGGAAACACCGGCGGCGATTCCGGAAATACTGGCGGTAACACTGGCGGAAATACCAGCGGTACACAGACAGTTCCGGAGGACTTCCCGAATACAACCGATGGCAATACCGCAATCACAATCAATGATACCAATTCCGGAAAGCAGTGGTATCTCAGTGATGCAAACGGAAATACCATGAATCAGGATACATGGAATGGAAGTACAGGTATTGCAAATGTCACATCCGTTCGACTGATTACAAATAATCCTCCCAAGATTTACTTCAATGTTGAAGGTTATGATCAAGGAAAGACATATGACACCACCGATACCACCATCACCTTCAATTCGCAGCAGAATATTTCTAAATTTGAAATCCAGCCGAAGAATTGGAATGACGGCATTCAGGTACTTGCAATCGCAATCACGACCGCGGACGGAAAGCAGTATGTTTACAATCCTTCCGGAGCGAGTGGCGACTCCGGAAATACCGGAGGAGATTCAGGAAACACCGGAGGCGATTCCGGAAATACTGGCAGCAATCCGAACATTCCAGCAGACTTCCCTGAGTTAAGTGATGGAGATACCGCAATCACAACCAGTAATACCAATTCTGGAAAGCAGTGGTATCCCATTGATGCAAACGGAAATACCATGAATCAGGATAACTGGAACGGAAGCGTAGGTATTGCAAATGTCACATCCATTCGGCTGATTACAAACAATCCTCTTAAAATTTATACCAATGCTGGAGAAAATGTAAACGAAAAGACATATGACACCACCGATACCACCATCACCTTCAATTCGCCGCAGAATATTTCTAAATTTGAAATCCAGCCGAAGAATTGGAATGACGGCATTGAGGTATATGCAATCGCATTCACAACCTCGGACGGAAAGCAGTATATTTACCGTGCACCCAGTGAAGCATCCACACTTTCGTTGGCACTCTTCTCAGAAACCCCCAAGGCAACTGCTGAAGAAGCGGAAGAAGAATCCGATGCACTGGAAATTACACAAAAAACGGAAGACGGAAGAATTGTTCTGGATATTCCCAACAAGTACAGCTCAGATTTCAACATCACAGTAGAAAAGCTTTGGGAGGTAAAGGGCAATAACAGCTTGATTCCGAACGAACTGACACTGACGCTGGAGCGAAAGAAAGACGGCGGAGACTGGGAAACCTATTCCTGTACACCGGTGATCGACAAATCGAATAACGTACGCTGGACGTACAAATACAACAACCTTCCGGTTGATGATGGCAATGGTAAGAAGTACTATTACAAAATTCAGGAAAAGGATGTTCCGAACGGCTACGAAGTAAGCTACAGCGAAAACGTAACAAATGGTGTATGCAAGGATGACGACAGTCATGTAATGACTGTCACCAACACCCTCAAAACCATCTCCTGCGAAGTCAGAAAGACATGGAACAAAAACGGCGCAGACGTTACCCTGCCGGATAGCATCGAAGTAAAGCTTCAGTATTCCAAGGACAACGGAACAACCTGGATGGATATTCCAGATTCGACACAGACTCTGACCGGAAGCGGTTGGACGTACACCTATACAGGACTCCCCTCCAATTGCATTTACAGAGCAGTTGAAGTGAGTGTTCCGGCAGGATGGAACGCTGACAATAATGGTCGGAGCAACACAAGCAACACGGATGGCGACACCCTCACCCTCACCAACACCTACCAGACCGCCGGTCTGAAGGTTGCGAAGAAATGGCTGGGCGACAACGATAGCAACCGACCGGAGAACGTGACTGTACTGCTTTATCGGAAGGCTGTTCCGAAGGGAGCAGGTGGCGGCGCAACCGTGACACCCACAGAGCCGACAGACGCAGACGGTCAGTACGACCAGACAGCGGACTACTCCAGACTCCTGCAATACTCGCTGTACTTCTATGACGCGAATATGTGTGGTACGGAAGTAACCGAGAATAGTGCAGTAAGCTGGCGTGATGATTGCCATACTGGCGATTCGGTTCCGGGCGGATTCCATGATGCTGGTGACCATGCAATGTTCGGTTTGCCGCAAGGCTTCACAGCTTCAACACTTGGTTGGAGTTACTACGAGTTCAGCGATTCATTTGAAGAGCTCGGACTGAAATCACACTATAAGCTGATAATGGATGAGTTCTGTGATTTCTTTGTCGATTCCACCACAATTTCGAATGGCACAGTCACCAATTTTGTTTATCAGAAAGGTAATGGTGGCACAGACCATGGATATTGGGGTAAACCAGAAGATCAGGAAAAACAAAGCGGCATTCGTCAAATCTACAGCACAACAAACAGTGCAAGTGATATTGCAGCAGAGTATGCGGCAGCACTGGCATTGCATATCCTGAACTTCCCGGAAGATCATCCGAATCTTGAAAATGATGAGTATCTCAAGTGTGCGAAGGCATTGTACGATTTTTCAACAAAGTATAATGCAGTTGCAACAGATGGTCCGTCTGGTTTTTATCCCATTAACAATTATTATAACAGTGCAGTCACTGACGATCAGGCATGGGCAGCAGCTTGGCTGTATGTCGTGACTGGTGAAGACAAGTACAAAAATGAATGTAAATCTAAGCTGGACAGTCTCGGTGTAGACGGCAACGGTCATTATTGGTACAATGTAACATTGGGTGCAGAAGCGGTCTATGCAGCGCATGTTATTAAGGAAAATACTGATAACAACAAGTGGAATGAAGTTACATCATTCCTGAACACCTGCAAGAACAGATCTAACAACAGTTATCTTGCACTGAATGACTGGGGCAGCACAAGACACAATACACTGACACAATTGGTTGCACTTGCGACAGATAAGAACATGGGAACAACCACTTATCAGGATTGGTGCAAATGGCAGATGGCATATATTTTGGGAAACAACAATATCCAAAGTAATGGCAACAGCAGTACATGTTTTGTTACCGGCTTTGCGGATAATTCCTCTAAGTATGTTCATCATAGAGCAGCATCCGGATATACTAATGATCAGAGCAAGGACAACTTAAAATATGATTCTGATGGTCATATATTAGTTGGTGCATTGGTAGGCGGTCCGAATACGGGCGGCAATTATACCGACAAACTTGATGGTGATAGTATTGTATGGCAGACGAACGAAGTCGCCATCGACTACAACGCCGGACTTGTCGGCGCAGCAGCTGGTCTGTATTCCGTATACGGCACAGGCACACTGGCTGATAGTCTGGATGATTTCCCGGAGGAGAACAGCATCGAAACCCTCTATCCTGCTGCATCCACCCTCACCGTCAATGCTCCTGAAAACCAGAAGGCAAATGCAATTAAGGGCATCAGCCAGATGTGGAGTGGGGTGAAGGCGAAGGCATATACGGAAGTGTATACAATAACAAATCCTGATACGGATGTTGTAATTCCGTTAAGTTTGAGTAATATTTCAAAAATTGTTGTTGAAGTTGATTTTAACGGAGTTGGAGGGTATAATAGCCAGTTGATTTATAATACTCATAATGGTTACTTTGCAATAACTGGTTCGTATCATGAATTTACTTTGCAAGGAGTTTCAGATATTGAAAATGTCAAGGTAACAACTCCAAGTGGATGGAATGGATTTGAGGCAAAAATAACAGCAATCCGTTTCTACACAGAATCTTCTGATCCTGTATTTACCATCTTCGCAGCAATTTCCAACAACCGCACAGAAGCCTTCCTTACCGACACAGTAACACTCACCCCGACAAACAATGCAGGTAATGTTACCTACACAGTCAAGTATGCAGACAATACTGAAGAAACACTCACAGGTAACACGTTTATCCCCAAGAAATCGGGCACAGTTACAATCACTGGTAACGATGGCACAACAAATAGTAGTCCTATTACAATCACCGTTCTCCAACCCAAACTTAACGCGCCGACCGAAATCACTGCAGGTCAGACAGGTGAAATCACCGTTGAGAATCTGGAAAACTACACCGTCAAATTCGGCAATACTGTATTGACAGAAACCAACGGAGTATACCAATTTACCGCCCCCGATGTAACCGCGGATACGAAATATATGATTTCCGTTCTCGTGAACAATACTGAGAATGAGGTGGTAAGCCAAGAAATCACAGTGAAACCGTTCGTATTTACAATCACACAGAACAGTGTGGATGTAATTGAACAAGGCGGCACAGCAACCCTCACAGCCAACGCTCCGGCGACATGGACAATTCCGGAGAACTACAGCAGCAACATTACGCTGCGACCGTCCACAGACAGCAGGAGCTGTACCGTCGAAGGTAAGGACTACACCGCAGATACAATCACAATCACAGCGACAGATGATGAGAATAACACGGATACAGCAGAAATCAGAATGCTGATGAGCAATGATTTGACACTTTCATTTGAAAATGATAAGGATAAAATCAGAGTTGGTGAAACAACAATTCTGAAGCCTGTACCCGGCAACAATGTTACATTCAGCTTTAACCCAGCGGATTGTGTAGAGTTTGATGAAAGCCAAAAGACAGTCAAAGCTCTCAAGGCTGGCACGGTGACAATCAATGCACAACGCGGAAACGCATCGAAACAGATTCAGCTGACAATTTATGAACCCCTTACACTCAGCGGCAGGGATAAAATGAATATCGGCGAAACACAGACCTTGCAGGTAGTCGGAAACATCGGCAATCTGACATGGACAAGTGACAACGAAGCAGCGGTCACCGTGGAAAACGGCAATATCACCGCAATTGACAACGGCACAGCCACAATCACCGTCAAGGACATCGATGGCGCAGAGAAAAGCATAACGATTTCCGTTGAACTGACGGCACTGCTTGTTGACACAACAGGACTTAAGCAGGTTGGTACAATCACCATTACGAAGGCACAGAGTGACAGTGGTGATACATGGACGAACAACGTCGCAGTTGACGTGTACAACAACCCACTGGATCTCGCCAATCTTCCTTTGGTGGACGAGTACGGTAACAAATACGAGTACTACATTGTAGAGAAGCTTGACTCATCTGGTGACAACACCCTGAAGACGCCAACTGCAGTATATGTACCGGTATCGTATGACGGCAACGGATTGATACTGAATGAAAACGACACAAACAATACCATCACTGTTGGAAACAAGCTCAAGAGCAGCACTGAAACCACAGGTCAGATGCCCTCCGCCGGCGGTCGGGGCACGGATTGGTATTACATTGCAGGCGCAGCGATGATGCTTGCAGGACTCGCCGGATATTTCGTACTCAAGCGCAGGCAGAGGAGCCGCGCAGAAGCATAAACCTTAAAAAACAACCATTACTAACAAACGGCGGCGGAGTGGAAGCCCCACTCCCCCCACACATTACGAAAAGGAGAATAGTTATGAAAAAAATGAGAAGATTTGCAGCGATCGCAGCAGCAGCAGCTATGACAGCTTGTATGGCAGTGCCGATGATGAGTATGATGACGGCGAGTGCGTATGACATTACAATTTCTAATAATGCAAATGGCAGTATTACTGCATCTACCCACACATTTGTGGCTTATCAGATTTTCACAGGTGATCTGAATGAAGCAAAGAACGGCTTTGTTGGCGACAGCGTAACTTGGGGTTCGGCGGTATCTGGTAAGGAAGCAGAATTCATCACAGCCCTTAAAACAGCTACGTTTGGGACTGATGCTGAAGCAGCTATGAATGCTTTGGAGCCTGCGGATGTTGCCGCAGCAGATGGCGTTGAGGCAAAGACAAAGTCTACAGCATATCAGGTAGCTCTTGCAATTGAAAAGGCAAGTAGTGCTGACGATGCAACTTTGCTTGCAGAAGTAATCGACGGTTTTGTTACAGCAAATTCGTCAACAGGTAAATCCTCTGTAAGTGGTGTGATTGGCGATTTGGCTGGCGGTTACTACTTTGTAAAGGATACTACGACTATTACAAATGGTAGCAGTAATGCAATTTCCAGATTCATCCTCAAGGTAACAGACGACAAGGCTGTAGAAATCAAGGCTGACGCACCGACATTGATTAAGAAAATCTGGCATAATGATACCGCAGCAGCACCTACCATTGGAACAACAGCACCGACATATTCGGATGACTGCAGCACTGCTGGTTGGAATGATGTCGGCGATAACCAGATTGGTGATACCGTGTATTACTTTACCGAAACTACAGTTCCGGACATGAGTGATTTTGACACCTATAAGTACATCATTCGTGATACATTCAGTGCAGGTCTTACATTTAAAGCGGTTACCAACATTGTATATGTTCCGGCAGAAGGAGCAGGTGTAGAGCTTCTTGGTAAGGACGGCGTTACTATTGATGTTAAATCGGAGGATGATGCTTCGACAACAGCAGTGGAAACTTTCTATGTTGACTTTATTGATTTGAAGGAAGTTTTGAAAGACGCTGGTATTACATGGAAGAAGGGCGACAAGATTTACACCTACTACAATGCAGTTCTGAATGAGAAAGCGCAGGTTTCCGCTTCTACAAACAGCACACAGAATAACCCCAATGAAGCGTGGTTGACCTATTCCAAGGACGCAAATCAGAGCGGCAGTGGTGATAATGTGACGAATGATTCCGAGCATGATATTGTTTACGACTGGACGTACACATTCAGTGGTGAAAAGGTTGATGAATCCGGAAATCCGCTCGATGGCGCAACATTTAGTTTGCTTTCTGGTGGTGTTGCAATGAATCTTATTGCGGTAGCTCCTACTGCGGGTCAGATTAATGGTGTAACAGCTGCAGCAGATACTCTGTACTTCAGACCGGCTCTTGCAGGTGAAAACAATAGTGTAACAACGTTTGTAACAACAGCTACTGCAAATAAGTTTGTATTCTTTGGGCTTGATGATACAAAAACCTATACACTTGAAGAAACGGATGCTCCGACTAACTATACTAAGGCTGACCCCGTAGATGTAAAGATTGGTGATGCTTATAAAGTACCGGGTAAGGTATTGAATTCGCTGACATATACCGTAGATGAAGAAGCAGACGACGATGGCAACGTAGTTATCGTGAATAACAAGGGTACATCCCTCCCCTCCACCGGCGGCATCGGTACAACCCTGTTCTACGTCATCGGCGGAACAATGGCAGCTGGCGCAGGCGTGGCACTCATCGCGAAGAAGCGCATGAAGAACGAGGAATAAATCCCCTCAAATCAATCAAAACAACTTCACTTACATCCAAACAATACTGACTGAATAACCTTTTGCGGACGGCGGTGCTCCTGCCGCCGTCCGCCATCAGGGAGGGCCCCATGAAGAAGAAACAAAACCTACTCTCTACCATCATTCTGACCTGTTTATTTCTGGTGGGACTCTCCGTGATGCTCTATCCGACCATCAGTGACTGGTGGAACTCTAAAGTCCAGAGCCGTGCAATCGCAAGCTACAGCGAAGCATTGACGGAAATCGATAACAGCCACTATGAGAAACTCCTCCAGAGTGCACATGATTATAATAAACGCCTGCGCGTTGTCGATACGCCATTCGTCAATTATGATGATGTCGGCGGCTATGAAACCGCACTCGACATCTCCGGCACCGGCATCATGGGCTATATCACCATTCCCCAAATCAATGTGGAATTGCCCATCTACCACGGCACCAGCGAATCCGTCCTCAATATCGCGGTCGGACACCTCGAAGGTACGTCCCTCCCCGTCGGCGGCGCAGATACGCACTGCGTACTCTCCGCACACCGCGGTCTACCCTCCGCAAGACTCTTTACTGACCTTGACCAGCTCGTTGTCGGCGATACCTTTACCATCACCGTGCTCGATGAAGTGCTTACCTATGAAGTGGAGCAGATCTTGATCGTACTCCCCCACGAGATGGATAAACTCGCCGTACTCGCTGGCAGAGATATCGTCACATTGATGACCTGCACCCCCTACGGTGTCAATACCCACAGACTGCTCCTGCGCTCGCGCCGCGTGGATACGGTCTATGAACAAACGCGCGTTGTCCGTGTTTCCGCGGACGCTGTACAGATGGACCCGCTGTTGGTCGTTCCGCTGATTTCTGCACCGTTGGTACTGCTCCTGCTGTGCTTCTGGTCCATCGGCAGCGGAAAACGCAGGGACTTGCCCTACCGCAATCCATTGTACCATTTACCTGACAGAAAGGATGATTGATATGCGTATGAACCTACGGAAGCTGCCGCTTATGTTTTGCGTGGCTGGAATGCTGTTCTGGATGTTCGCCGGACTTCTGCCCGTGTATGCCTCCGCTGCAGAGCCGGTCGGTTCGCTGACAATGTTCTGTCAGACGCAGGAAGGCATCATTCTCAGTGATGTGGACTGGGACATTCACCGCATCGGCTACCGTGCCGAGGATGGGAGCTTTCAGCTCAACAAGGATTTCTATTACCCCGTATCCCTCGCAGATACGTCAAAATCCGCCATCAGTGAAGCTGCACAGACACTTGCAGGCTACTGCGTCAGCGACAAACTCAAGCCCCTTGACGAGCAGACAAGCGATGCACAGGGTAAAGTGAAATTCGAAGAACTGCCCTATGGTCTGTACCTGCTCATCGGCGGTCTGGTCAAGGAAGGGGAGGTATACTACATCTACTCGCCCTTCATCATCGAGATCCCCGCGCCGGACAGCAAGGATGTGGACATTATCGCCTATCCTAAGGCAAAAATGATGAGCTGGACGGAGGAAAGCTACGAATACACCCTGAAGAAGATCTGGTCGGATGATGACGATTTCTACGCTGCACGCCCAATATCCATTACCGCGAAGATCTATCGGGACGGCGCGTATTATCAGTCCGTTGTTCTTGATGAGTCCAACCAGTGGACATATTCATGGCATTCGAGCACACTCAATGAATGGACAATTGTCGAGGAAAATGTACCGCGTGATTATGCGGTCGTCTATAACAACAACGGCTTTCAGTTCGTCATCGTCAATACGTTCGATGAGCAGTTACAGTACTGGAAAGACCAACCCTTGGAAACGTCGGTGGTCATTACTGAAACCACCACCGCGGCAACGACCACAACGGAAACTGCCACTACAACAGAAGCTTCCGCAGCCACAGAAACTTCTACTACAGCCACGGCGCAAATGAGCGAAACCACGAGCACTACCACTACAACAACTACAACAACGACTACCAAGACAACAACAAAGAAACCGCAAAAGCCAGAGAAATTACCGCAGACCGGACAGCTTTGGTGGCCCGTTCCTGTGCTTGCCATTGCCGGTGTAGTACTGACTGCACTTGGTCTGAAGCTGCGGAACAAGGAGTAATTCCATGGGAAAAAATTACGCAAATCTCATGATTTTGACGGGAACAATGCTGCTTGCCGCGGCATTGTTCCTTGTGCTTTACAATGTCCGTGAGGACAGGCAGAGCAATGCTGCATCCGTGGAGCTGCTGCATGAGCTGAAACAGGAGCTTGCAAAGGTGCAGACGACCACGCAGACGCAGGCAACAGAATACACCATGCCCGAACCGTCCGGTGATGCATTCTATGCGCAGTATGAGGAAGAAACCACCACGGAAGCAGTGATGCCGACAGACCCGACCGCCGAGCTGGACGGGCGGTATTATGCCGGAATTCTGGCAATTCCCGCGCTGAACATTGAATTGCCGGTGATGCAGGACTGGAGCTATGCGAATTTACAGCTTGCGCCCTGTCGGTACAGCGGTGCGGCAGCATCGGATGATCTGGTACTTGCGGCACATAATTTTTCCTCACATTTCGGGAAAATCCAGTCGCTCAACAGTGGTGACGAGATTCTTTTCACGGATATGTCCGGTACAGTGTATGTTTACGAGGTGCTCCAGACGGAGGTCGTGGACGGCAGTGATATTGAAACCATGCTGTCCGGTGCGGATGAATGGGATATGACGCTGTTCACCTGTACATTAAGCGGAAGAAGCCGTGTTACAGTGCGCGCTGCGCGGAATGTGCAGGAGTGATTAAAATTCCTGACTCGCGGCAAAGGTACAGTGTACCGCAATATGCCTCAACATTTTGAAAGGTACTTCCACGGTATATGTTGGAAGTACCTTTACTTTTTCGCAATTCTGTGGTATAATAAAAGCAATACCGCACATCCCCCCTGCCGCATCAGCCGCCCCCACTCCAACCGGAGGTATTTCATGCAGTTTTTCATTACATTTTTAGAGGGCATCATTTCCTTTATTTCCCCCTGTATGCTCCCCATGCTCCCCATCTACATTTCCTATTTTGCCGGAAATGCCGACAAAAAACAGCATACCCTTGCAAGGGCAGGCGCGTTTGTACTTGGATTTACTGTCGTGTTCAGCCTGATGGGACTTTTTGCCGGCAGCATCGGTGCGTTCCTTTCCGATTACCGTACAGCGGTGAATATCGTCTGCGGTCTGCTTGTCATTTTCTTCGGACTGCATTATCTGGAAGTCATCCGCATCCCCCTGTTCCGCGGAATGCAGGGAACGCATACCGTCAACAGTGTATTTTCGGCGTTTCTGTTCGGTCTGATTTATTCCGTCAGCCTGACTCCCTGTGTGGGTGCATTCCTCGGTTCTGCGCTCATGCTTGCCTCAACTTCCGGCACGGCAGTGCAGGGCGTTCTGCTGCTGGTGACGTATTCCCTCGGACTTGGCATCCCCTTTCTTGTATCCGCATTGCTGCTTGAACAGCTCAGCACTGCCTTTGCGTTCATCAAGCGGCATTACCGTATCATCAACCTTGTCAGCGGTATGTTTCTCATTCTGACAGGACTGTGCATTGCCCTTGGCTGGATGGACAGGCTGCTGGCTCTCTTTTCTTGAGGTGACATATGAAAAAGAAAACATTTATCATTTTGCTGGTCTCCTTCGGTGTTCTGCTTGGCGGCGCAGCAGCAGGCTACCGCTTTCTGTCGAGTGATTATGACCTGCAGGGATTTGGAGGAAATGCCGATTCCAATGCAGAACAGGTACCGGATTTTACCGTACTCAATCAGGCAGGACAGGGCGTGAGTCTTTCCTCGAAATTCGGCAAGCCCCTTGTGGTCAATTTCTGGGCGACATGGTGCGGCCCGTGCAAATCGGAGCTGCCTGCATTTGACGCGGCATACAATTCGCATGAGGATGTAGAATTCCTCATGGTCAACCTGACGGACGGACAGCGCGAAACCAAGAAAACCGTGAAATCGTTCCTTGCCACAAACGAATACACATTCCCCGTGTATTACGACACACTCTCCAGTGCTGCAACTGCCTACAACATTTACGGCGTACCTGCTACCTATTTCATCCGCAGTGACGGCACGTTACAGAACAGTGTTGTCGGTGCAATTTCCGCAGAGCAGCTTGAAGAATATATTGATGCATTGCTTGCGGAGGAATAAGGCAGGATGACGGAGAAGAATGAAAGGAGGTTTTGGTATGAAGGTGACATTGAATCCCGATGCAGAAGTTGTTGCAATGGTAAAAGAGGGACTGGAAAAGACCGGCGGATACTGTCCCTGCCGGCTTGAACGCACGGAAGAAAACAAGTGCATTTGCAAGGAATTCCGCGAGCAGATGCAGGATCCTGCGTTTGAGGGCTTCTGCCATTGTATGCTCTACTACAAATCAAAATAGTACTATGTAAAATCTAAATCTTGAATGAAAATGCGGGATGCGGGGGGCGCAGGCTCACAGCCCCTGTCCCCTCTGCTTTACTCCGTTCAGCATCTCCCCGCCCCGCGGGGAGTCACCCCGCATATCCCTCCCCCGCTTTGCGGGGGAGGTGCCGCCGAACGGCGGCGGAGGGGGCAGCTCTTGCGATCTGTTCAAGTTAAGAAGCATCATCAAGTTTTAGCTTTTACAAACTAATAGTGCAGAATGGGAATCAGGCGATTCTCTGAAATACACACACCAAAAGGAGGTCAATCCCATGAAAGAAATCACCATCACAGCGGCAAATTTTGAGCAGGAGGTACTGCATTCTGACAAGCAGGTGCTTGTAGATTTCTGGGCACCGTGGTGCGGCCCGTGCAAGATGCTTGCGCCCATCGTTGCAGAAATTGCAGAGGAATATGCAGATTCCGTCAAGGTCGGCAAGGTCAATGTCGATGAAGAACCGGAACTTGCGATGCAATTCGGCATTGCCAGCATTCCGGCACTGCTGGTGTTCCGTGAAGGCAGAGTAGTCAATTCCGCGGTAGGCTATCGCTCCAAGATTCTGGTGGAGGATATGCTGGAACTTATCTGACGCACATTTTTCAAAAAGCGCGTGAGCGATCAGAGGCAAAGTCCTCTGGTCGCTCACGTTGCCATTCCGGCACAGAACGTGCACTTGCAAACCCTTCGCAAATATGCTATACTTATAATAAGAAACAACACTCCAAAGGAGGTCACCCCATGTCAGAACTCACATCCCGTCCGGCAGATACCGCTGCCATCATCGTGTGTGCCGGTAATGCTTCGCGTATGGGCGGCATCAATAAAATTCTCCTGCCCCTCGGTGATACTAACGTCATCGGGCATTGTCTGCGCGCATTTGAAGCCTGCGGGGAAATTGCAGAAATCATTGTTGTCACCAAGGCAGAAAACAATGCCGCTATCGAGGAAACTGCAAAATCCCTTGGCATTACCAAGCTCCGTGCCATCACCGAGGGCGGCAGTACCCGTCAGCAGAGCGTTATCTGCGGCTTGAAATGCGTTTCCTCCGAAATGCAGTACGTTGCCATCCATGACGGCGCAAGACCGCTGGTCAAGCCGGAACATATCCGGAACGTGATAAAAGACGCACATGTATTCGGCGGCGCAACCCTCGGCGTTCCGGTCAAGGATACCATCAAGGTGGTCGATGACGGACTGATCATTGACACGCCCCACCGCCCCTCGCTCTACCTCACGCAGACACCGCAGGTATTCCGCAAACGGCTGTATATTGAGGCTGTGGACTTTGCGCTGGAGCATGGGCTGGACTTTACCGATGACTGCCAGCTCGTGGAGGCAATGAACTGCCGCGTGTATATGACCATCGGCGACTATACCAATATCAAAATCACAACGCCTGAGGACAGGGCGATTGCGGAGGTGCTTTTATGATTCGTATCGGTCATGGCTATGACGTGCACAAGCTTGTGGAGGGGCGCGACCTCATCCTCGGCGGCGTGAATATCCCCCATACTCTCGGACTGCTCGGACATTCTGACGCGGATGTCCTGCTCCATGCAATTTCTGACGCACTTCTGGGTGCGCTTGCCCTTGGTGATATTGGCAAGCATTTCCCCGATACCGATGAACGCTACAAGGGCGCGGATAGTCTGGAGCTTCTGCGCCATGTGGTGCAGCTCATCCATGAAAAGGGCTATACTGTAGGAAATATTGACGCTGTGATTCTCGCGCAGAAACCGAAGCTTGCCCCCCATATCGACAAAATGCGTGAAAACATCGCCGCTGTCTGCGGCATCCCCGCCGACCGTGTGAGCGTCAAGGCAACCACGGAGGAACGACTGGGCTTTACAGGGCGCGAGGAAGGCATTTCCGCGCATTGTGTCACTCTGCTTTTGCGCAAGTAATGGAGCAGGCAGGCTCATAAAAAAGAGATTCGGGTGACTTCCCATGGGGTGGGCAATGTCATCAACTTAAGCGGCGGCAAGGGGGCGATAGCCCCCTTGGGCGGTGGAGGCGGCGCAGCCCCCGATTTAATCCCCCCTCCCTCTGGGAGGGGGGCAGGGGGGTGGGCGATTTTTGCACAACTTTCCTAAAGTTGACGACATTGACGGGGAGTGAAGCAGAGGGGACGTGCTGTACAGCAATGTCCCCAAAATATCCTCTCTGCATATACTGTAATATCTCAAACAAAGAGGTGATTGCTATGATATGCAGAGCTGTGATACCGTCCGATACTCTCGCGCGTAAAGCACAGCGCATTCTGAACGCAAGAGGATTTTCCACCGAACTCATCCGTACTTCCGGAACGGATGGCTGCGGTTATGGTCTGCGCATTGCCGGAGATTGCCGCGCCGCGCTTGCACTGCTCGAACAGCAGGGCATTGCCGTGCGCAGTGTGAGAAATGAGCGTGACGGTGTATGATCGTCAATTTTGATAATGCTGCCACCACCTACCCGAAACCGCCGGAAGTCCGGCTTGCCGTGGAACGTGCCGTTGCACAGTGCGGCAGTGCAGGCAGGGGTGGACATCCGATTGCCGCAAGAAGTGCAGAGCTACTCTATGCCGCACGGGAAAGAGCAGGGGCATTTTTCGGCGCAGAGCCGGAGCATGTGGTCTTTACCGCAAGCTGTACCCACGCGCTCAACCTCGCCATTCAGGGGCTTGCACAGGGCGGCGGCCATTTTGTCATCAGTAATCTGGAGCACAATTCCGTGCTCCGTCCAGTCTATGCCCTTGCAAAACAAGGGCGCATCCGCTACAGCATTGCCGCTGTCGGGGAGGACGATGCACAAACGCTGCAAAGCTTCCGTTCCCAGCTGCGGCAGGATACAAAAGCCGTCATCTGCACCCTTGCCAGCAATGTTACCGGACAGCTTCTCCCATGGCGCGAGATCGCGGCACTGTGTCAGGAACGCGGTATCTGCATGGTGGCAGACGGCGCACAGGTCTGCGGCATTCTTCCCGTGCACCTGTCCGATGGCATCAACATCCTCTGCACAGCCGGTCATAAAGGCTTGTACGGCATAACCGGTACGGGAATGCTTCTCACGGACGGAAAATTCCCACTGCCGCCGCTGATGCAGGGCGGTTCGGGAAGTCTGTCCAATCATCCCGAACAGCCCGATTTTTTGCCGGACGCGCTCGAATGCGGTACGCTCAATGTCGCAGGCGCAGCATCCATTGCAGCCGGACTTGGCTTTGTGCAGAAAAAAAGCATGATGAATCTTTACAGGCGCGAAACGGCATTGTGTGACCTGCTCATCCACCGCCTTTCTGCAATGCCGGAAGTAACCGTCTACCGCAGCCCACGCGCGGCTTATGTGCCGATCGTGTCGTTTTCCATCCGCGGTCTGCCTTCGGAGGAAGTGGCTGCACGGCTTGCCGGCGAGGGCTTTTGCCTGCGCGCCGGACTGCATTGTGCACCGCTTGCACACCATACACTTGGCACAGCGGACGGCACTGTGCGCTTTGCACCATCGGCATTCAGCAAACCGCAGGATGTCCTCCGGCTTGCAGCGGAAATCGAGAAAATCTGCAAAAAATTATAATACAATTGCGGTAAGGCTATTGCAAAATCCGCAGATTTATGTTATCATATAATAGGGGCAATGCTGGACAAAGACGGCTTTATCCATGTCTTGCCCCAAAGGAAAAGAGCGACAAACGAAAGGAAGTGAGGTAATGTCCTTGCAGGATATCTGGACATCCCTATACAGCGTACTGCGTACCATGCATCCCGTGGATTTTGTGGACATTGCGCTGCTGTCCTATCTGATTTATTATGTGTTCAAATTCATCCGCGAAACCAGAGCAGGCCCGTTGTTCCGCGGTATTGTATTCCTGCTCATTGTCTATGCCATCGCTTATATCATCGAACTGAAAGCAATAACCTATCTGCTGGAGGCTACGTTTGACATCGGAATCCTTGCCCTGCTGATCATCTTCCAGCCGGAAATCCGCCGCGCTGTGGAAAAGCTCGGTCATACGCAGTTCGGCTTGAAAAATGTCAGCTTCGTCAATTCTAAGGACGAAGTGATCGCAAGATGGGAAACTGCCATTGATGCCATCTGTGAAGCCTGCGTGGAACTGAGTGCCACCTGTACCGGCGCACTGATCGTCATTGAGCAGAAAACCAAGCTCGGCGAGCAGATTGAAAATGGTACGATCATCAATGCACAGCCCAGCAAGGAGCTGTTCGGCAATATCTTCTATCCGAAAACGCCCCTCCATGACGGCGCAGTCATTATGCGTGACGGCATGATTCTTGCGGCAGCCTGTTTTCTGCCCAAGCCCCAGAAAGAGGAGCTGATCAACAAAAAACTCGGTTCACGTCACCGTGCTGCCATCGGCATGAGCGAAAATTCAGACGCGCTCGTTATCGTGGTATCCGAGGAAACCGGACAGATTTCCGTTGCAGAAAACGGCAATCTGACGCGTAATTTTACCTATGACAAGCTTCGCTTCCTGCTCATGGAGCGACTGCTTCCCAAGCCAGCCGAGGGCAGGCGCAGACTTTCCTCCAGACTTCGTGGAAAGGGAAAGGAGGATGCCAATGAAACCAATGCATAAACTCAAGGAGCTTTTCAACCGCCTGACCAGCAGCAAGCCTGCCACCATTGTAGGCTCTGTGGCTGCTGCACTGCTCATCTGGTTTGCCATCTCCATGACGGTGTACCCGACCACACCTGTGACATTCTACAACATCCCCCTCGTCATTGAAACGGAGGGCTCGACTGCGGAAATGAACGGACTGAGCGTGGTGGGAAATTCCGCGCAGACAGTCAATGTGCAGATCGAGGGTGCACGTTCCAAAATTGGTGCGCTCAGCGAGGAGGATCTGATTGCAACGGTATCCCTCCAGAGCATCACAGAACCGGGGGAATATCCGCTGGAGGTGAACGTGGATTCCACAAAGAACATTGATTTCACCGTCAACAGCATTGTACCCCGTCAGATTTATGTGACCTTTGACCGCATTGAAACGCGTTCCTTTGCCGTAACGCCGGAATTCCCGAATGTTGTCATCAAATCCGGACACACGATGAACGAGGTGACATGTAAGCCGTCCGTGATTGACATTACCGGCCCTGCCGCACAGCTTGACGATATTGACAAGGTGATAGTGCGTTCGGATAAACACGCGGAAATTGACAGTTCCTATGTCCTGTACAGCTCCAATATTTCGCTGTACAACAAGGACAATTCGATGCTTGACAGGGAAGCGTACACGATGCCGACACTGAATTTCACCATTGAAATTCCCGTCCTGACGCAGAAAGAACTGCCGCTGACCTATGATGTGCGCAATGCACCGGCAAATTTCGATATGGAATGGCTGTGCAAGCGGCTGCTGCTCTCCACGGACAGCATCACCCTTGCCGCGAACAGCTCCACGCTCATCAATCAGGAGCAATGGAATCTGGGCTATCTCAAGTTAGAGGACATCCACCTCAACTACAGTCATGCGTTCCCCGTAACGGTGGCAGATGGTGTCATTAACCAGAGTGGAATGCAGGAAGTCATGCTGACGCTGAACAGCGAGGGACTTGAACAGCGTGAATTCAAGGTGAACGGTGATAATATTTCCATCATCAATGCACCGGGCAACTATGATTTCAAGGTCATTACCAAGGAATTGAGCGTTACCGTGATTGGTCCGGCATCGGAGCTTGACGAGCTGCGCACGACGGATATTGTGGTAACGGTTGACCTGACCAATTACAACGTGGCACAGAGCCAGTCCTTTACCAATGACTCCCAGATCTCGTTCAGCGGAACGTCCAGAGTATGGGCATCGGGGGTATACAAAATTGCCATCGACTGCGTGGAGCATGTGGAGGATAAGGAAGAAGAAACCGAATAAAGAAAGAGGGACGATGCGTTTGCATCGTCCCTTCAGTCTGTCAAAAAACCTAAAAAAACGAGGAGCGATAGCTCCGCACAAGGGGTTCGGGGACGAAGTCCCCGAAAAATAGCCCCTCCCCCGTTGGGGGAGGGGTTGGGGTGGGGGCAGTTACAG
>SVNO01000097.1 GCA_015066845.1 Ruminococcus sp. | reverse complement strand
TCTGGGGTTAGCACCCCTGTAACTGCCCCCACAGCCGCAGTTAAATCCTATTGCGGCATACCGTCGCCCTCAAGCAGCATCCTGACTCAGGCTCAGGCACCCAACCCCTCCCCCAATGGGGGAGGGGCTATATTTGGGGGACTTCGTCCCCCCCCTTTTGCGGAGCTATCGCTCCGCGTTTATTTTTAGGTCTTATGACAGACTGAGAGCCGCTGCATTCCGGTGCAGCGGCTCGGTTTATGGGAAAGTACCGACACAAAATCCCCCTCAGGCAACCCTGAGGGGGATGATTTCTGCCAAAAGCTTTGCAGCGCGGGTTGTGCATTACCAGATCACATAGTCCTCCGGTGTCACATAGGCAAGGGGGGAAAATTGCAGATCCTCCATCTTGCTGCCATCGCTGAGTGCCTGATTGAGGGCGGAAAATTCTGCACCCAGACGCAGAATCTTTACGCGGTCGTCACCATTCGGTCTGTACTGGCGCAGGAAATCCAGTACGGCAGATTCAAAATACCCGAATGAACGCACCTGTGAACAGCGCACCTCGCCAATTTGCAGCGAAAGAGGCAGAAGTGCGTCACTGGGACGGTAGGGGAACAGAATCCGCGTGAAAATCTCCGGCAGGAATGCACATGCCTCGCCGCCGAGAATTGGGTGAAGCTGCTGGATTTCTTCGTACACAGCCGCATGGCTCTCCTCATCCTCAATGGTGAGCATCTTGTGCAGTGCTTTCTGCGCGACGGCTGCCGCATCCGCTTTCTTGAACGGACAGGGGGTGTAGGTTTCCTCATCCTGAATCAGCAGCACAAAGCACTTATCCATGCAGCCTTCCGCGGCAGCATTTTCCTGTACTGCCAGCTTGTACAGCATGTCCGTCAGTTCACGGTACACCTTGCCATTGATACGCGCTTCACAGATGTCCTTTCCTCTGCGTGAAACGAACAGCTTGATCCAGTAGGCTTTTTTTGTACCAAGGTACTGCGGAATCTGCGCATGAAGCAGTTTCCAGAGATTTGCAGGCTCGCCCTCGCCGCGGTGGAGTATGCCGATTGCTGCAGGCTCGTGGAAGCTGTGTACAGTACCTTGCAGCTCCGTGGTGATCTTATCGTTACCGCTGCCCTCCAAGGCAGCAAGCACATATTGCAGAACACCTGCGCAGAAGCTCTCCACGCCATTGCGCCGTGCCTGTGCTTCGGTTTCGCCCATGCCGGCTACGGATTCAATCAAATCCTCATCAAAATAGGGATGCCACATCACGAACAACAGCTGCGAACAGAAACCCTTGGGGTACTGCTCCGCACTTCCGCCGCGGATGGTCAAATCCAGACCGCACGGAAAATGCAGACTTGTTTCTCCCTGCCATTGCGCAGTCGGGAAAATCTCCTTGATTTGCGCAAGCATCGCATGGACATCGGGCACCTGTGCGGTTTCCGGCTGCGGTGCAGGGTTTGCTTCTTCCTGCACGGGCGGTGTTTCTTCCTCCTGCACGGATGCGTCCAGTATGCTCTCGCAGGGTTCATCGTCCTGCGGTTTTTTCTTCCATCTATCAAAAAGTCCCATGGTGTTCCTCCAGCAAGTGATAATTTGTACATCCATTATACCACAAAAGACACAGCATTGTCAATCCATCAGTCAAGAACGCAGCGGAATGCGGTCGGGAGGGAATAAACCTCTGCAAGTTCCTGCGGTGCTGCCCAGACAAATTCCGGACTCTCTGCGGCACATTGCAGGAACACGCCGCGCATCTCCCATGTGATATGCGTGAAAATATGCCGGCGTTCCACGATTTTTTCCACTTCCTGCGGCTTTGTCCCCCACTGCGCACAGAGGGTTGCAGCTGCCTGTGCATCCAGAAATCCCTCCACATTCGGCAGTTCCCACAAGCCGGAAAGCAAACCGCGTGCCGGTCGCTTGCGGATGGCAATTTTTCCGCTGCATTGCAGCACGAACACGGTGCGTTCTTCCGTGCGCCGGTTCATTTTTTTCTCGCGGACGGGCAGAATTGCCGCACTCCCCTGCTGTGCTGCCATGCAAATGGCTGCAAGGGGGCATTCCCGGCAATGCGGTGCACCATTCGGCACACAGACGGTCGCGCCAAGCTCCATGAGGGCTTGTGTGAGCATTCCGCAGTCTGCCTGCGGATAGACCTGCCGGAGCTGCTGCGTTACATGCGCCTTGAACTGCGATGAAAGGATGTTCCGGAAATCCTCCGTCAGCCTTGCCATCACGCGCAGAACATTCCCGTCCACGGCAGGTTCGGGCAGTCCGAAGCAGATGGAGGAAATTGCACCGGCAGTGTATTCCCCGATACCGGAAAGCGCACGGATTTCCGCATAATTCTGCGGAAACTGACCGCCGTAGTCCTGCACGATGGTCACAGCGGCTTTCTGCATATTCCGCACACGGTTATAATACCCCAGCCCCTCCCAGAGCTTGAGGAGTTTGTCTTCCGGACATGCAGCAAGTGCCTGCACATCCGGAAGAGCGTCCAGAAACCGCTTGTAATAGCCCTTTACTGCCTCCACGCGTGTTTGCTGAAGCATGATTTCCGATACCCAGACATGGTATGGTTCACCATCCTGCCGCCACGGGAGGTCACGTTTGTGGGAAGGGTACCAGTCAAGGAGGGGACGGAGCATATTCTGTGGAATATTCGCCTGTTCTTCGCCGATTTTCTGCATCCGCTGCACGAGTTTTTCATAGATGGGGAGCATCTGGGGTTCTGTGCAGTGCGCTGCAATCTCCCCCACCGGAATCCACATCACATCGCGGTTTTCGTCTGGTTTTTCGGCAATTTTCTGATTCTTCGGCGCAATCAGCCCATAGGTCACGTTATAGTGAAGATGGGGTGCAACGGGCACACCGCGCTTTTCATGGGGCGGTACGGGGAGAATATCAATGGAGAGAATGCGCCGGCTCTGGGGATGGATGGTCGTGACCGAGGTTTCCTCCACTGCCTCACGCAATGCAACACCGCACAGGTCGGCATCCCCGTCCGCATGACCGCCCGTCCAGCCGACGGACTGGTAGATCAGGTGGTATGCCATGAGGGTTTCACGCAGGTCGGGGGAAAGAATGAAGCCGGAACAGGTGATGTGTCCGGCTTCGCAGTCGCGGGAAAGGAGCGATTCCCCGTACTGCGCAAGCAGGGAAAGCAGCTTGGATTTCGCCGCTGCCTCTGCATCGGTATGGGGGGAAAAGCTCTGAATTTCAGCAATCAATGGTGTGGACATAATTTCTCCTTGTCCTGTTTTCGGGCAACAGCGCACAAAGACCGCCTGCGGCTGCACACTGTCCTTTGTGCGGTATTGCCTTTACTGGGGATTTTTCTCTGCAAGAATATCGGTAGCCGGATATTTTTCACATTCATGGCGTTTCGGACGGTTCATCAGATGCGCCATGGACAGAGAGGAACAGCCCTCCTCAAAGAGCAGCTTATACAGCTCCTCGGTGATGGGCATGGAAACGCCGAGTTTTCTGGAGAGTGCATAGGCAACCTCACAGCAGTGATAGCCCTCAACTGTGCCAACCTGACGGACTGCCTCCTGCGGACTCTTGCCCTGTCCGATGAGAATACCGGCTCTGCGGTTGCGGCTGTGCATACTACAGCAGGTCACGATCAAATCTCCGATGCCCGTCAGACCGGCAAAGGTTTCCACATGCGCGCCCATTGCAACACCCAGTGCGGTGATTTCGTGGATACCGCGCGTCATCAATGCCGCCTTGGTATTGTCACCGAAGCCCAGACCATCGCTGATGCCAGCTGCAAGGGCGATAATGTTCTTCATTGCGCCGCCGATCTCACAGCCGAGCACATCGGCATTCACATACAGACGGAATGTAGGGGATGTGAAAATATCCTGAATCATTTCGGCATAGTGTATATCCTCACACGCCACGGCAACCGTGGTCGGAATGCCCAGTGCAAGTTCCTCTGCATGGGACGGGCCAGTCAGGACAACAATGGGATTGCGGGGGAATTCTTCCCGGAGCACCTCGCTCATGCGCTTGAAACTGCCTGCCTCCAAGCCCTTGGAAGTATTGACAACAACGGTTTCCGGCTGCATATAGGGGGCAGCCTCACGCGCTACACTGCGCACAAACTGCGTGGGAATGCCTACGAGCACAACGTCCTTTCCGCTGACGGTGGAAATATCGGTGGTCAGTGCAATTTCCTGTGGAATCTTCACGCCCGGAAGCTTGCCGGACAGCTCGCCGGTAGTGCGGATCTCGGTAAGTTCCTCCTCGAATTTCGACCATACCGTCACATGATGCCCCATGCTGTGGCAGGTCATTGCCAGTGCCAGTCCGAAGCCGCCGGACCCAAGAATTGTGATATTTGCCATAATGATGCTCCTTTCCATGCTGTGAAATCACAAAAGGCAATACGGTATCTTGATTGCCATATTTATACTAATAGTTTGTAAAAGCTAAAACTTGATGATGCTTCTTAACTTGAACAGATAGCAAGAACTGCCCCCTCCGCCGCCGTTCGGCGGCACCTCCCCCGCGAAGCGGGGGAGGGATATGCGGGGGTTGCACCCCCGAGTCCCGCTTTTTT
>SVNO01000027.1 GCA_015066845.1 Ruminococcus sp. | reverse complement strand
CCTGACTCAGGCTCAGGCACCAAACCCCTCCCCCAACGGGGGAGGGGCTATATTTCGGGGACTTCGCTGTACAGCCCGTCCCCTCTGCTTCACTTCGTTCAGCATCTCCCCACCCCGTGGGGAGTCACCCGAACCCCTTTTGCAGAGCTATCGCTCCGCGTTTGATTTTAGGTTTTTTAATTGTATAATCCCCCAAAAACTGCGCATACTTTCACCAGAAATGAAAGGAGCAGCAGTATGTCCATTCTCCTGATACGCGCATTGATCGTCTATATTGTCGTCATCTTTTCCGTCCGGCTCATGGGCAAACGACAGCTCGGCGAGCTGCAGCCCTCGGAACTGGTCATTACCATCCTCGTGTCCAATATCGCCACGCTTTCTCTGGAGGATACCGAGATCCCCCTCCTGCGCGGCATCCTCCCCATCCTTGCCCTCGTCTGCTTCGAGGTCGTCATGTCGTGGTGCTCGCTCAAATCCGTCCGCCTGCGCCGGATGATTTCCGGCAGCCCGAAAATCATCATCCGCAACGGCGAAATTGACCAGGAAATGCTCCATGCACTGCGGTTTTCCGTCGATGACCTGATGAGCACCCTGCGCACCGGCGGCGTATTCTGCCTTAGTGACGTGCAGTTTGCCATCGTGGAAACGAACGGTTCTGTTTCCATCTATGAAACCGCCGCCGCACAAGCCGCTACCAAGGCGGATGTCCATGCCGCCCAGAAGGATCAGGACCCGCCGCAGATCATTGTTGCGGATGGGCAATTGCGTGAAACTGCATTGCAAGCCATCGGACTCGACCGGAAATGGCTGAATGCCGTGCTTCGCGGCAGGGACATCACCTTGCCGGAAATTTTCCTGATGACCGCGGACAGCGCGTGTGCGTTCGAGATCGTCCGGAAAGAGAAGAAAGGGGGACGCGGTGCATGAACCGACTGAAACTGAGCCTTGCCATCCTCGTATTACTGGCGATTCTCTCCGTTACAGGACTGATGACCATTCGCCATCAGTGCACACTGTTCACGGAACAGACGCAGCGGATCATCACAGCTGTGCAGGCAGGCGATATGCAGGAGGCATTGGACGAATGTGACGAGCTGTACGGACTCTGGGAGGAATTTCACGAAAAGACGGGGATTTTTGTGGATGGCAACCAGCTTGACCGCATATGCAGCGAGCTTGTAGGACTGCGCGCCCTGATTATCGCGGAGCATCCGGAGCTGCTTTCAAGATTGGAGGCACTCTGCGAGCTGACGGAGGAATTATTCAGTGAGGAATTGCCGGATTTGTGGCATATTCTCTGAATACTGGAAAATATTTTGTGTAAAACAATTGCTTTTTTCTGAATTTTGTGTTATACTGTAATATGTATTCGTTTGTCCAGAAATCGGATTTCTTGGGATGGCATGGCAATTGTGCCTCCATCTGCCGGAATCCGGCATTGATTTTACCGCCCTTTCCGGAAATGGGCGCAATTTGAAAGAGGTGACAGTCCTTGGAAAAAGTGTTTCTGATTTGTGCAGCCGTTCTTGTGGGAATTCTGCTGCTTTTGTTCCTGATTCGTGCATTCCGTCTGCGTGGTCTGCGTCTGCGCAAACACCGGCAGCTGCAGCAGCGGCAAATGCAGGAGCAGCTGCGCGCGGCAAAGGAGCAGCAGCATCTCGGATTTCAGCAGCTCCATGAACAGCAGAACGCACAGGAAGAATTCCTCCAGCTCGAAGCCATGCAGCGCGGTACTGCGCCGGCTGCGGCAGAGGATGCGCAGGAATCCGCAGCGCGTATTCCCAATGCAGCGGAGCTTGCGCGGATACATAGTTGTTATGTGCCCGAAACAGCGGCACAATTCTCCCATCCCCATGTGACGGCGGTATCCCTGAACGAACAGGATGCCGTGGAGCAGGGCTTTGCATTCCGCAAAAAATCGAAATCCGTGCGCATTACCAATTACCACGGCTTTGCCGGTCAGCTCATTGTACCGGCACTCATCGGCGGTCTGCCTGTCAATGAAATCGGCAAGGACGCATTTGCCGGCAACACCACACTGCGCCGCATTGCACTGCCGACTTCCGTGCGCCGGATCGGCGAGGGCGCATTCCGCAATACAATGCTCGAAGAATGTATTTTTGCCGCGCAGGTGCAGGATCTACCTGCCGGAGCGTTTGAGCAGTGCCGCAATCTCTCCGCTGTAGAGCTGCCGAAAACGCTCGTGCGCATTGCTGCCAATGCCTTTTCCGAATGCACGGCACTCCACCGCATTGCATTCCCCCCCAGACTGCGCCATGTTGCCGACCATGCATTCCGCGGCAGCGGTTTGTCGGAATTTTCCGTCATGCCCACGACCGGTCTTGACAATGGCGCGGCATTCTGTCACACCCCCCTGCACAATAATTATCGCTATGTTCTGGCAAATCTCACCGGCGACCATGCACAGATCCTGCTCTGCGGCAGCCGGATTTCGGATACGCTTGCATTCCCTCCCAATCTCCACCTGAAGGTGCACCGTGCGGCACTGGAATTCACTTCCGTGCGCGTGTTTGATTTTTCCAAATGCGCAAGCGTGGACATCAGCGCGGACGCGTATCTGCTCCATGTACTGCATGACGGCTTGGTACAGCCCAACCGCGTATCCAAGGTGATTCTCCCCAAGCAAGCTGCACCGACCTATTTCCCGACCTGTGTGACAGCGGAATATGCCGATGGTACGGCGTTTTCGCAGAATGCACTGCGCTTTTCCGGAGAACAGTCCACGCAGGAGCACCAGCACATCCATACTGGAATGCATATTCTTGCCCCCTACGGCATCCGCGGCAATATGCGCAGCCTGAAGATTTCGCAGGAACAGGGGCGGCAGTTCCATGCGGCATATCATGCATTTATCACGCCCCGTCTGTTTTCGCTGGAAGCACCGTTTTCCGGCAAATGTGAGGAGATTTTCAGCTCACGCTGCCGCAGTCTGGTGCAGGTGAAATTCATTGAAAACGGCGATACCATCACCAAATACATCCCCGACCGCGCCCTGATCGGCATACTGCATGAGGAGCTTCTGGGGGCATTTAAGGGGGATGGGGAATACTTCTTTGACCGCAGCGTTTACGATACGATTTTTGAGCGCGGCACATTCCACTGGACGGACGGGAGCATTCGTCCGCTGTCACAGAAGCAGCGATTGCTGATGTGCTTTGACGTACTGCGCAGCACACAGCGCAGTCATGAGAGTACGCCGGCAATGTATGCGGAATATCTCTGTGCCCATCTGCGCTATGCAAGAAAGCTTTGCAAGAACATTGCGCCGACTCATCCTGAATACCTCCCATGGCTCGCCCAGCAAGACCCGAAGTACTGGTTTTTAATGGCAAGGCGGCAAGTATAGATTTCTCGAAGAACTGCTGTAAAAAAACGGCAGTTTTTCTGTAATCTCCTGCCATTTTCTGCGTCTTTTCAGGTAGAAAGGAGGAATTTCCATGGAGGATTCACAAATCATTACCCTGTACTGGCAGAGGGATGAAGCAGCAATTGCCGAATCATCACGCAAATACGGCATTTATTGCCGCACAGTTGCCGACAATATCCTGCACTGCCCACAGGACGCGGAAGAATGCGTCAATGATACATGGCTGCGCGCATGGAATGCCATGCCACCGGAAAAGCCATCCGTCCTGCGGCTGTTTTTTGCCAGGATTACGCGGAATCTTTCCCTTTCCTGTTGGCGCAGAAAACATGCGGACAAACGCGGCGGCGGTGAATTGCCCCTGATTTTAGAGGAATTGCGCGAATGCACCGACCATACCGCTGACGTGGAAACAGAAATCGAATACCGTGCCATGCGCGAGAGCCTGCACCGTTTTCTCCGCAAGCTCCCCGACCGCGAATTGCAGCTCTTTCTCGGCAGATATTTCTACGCGCGTGAGATCCCCGAATTAGCGAGGATTTCCGGCGTTTCCAAGGAACATGCGTCCGTCATCCTGCACCGTACACGCAAACGACTGCACGAACATTTTCTCAAGGAGGGCTTTGGCAATGAATAATGAGGAATTATTTGCAATGCTGGGCGATACCGAGGACGCATTGCTCGAAAAAGCAGAACATCCCTCACCCCCCAAAAAAATCCACTGGAAACGCTATGCCGGCATTGCCGCTTGTCTGCTCCTGTGCGCCTGCGGTGCGGCATGGTTTCTCCGGCTGGAAAAGCCGGCACATCTTCCGCAGGATTCCACCGCGCCCACAGTGCAGAGTACTGCCCCGTCGGATGATTCTGTCATCACCGGTGCACTTGTTCCCACGGAACAGGCAGCTGCCCCGACCGAGGGCACAACGGAATTCTGCAACGGACTCCCCGTTCTGGAGGTGACATGCAATACAGGCGGTATGGGCTTTGAGGGCTATGAATTCTACGATATTTCGGAACTGAAAAGCGAAAATCCGTGGCATGAGGACGCGGATTTGCAGACGCTCCCCGTATTTGAAAATTACCATGCATACGACCACGCAAGCTCCCTTGCACATCCTGCACAGGAGGAAGTGCTTCTGGAACGGCTGCATGAATTTGCCGCGGCAATGAATATCAGCTTTGACGACAGTGCGGCAGAACGGCATACGATGCAGTACGGCGCACTCACACTGGAGGATATTGTGGACAAATTCCCCTCCAGGGAGGAGGCGATCGCCTACATAGAAAGCGGCACGTTCTACATGCTGACCGTCAATTCCGGCAGCTGCGTACTGGAAGCAGATGTGTGGGGGAATGCACGGATTTCCTACAACCCTTCTGTCAATCTGCCGCAGGGGGCAGGATTCGGAAATCATGACGCATACGAGGTCTATGTCAAGGCTGCGGAGTATTTTCAGGACGAGTATCTCGGTGGCTTCGGGATGGAACAGCCCACTGCCTGCGTTGAGGGCGGAGATTACAATATTTATGGGGAAGTGTCGCATTCTCTGCATTTTTACGATGCCGCAGGCGACCTGACCGAGCAGATCCTGCACTACAATTTTGATACCGTGCGCATTGCCTGCGATGATGTGCGCCAGCTCATGCTGATCGAGCAAAAGCGCATTGACCGGAGTCACAAGGTTGGTGATTATCCGATTCTGACCGTGGAGGAAGCAAAGGCAGCATTTGCGGCAGGGGATTACCTGTCAACCGTGCCGGAGGAATACTGCATGGACACGCCGGAAGCGGCATATGTGGAGCTTATCTACCGCACGGGGAACAGTGAGAAATACTATCTCCCCTATTATCGGATTTATGCCGAAATTTCACCGGATTTTGAAAGAACGACTGCTGTTCGCAATTACGGCGCATTCTATGTGCCGGCAGTACGTCCGGAATACCTGAAGAATGCGGAGCTTTGGGACGGACGGTTTAACTAAGTCGTGTTGACACTAAGCCTAACAACACATCTTTTCGGCAAAATTTCACGCATCCTGCGTTAAAAAGCTTTGACAGGCGACAGCCTGCCTGCACCTTTTCGCCTTGCCTGCATAAAATTTTTGCTCGAAAATCTGCGTATTATTTTAGTGTCAACACTCCCTGAGGAGGAATCACTATGACAATTCAGAGAGCCGGAATATCCGACATTCCCGCCATTAACCGCCTGCTCCGGCAGGTACTCACCGTGCACCATGAGGGCAGACCGGATCTGTTCAAGCCCGACTGCAAGAAATACACGGACGAGGAGCTTTGCCAATTACTGGAGGATGAGAACCGCCCCGTATTCGGCGCATGGCTGGACGGCATGTTTGTGGGCTATGCATTTTGTATTTTGCAGGAGCATAAAAACGACAATGTCCTGACGGACATCAGGACATTGTACATCGATGATCTATGTGTGGAAGAAACCATGCGCGGACAGCATGTGGGGACAGCCTTGTATGAGTATGTGCTTGATTATGCGCGGAGCATCGGCTGTTATAATGTCACGCTCAATGTCTGGACTTGCAATCCGTCCGCGATGCGGTTCTACGAAAGACTGGGAATGCAGCCGCAGAAAATCGGGATGGAAACAGTTTTAATGTGAACAGACTCTGTTATAACACAACATGCGTCATGATCTCATCGCCGATTGCAGCGTATAAATCAGCCTCCTGCGCATATTCCGGCGCGAGGAAACCGTCATTGCCTTTCAAAGGGGTGCTGATGTCCACATAGTAGAAACCGCGGTTGTCCGCATATTGGAACAGGGTTTTGTTCCATTCATTCACACGGCGGCTTTCTTCGCCATCCTCTGCCGGCGGCAGTGCGGAGAGAAAGCAGATGGCAGTATTCGGCAGTTGTTCCTGCATGATTTCTGCGAATTGCAGAACCTTTTCCGCATCCGTCGGTGTATTCCACCAGAAATAGACGGAAATGGGATTGCCTGCCGCAGTTTTTCGGGCAATACTGCGCATTTCTGATTCAGACAGACTGGAAACGGCATCCGGAAAGACCATTTCGGATGCCGTTTCATAATATGTGGTCAATGCATCGACCTCACCAATCCATGCGCAGAGGGAGAAATGCCCCGTATCAACTGCCACGGATTCCGGCACCGGATTGACTGCCGCTGAGGGAGTGCCATTGTTGGCGTTGACAGGAATGGTCGGGTCAGTCGTTTCAGAGCTGCCGACGATTTCACGTTCCCAGTAGTCCTCCTGAGAGGTCGCGCTAATCATATACAATGCAAAGCATCCGGCAAATGCAATAAAAATCAGTACCAGCAGTACACCCGGCTTGAACCGGATGAGGGGCTTGGATTTACGGGCTTCTACCTTGCCGTGCTTTCTTTTTTTCTGTGCCATGTTGTTGTCCTCCGTATGGTTTCCTGCTTCTATGCAGGGATTTTTTATCTCTTGTTTCTATTATACCCTAATTTTGCGGAATTTGCAAGTGCTTTTCCGCAGGTTTTCAGAAATTCCTGAAATTTTCTTGCAAATACTTCTGTTCTGTAGTATAATAAAAGAAAAAGAAAACAGAGGAGGACGCAGTATGTGCGGATTTGTAGGTTTTACCAACCAGATAGCGGACGATGGACAGGTGCTCGGTGCCATGATGGATACCATCCGTCACAGAGGGCCGGACGCAGCAGGACAGTACATTGACGCGGAAATTGCACTCGGTCACAGACGGCTGAGCATCATTGATGTAAGCGAACAGGGCAATCAGCCCTTGTACAGTGCGGACGGCAATCTGGTACTTGTCTTTAATGGAGAGATTTACAATTACCGTGAAATCCGCGCAGAATTACAGGAACAGGGCTGCACCTTCCGTACAAATACCGATTCCGAAGTGCTCCTGCATGGCTATGCCGTCTGGGGGGAACAGCTCCTTTCCAGACTGCGCGGTATGTTCGCCTTTGTCATCTGGGATAAGCGCAGCCGTACGCTGTTCGGTGCACGGGATTTTTTCGGCATCAAGCCCCTGTATTATGCCAGAATGGGGGATACGCTTCTGTTTGGCTCGGAAATCAAGGCGTTTCTCAAGCATCCTGCATTCCGGAAGGAACTGAACCATGCGGCATTGGAAGAATACCTCACATTCCAGTACTCCGTCATGGAAGAAACCTTTTTCAAGAATGTATTCCGCTTGCAGCCCGCGCATTATTTTCGTTATCAGGACGGAAAACTGGAAATGCACCGCTATTGGGATATACAATTCCAGCCCGATGACAAGCCCTCGCTGGACAACTGGGTGCAGGAAATTTCCACCGTATTCCGCGATTCCGTGCAGGCGCATAAAATTGCCGATGTAGAAGTCGGTTCTTTCCTCTCCAGTGGTGTGGATTCCAGTTATGCCGCCGCTGCCGCACAGGTGGACAAAACCTTTACCGTGGGCTTTGGGGAGGATGAACGGTACAACGAGATCGGCTGGGCAAAACAGTTTTCCAAAGCAATCGGCAAGCAGAATTACAGCAAGGTCATTACCGCCGAGGAATACTGGGATGCTTTGCCGGCAATCCAGTACCACATGGATGAACCCCTTGCCGACCCTGCGGCAGTTGCCCTCTATTTCGTCTGCGGTCTTGCCTCACAGCAGGTTAAGGTCGTGTTGTCGGGCGAGGGGGCGGATGAGATATTCGGCGGCTACAATGTCTACAGTGAACCCGATTCCACTGCCTACGACCGTCTGCCGCGCGGACTGCGGCGCACGATCGGTGCACTTGCCGGAAAGCTTCCTGCAAAACGCGGTCTGAATTTCTTCGTGCGCAAGGGCAAGGACATCGAGGAACGTTTCATCGGCAATGCCTACATGTTCACCCCCGAAGAACGCAAAGCCCTCCTGCATATCACCACGGATGCACCCGAACCGCAGGAACTTACGGCAAAGTATTACAGCCGCGTACAGGGAATGGACGATGTGACGAAGATGCAGTACCTTGACTTGCATCTGTGGATGACGGGGGACATTCTCCTGAAAGCCGACAAAATGAGCATGGCGCATTCTCTGGAGCTTCGTGTGCCGTTTCTGGATAAGGAAGTCATGCAGGTCGCACAGCGCATCCCCACAAAATACCGCGTCACAAGAAAAGCGCGCACGGACGAGCATACCCCCTACGTCACAAAATACGCCATGCGCCTTGCTGCCAAGCAGGATACACCGGAGGAAACGGCGAAAACTGCGGCAAAAAAGAAACTCGGCTTCCCCGTGCCCATCCGTGTATGGCTGCGTGAGGAGAAGTATTACAACATCGTGAAAGCAATCTTTACAGGGGAGGCAGCGGAGCAGTTCTTCCATACGCAGAAGCTCATGGCACTGCTTGATGCCCATCGTGACGGAAAGGCGGACAACAGCCGGAAAATCTGGACGGTGCTGATGTTCCTTGTATGGTACGAGGTCTATTTCGGGAAAGGAGTTCTGTGGAATGTCAAGTAATGTCACATATCAGTATATCAAGGAAAACCGCGATATTCAGGAGTATATCCGCCGTGCGGACAAGGAGCTGGAGGCTCTGGGCTATACGGAGCATTCCTTTGCGCATGTGGAAAAGGTCGCACACACTGCCGGCGACCTTCTCGCAGAGCTTGGCTATGACGAGCGCACCGCGGAGCTTGCCAGAATTGCCGGTATGATGCACGACATCGGTAATATCATCAACCGCATCGACCATGCGCAAAGCGGCGCAGTGATGGCGTTCCGTCTGCTGGATAATATGAATATGCCGGCATCGGAAATCAGCCAGATCATTTCAGCCATCGGCAACCATGACGAGAGCACGGGACAGCCCCTCAATCCCATTTCCGCGGCACTCATCATCGCGGACAAGACCGATGTGCGGCGCAGCCGTGTGCGCAATACCGACCTGATCACGTTCGATATTCACGACCGTGTGAATTATGCCGTGGAGCATTCCGAAGTGCATCTCAACGAGGACAAAACTGCCATCGTTCTGGAACTGCGCATTGATCCGGAAATTTCCTCGGTTGCGGAATATTTCGAGATTTTCCTCAATCGTATGCTCCTGTGCAAGAAATCCGCACAATTTCTGAAGCTCCGCTTTGAATTGATTATCAATGGTACGTCAGTACTGTAACTGCGAAACGATAACCCCAGGAAAAACTGTTTTGACAAGAAGAATAGATACTATGGGAGGAATACACATGATTTCTGAATTTCCGCATCTGATCGACCTCAACGACTACCCTGTTTCATGGTGGAATGGCTTGCTGGACCTCGGCGAGAAGATCCTCCAGAATCCTGCACTCTATGCCAATAGCTGCAAGGGAAAACTCATGGGAACACTGTTCTATGAACCGTCCACCAGAACGCAGATGTCCTTTCAGACAGCAATGCTGCGCCTTGGCGGTACGATTATCGGCTTTGACAATCCCTCCACTTCCTCTGTGGCAAAGGGTGAAAACCTCAAAGACACGACAAAAATCGTCAGCGGCTATGCCGATGTCATCGTCATTCGCCATCCCACCGCAGGCGCGGCAAAGGCAGCTGCCCTCACAGCGGATTGCCCCGTGATCAATGCCGGTGACGGCGGACATCTCCACCCCACGCAGACGCTCACAGACCTGCTCACGCTGAAAGTGGAGAAAAAACGTCTTTCAGGGCTGACCATCGGCGTTTGCGGTGATTTGTACAACGGCAGAACTGTGCATTCCCTGTGCAAGGCATTGAGCTGCTATCCGAACAATCATTTCATCATGATTTCCACCAAGGAACTGCGGATGCCCTCCTATATCAAGGATGCCATTTCCGCAGGCGGCGGAACGTATGAAGAAACCGAAAGTCTGGAAGCGGTGATGGACAAGCTCGATGTGCTGTATATGACACGCATCCAGAAAGAACGCTTTGCCTCCGAGGAAGAATACTTTGCCCAGAAAGATACCTACATCCTCACCCCGAAGAAAATGCAGTTGGCAAACCCCGATATGATCGTCATGCACCCCCTGCCGCGTGTGGATGAAATCACCGTGCCCGTGGATGACGACCCTCGTGCCCTCTATTTCAAACAGGCGAAATACGGCATGTATATCCGCATGGCACTCATTCTCACACTCCTCCAGAGTACGCGCAAAACAGAGCTGCTCAAGGGTAAGGAGCATATGGGCATTGTCTGTGACAATGAAAAGTGCATCACCCACGCAGAACCGTACCTGCCCAAGAGCTTTACCGGCAGGGATACGCTGCTGGTCTGCGAATACTGCGACCACAGATTATTGCTCAGGCATTAAGGTAAAAGCATAGCTGATGCACTGTCCTTTGTCTGATCACGCCATCAGCGTACAGACATCCCCGTACCCCATCTGCGGATGCAGTGCAAGATTGATGCCGCAGGCGAGCAGATGCGCCGCCTGTGCAATCAGCCTGTCCACATCACGCGGCGTGACCATCATATCCGGTCGCGGTACTTTCAGCGGATGTCCAGTCAGATCCTCGGCAATGGTGTGCATTCCAATGACGGTCGGCACACCAACGCCAATCACGGGAATGCCGAAGTACGCCTGCGTCAGCGCACAGCGATGGTTTGCCACGCCGCTGCCGGGGGCAATGCCCGTATCGGCAATCTGTACGGTTGTGCCGAGTCTGTCCAGACTGGAGCAGGCGAGCGCGTCCACAGCAATGACGGCGCACGGAGCAATGGCATCCGTGACAGCTTTGAGCAGCTCCGCGCTTTCAATGCCCGTTTGTCCAAGGACACCGCCGGCAATGACGCTGACCGGACGCAGTTCGCGCAGGAATGCTTCATTCTCCGCATTCAGTTCCTGCCGCAGATGGCGCGTAGCAAGTACGCCTGCCATGGTACGCGGTCCAAGTGCGTCCGGCGTAATGTCCTGATTGCCGAGTCCTGCCACCAGTACGCAGCCGTCCTCCGGCAGCAGCGGGCGCAGTTCGGCGGCAAGCTCGTGCGCCATATTCTCGAAATTGTCCGTAAATCGGGAAAGCGACTGCCCCTCCAGTGTGATATACTTCCCCTGCGGCTTGCCGATGGCTCTGCCGCTTGCATCATCTGCCACGCGGATTTCCGTAATCCGGAAATGCGTTCCGCGCCGGTGCTCCGTGATGCCCGAATGCACGGGGGTACGCGCCAATGTTTCCAATGCCAGATCCGTTCTGTACTGCATAAGTTCCTCCTGTTAAGGTAACGATTTCAAGTCAGGTCTTGCGAAATCCGCCCTCTCCCTGCCCCCATCAATAGCTTTGTGCCGCTTGCTGAAAGCAAAAGGCACATTGCGGTTCGGTGCATTGTTCCGCGAAAAAGTGCATACTGTGCACCAAAAGACCATCAAACGCGTCTGCCAGCGCGGGCTCCGCGCCTGCCAGCGTGGGCTCCGCGCTCCGCGCCTGTTGCCTTTCATAGCGATGACGCTCTGCGCAGCAAGCGTCATGCGGTTCGGTGCATTGTCCCACGAAAAAGTGCACACTACGCACTAAAAGACTCTCAAACGCGTCTGCCGGCGCGGGCTCCGCGCCTGCCAGCGCGGGCTCCGCGCTTGTGGAAAATGCTGAAAATGGGGCTTGTTTTTTCTGAAAAAATCGTGAAAAAAGGGCTTGCATTTTTGCAGAAAACGTGGTACAATATAACATAGGTATAGTGACGGTATACTATGCGCGGACGATCGTTCCGTCCGGAAGCAGTTTGTGTCTCCCTGCTTTCCTATTTTATACCGTGATGGCGTATTTATACGCTGCCAGAAATTTAACAGGAGGTGTCCAAAATGCCGAATATCAAGTCTGCAAAGAAGAGAGTTAAGGTTAACAAGACCAAGGCTGCTGCAAATAAGGCAAGAAAGTCCAATCTCAAGACCATGATCAAGAAGGCTGAGATCGCTTGCGCAACAAACGCTGCTGATAAGGAAGCTGCAGTAAAGACCGCTATCAAGCGCGTTGACCAGGCTTGCGCTAAGAATCTGCTGCACAAGAACAATGCAGCCCGCAAGAAGGCGCAGCTCGCAAAGCTCCTGAATGCGTAAGTATTCAGTAACGCTGAATGAAATCGAATTCCGATGCCGCCGCACGTTATGTGCGGCGTTTTTTTTATTCCTGTAAATGAAAATCACACAGTACTGCTGCACAAGTGCAGTGATACTGTGTGATTGTATGTATTATTCGCGTCCAGCAGCGCGGATTTACCAGTGCCGTTATTGCCGATAATCACATTCATCTATACCATAGTTTACGGGATATGTCAACATTTCACAGCTGGAAAGGCACGGCGGCGATTTACGGAAATACGGATATTCTGCATTTTTACTTCGAATTCTCACCTATGCCTGCAAAATTCGCATCAGAGAACTTGCAATTCTTCAGAATATATGCTATAATGTTATATATATGACCTGAAAGGGGAATGCAGCATGAAACTTGTTTTTGCCATTGTAAATGGAGAAGATAGTCAGGCAGTTGCCAAGGCACTGCTCAAAGCAGGCTTTTTTGCAACAAAGCTCGCATCCACCGGCAGCTTTTTAAGTTCCGGCAATACCACATTCCTGACCTGTGTGGAGGATGAACGTGTGGATGAGGTGATTGACGTGATTCGTCAGAAAAGCCATCGCCGCAAGCAGTTTGTGCCCACAAGTGTACCATTCGATTCCGGTATGTCCTTCCCCGTGGAGGTCGAAGTCGGCGGTGCAACGGTCTTTGTGACGGATGTGGAGCATTTTGAGAAATTATGATTCCGGAAATCTATGGAAATGACAGCGCATTGCGGCTCATTCGGACAATGGCGCAGAATGGGCAGATTCCCCATGCCTGCCTGATTCACGGTGAGCAGGGAATGGGCAGGAAAACCCTTGCACGGTATCTTGCCATGGCTGCATTGTGCACCGGTACGGGTAAGCCCTGCGGTACCTGTCCATCCTGCCGCAAGGTCATGCAGGACATTCATCCGGATTTGCTCTGGGTGGAGCACAGCGGCAAGCGGCAGGGATTTTCCGTGGAAACCGTCCGCGGCATTTGTCGGGATGCCATTGTTGCACCCAATGACGGTGACTGCAAGGTTTATATTTTCGCCGATTGTGATACTATGGATGTCCGTGCACAGAATACATTGCTCAAGCTGACGGAAGAACCGCCGCCCCATGTGCTGCTGCTTTTTACGGCAGTACACCGCAATGTCTTTCTGGAAACGATGCTCTCGCGTATGATGCAGCTTGCAGTCTGTCCCTGTACGCCGGAGGATTGCCGGACGGCACTGCTTGCACAGGGATGCACGGCACAGGATGCAGAACGCGCGGCAGCGGTATGCGGCGGCAATATCGGCAGGTGTCTGGAATGGCTGAATTCTGAGGAAATGCAGACAATGACAACACAGGCAGGCGCATTGACCGCAGCGATTGCCGGACGGCGGAGCTATGAGATACTGCAAATTCTGGCAGGGTATGAAAAGGACAGGCAGACAGCGATGGAATTCATCCGGCTGCTGGATTTTCAGCTGCGTGATGCATTGGCATTCAAATACACGCAGGCATACAGAACGGGCTGTGACGAACAGAGTGCACAGACCTTATCACAGGTATTGTCCCTGCAACGTGCAGAGCAGCTGCACAGGGCGATACAGGAAACTTATGAAGCATTACAGGCAAATGTCAGCCCCCGTCTTGCGTTAGCGGCATTGGGTGGGCAGCTTTGCTGAGTGATAGAGAAAGGATAAGCTATGATTGAAATTGTAGGAGTACGTTTTCAGAATTCCGGAAAGGTATATTATTTCTCTCCGAACGGACTGGAATTACCCATGGGGACGCAGGTCGTTGTAGAAACGGCGCGTGGATTGGAATGCGGAACGATTACCATTGCCAACCGCATGGTGGAGGATGAGGCAGTTGTATCCCCTCTCAAGCCCGTACTGCGCATTATGACCAAGGAGGATCTGCGCAATCAGGAGCAGAGCCGGCAGAAAGAAAAGCGCGCATTTGCGGTATGTGAGCAGAAAATTGAGGCGCGCGGACTGAAGATGAAGCTGGTGGATGTATCCTGTACGTTTGACAACAGCAAGCTTTTGTTTTATTTTACGGCAGAATCCCGTGTCGATTTCCGCGAGCTGGTCAAGGATCTGGCATCGGTATTCCGTATGCGCATTGAGCTGCGGCAGATTGGAGTACGCGATGAAGCGAAGATGTTTGGCGGTCTGGGCGTATGCGGCAGAGAATTCTGCTGTCGTGGGTATCTGGGAGATTTTCAGCCGGTGTCGATCAAGATGGCAAAGGAGCAGGGACTTTCGCTGAATCCGACAAAGATTTCAGGCACATGCGGCAGACTGATGTGCTGTCTGAAGCATGAGCAATCGGTATATGAGGAGATGCAGAAAATCACGCCCCGTATTGGTTCGTTTGTAAAAACGCCGCAGGGCAGGGGAAAAGTAGAGGATGCAAATCTCATCACAGGCAGGCTGCGCATCAAGCCGGAAAAGGAAGATGACGTGCCGTATTATGTAGACCGTGCCGATGTGGAAGTCCTCCGCGAGGGCAAAACACGCATGACCAAAGAGGAACGCGAACTGCGCAAACTGGAAGACAAGTGATTTGTGCAAAATGCGCAGAAAAGCGGTGCATAATTCGTTGAAATGTCAAAAATTGTACCAAAGTATTGACAATACAGCTCAAGTATGGTATAATAAAACCATCATAAATCCTACATCCTTATTATTTTTCAGGCGAGTCTTTTCCACAGAGACTCGCCCCTTTTTTCTCGGCGCGGAGCCCGCGCTGGCATTACGCGTGGGGGAGTACAGTGGTGAGGATGGCTTTACTGCTCGCGACGAGGGTGCACTGTACCGCATGACGCTTGCAAGCAGAGCGTCATCGCTATTGAGGGGTGGCGATTCTTCCTTGATGGGATGCAAGGGGGAGGGTGCTTTTGGGGTTTTCCAAAAACCCTTTCCCACAGCCTGAATAATCCCTGCATCCCCACCTTATTTGTACATTATGTCAATTCCAGCCGCGTTCAGAAAAATAGTTTTTTTCATGTCCACAAAATTACGAAAACCTATTGAAAAATACCGCGTTTTGTGATATGATAGTAACATGCAAAACGCGTAAAATGCTGCTTTGCACATCAAATATTCCCCGTCAGAACAACGGCATTCCGCCGTGCGCTGATGTGATTCACTGGAGGAGAGTAGAATATGAGTAATGTAAGACCGGAATCCATGGCAAGAATCACCACGCCGGAACTTGCAAATGCTTTCATTGAGGAGCAGATTGCAGAGGTTCGTGCACAGGTTGGTGACAAAAAAGTTCTGCTGGCACTGTCCGGCGGTGTGGACAGCTCCGTTGTCGCTGCGCTGCTGATCAAGGCAATCGGCAAACAGCTCGTTTGCGTCCATGTCAACCACGGACTGATGCGTAAGGGCGAAAGCGAACAGGTCATTGAAGTATTCCAGAATCAGCTCGATGCGAATCTGATTTATGTTGATGCGACTGACCGCTTCCTCGACCTGCTGGCAGGCGTTGAAGAACCGGAAAAGAAGCGCAAGATCATCGGCGGCGAATTTATTAAGGTATTTGATGAAGAAGCAAGCAAGCTGGAGGGTATTTCGTTCCTTGCACAGGGTACAATTTACCCTGATATTCTCGAAAGTGACGGCGTTAAGGCGCATCACAATGTAGGCGGTCTGCCGGAGGACATGCAGTTCGAGCTGGTAGAGCCTGTTAAGCTCCTGTATAAGGATGAAGTACGCGTTGTTGGTAAGGCACTTGGTCTGCCCTCCTCTATGGTTGACCGCCAGCCGTTCCCCGGCCCCGGTCTGGGTGTGCGTTGTCTGGGTGCAATTACCCGTGACCGTCTGAACGCACTGCGCGAGGCTGACGCAATCCTGCGCGAGGAATTTGACAATGCAGGTCTGAACAAGACGGTATGGCAGTATTTCATTGCTGTTCCGGATCTCACAAGCGTTGGCGTAAAGAACGACAAGCGTTACATGGGCTGGCCGGCAATTATCCGCGCTGTCAATACCACGGACGCAATGAGTGCAACCATCGAAGAAATTCCGTATGCACTGCTCCACAAAATCACCGACCGCATCACTGCTGAGGTTGAGGGCATCAACAGAGTACTGTATGACCTGACACCCAAGCCCGTTGGTACAATCGAGTGGGAATAATCCCCTTGACTGCATAAATCGCTATCCAAATCCTATATCCATGAAAGGAAGTATTACTATGGAAAAGATTTACACTGGCAAGACAAAGGACGTTTACAAGCTTGAGAACGGCAATGTTATGCTCAAGTTCAAGGATGACTGCACCGGCAAGGATGGTGTATTTGATCCGGGCGAGAATACCGTTGGTCTGACAATTGACGGCATCGGTAAGGCAAACCTCCAGACATCCGTATATTATTTCGAGAAGCTCAAGGAAGCTGGCATCAAGACACATTATGTCAGTGCTGACATTGAGAACGCAACCATGGAAGTACTTCCGGCAACTGTATTCGGTCATGGTCTGGAAGTTATCTGCCGTCTGGTTGCAACTGGCAGCTTCATCAGAAGATACGGCGAATACATGGCTGACGGTACAGTGATTGACGGCGGCTATGTAGAGTGCACCTTCAAGAACGATGAAAAGGGCGATCCGCTGGTAACAAGCGAAGGTCTGGCAGTTCTGGGCGTAATGAGTCAGGAAATGTTCGACAGCATGAAGGAGCAGACACTCAAGATCACAAAGATCGTTGCAGATGACCTCAAGACCATCGGTCTGGACCTCTGGGACATCAAGTTCGAGTTCGGTTACAACAACGGCGAAGTTATCCTGATTGATGAGATCGCATCCGGCAATATGCGTGTATACAAGGATGGCACTATCGTAGATCCCGTTGAGCTGACAAAGCTGATTAACAACAGAGCATAAGAAACACAAAAAGGACGGTGCAGATGCATCGTCCTTTTTTATATGTGAAATTACCAGATTTTCGGGAATTATCTGCGCAGAATGTCAACCCAGGAAACATCCGCGCCCGTGCCTTTTGCGGCAGCATAGCAAAGAACTGCGGCAGCATCGTTGGCATTGACTGCACCATCCGCGTTCACGTCATCGGCAGCAGTTGCCTTGATGGCAGCACCCGTGCCGTTCTGTGCGGCAATGTTCAGGACGTTTGCAGCGTCGGAGGCATCGACTGCACCGTCGGAGTTGGAGTCGCCAGCGGAAGTCCAGACGGAGGAGGCGGCGTAAGAAGCCGCATTATCATTGCTTGTGCTATTATATTTGATAAGTTGCCCCATGGATTCGATGATATCCGGATACTTTTCAAGTATTTCCTCGCAGAAATCCTGATTATAGCAGTATATTTCATATTCCGAAAGCGTTCTCAACATTACAGAAAATGTATCCGTCGGCATTATTACCGTCCATTTATTCCACCCATCCTCCGGAAATTCTATCCCGGAACTGTAAAAGGTAAAATCTGCAAATTCCGGAATATCAGCCTCATTCAAATCAATTCCTTCCTTTGTTTTCACGGTGAACCTATTTGTTGACAGTGGATATCTGTAGTGCGTTGTTTCACAAAGATGTGTTTCCTTGATGCAGTCCATAGTTACCATCAGTTCACGTCCGAACTTTATCAGCACATCGGGGGAGGTTTCATTCAGATTGAGCATATACGCCTTGCTTTCCGGTTCAACGCTTACCACAGTTTTCCAGAACGGATAACTCTTGGTAAATTCCTCATAGCTTACTATGTTTTTTATCTGTACAAGTCCTTCGATATCACTCAGCATCTCTCTTGTCAGTTCCGTGCCATCCGTTTCAACCATAATACCGGGATAGGGTGTAGTTGTTGCATCAACCCATTTTCCATCTGGAAGGACTTGAAGTTCTGCGGATGCCGGCAGAGCTGCGAGGGCGGACATGCAGGTGAGTGCGGTGAGAAAAGCAATCATTTTCTTATTCATAGTATACTCCTCCTTTTACAAATTGCTGCAAACCTTCCATCATGACCTTATTCCGGAAAAAATCCCTATTTTTTTCCTTATCTGTATTATACCATAAATCCGGTAAAAAAACAATGCACATTTATCATAAAATTTGTGTATATTCTATGTACATATTCCATAAAAGCTATCGAAAATTCAACAAAAAGAACGACGCTCACGCGTCGTTCTCGCCAGTTTCTCAATAACTCAAATTCAACAGCTTATCGTCAATTTCTACCCAATCATCATCAGAAATGCCGTATAAGCCATCCTCATCCAGTGTGATTTCCACAATCTTGGTCTGCACTTCACCGTAGGTGGGATTCTCCAGTGCGGCTTCGGAAATCTTCAGCACCTCCGCTGCATATTCCTCCTCCAGTGCCGTGCGCTCGTCCTCGTCTGCGGCATTCTCATAGCGTTCGCTGAAACCATCATCATAGAATGCGATGATTTCATCATAGGTCGCATCCCAGAAGTCGATCGGCTCACAGTTGACTGTAATGTGATAGGAATCACCGGACTTGACTGCCGGCTCAACTGTGTACTTGAGCTTGTCCATCAGCTTGATTGCCAGTTCTTCGTAGGAATCCATGGTTTCTTCTGAGAGGTAGTCGATTTCTACCGCGTTCTGGTAGCAAATCAGCTCCTTCACATAGTCCACCTGACTCTGGTAAACCTCCTCGGCGTCCTCCTGCTCGGAATCCGTCATCTTCATATATACATCATACTCCGCACGATAGGTGCAGTCCAGTACGGACTGGATGTAATTGGTGTAGGTTTCTGCTTCGTTTTCACAAGCCGTCAGACCAGTGCACATCACCAGTGCCGCAAGCATTGCAGTAAGCTTCTTCATATTTGTTGCCCTCCTTAAAACTGCCCCGCTTTACAGCAGGGCAGTGATTTCTGCTACATTTCATTATAGCACATATTCGCCAAAGTGTCAATACAGTCTTCAGCTTATTCTGCGCTCTCCTGTGCACTTTCAGAAGTTTCCTCGGTTTCTTCCACAGCGTCAGAAGCGTCCGTTTCTTCCGCAGCAGTTTCCTCTGTGTTTTCCTCCGCAGCGGTTTCATCCGTGTTTTCTTCTGTCGTTTCTTCCGGTTCTGCACCGTATGCATCCAGCGGAATGGAATTGCCGTCCGCATCGTAGAATGTCAGGTTGTCAATGTAGGTATCGGATACATTCTGCAAGCCCCAGCGCATGATCTGGAGATTGATTTCTTCCTGTGCTGCATCCCACTTCTTGCCGCCGGAAGCAAGCAGGAATTTGAACGTAACATGGTACATATCCGAGCGTTCCAGTGCATATTCATTGATGTCCGTTGCCGCGAAATCTGCAAAGCCGTACCACTTGTCATCCATTGTGACAGTACCGCCGCCGCCGCCAACCCAGCCGGGAACGGCAAGGACTGCGCCGTCATCACCAACGAATGCTTCAGCCTCCGCTGTACCGCCAATGTCGAAGCTGATGCTGTGCACCTGTGCGCACTGCTCAGGAGTCAGGAGCTTTTTCACGTTAAATGTCACTTTCTGTACCAATGCGCCGACATCATCCGCAGAGCTTTTGGTGTCATGGTAGCGCAGCATGGAATTGCCGTCCACAACTTCTACGGACAATGTGCCGTCCGCAGAACCGCTGTCATCACAGACGATGGATACAAAATCATAGTTGCCGTCATCGAATGTCACTGCATTGACATCCGGTTCAGCAAAAGGTGCATTGGTCGGCGGTTCAGTCACTTCCTCCGTGGTCGGTTCTGTGACAGCTTCAAGTGTGGTCGGTTCTGTCGGTGCGGCAGATTCCGCCTTGGAATCACTGGCGGAATTACATGCCGTCATGGAAAACATGGCTGTCAGCAGGGACAGCAGGATGAGATTCTTTTTCATAGGGTGACTCCTTTCATTTGATGGTGAAGAAACGCTGATAGAATGTGCAGCTTTCCTCCGGATGCAATTCCTGATAGCCCGTGAAGCCGTCAGGAAGTCCGAGGTTGGGTGCGTCGATCATTGCAGACATCGGCTCAGGGCAGAAATAGCCGTTGAAGCCGCGGTCGTTCCAGATGATCCAGAACTTGTAGTTTTCGCTGATTTCATAGCCGAACTTCTTGCCCGTTTCCACGTCCTCGCAGATAATACCGTAGAAGTCCTCGCCGCCGACCATCATGTGCTCGGCAAAATACATTTCATTGTCAATCACCTGCAATACCGGACATCTCTGACCACTGCGGTATTCGAGGTCTTTCATTGACAGGTCGTCAAGCTCCTTGGTCGGCAGGCAGCGTTCATTGAGAACGCAGCGTTTGCCGATCGGCACGGTAATACGCGCATCCTTTTCCCTGCCGCCTATAACGAACGGGGAATTGATGGCAGTATGCGTTGCAACGGAAATGGGCATCATCTTGCGTGAAAGATTCGTCAATGTAAACTGGTACTCCAGACCGCAGGCAGAGAGCGTAAAGGTGAATTCTGCACGGAAGCGGATGGGGAGATACTGGAAGAACGGGTCTTTCTCGTCATATTCATAGGCAGTCTTAACCCATGCACAGTTTGCGTCAGCGTCATGTGCAACAACTGTGTGGGCGCGCTTGTGGAGAAAGCCGTGGATGTGGTTGTTGTAGGGGGCAGCTTCGTTGACCGGCAGCTGATAGGTTGCGTCAGAAGTACGCAGAACACCGTCAGAAAAACGGTTGGGGAGATAGAGCGTGGGCAAACCCCATACCTCCGCAGCGGCAAGAAGCTGCTGGTAGGTGTTGCTGTCGCTGAAGCGGAAAAATTCAATGCCGTTTGTTTCGTCATGCAGTCGGATGACGTTGGAGCCAAGCTCCGGTGCGATCAGTGCGGTATAGCCGCCTGCGTCCATGCGTACGCAGGGCATCCCGCCCCACTGCATCATTTGTGTGCTGTTTTTCATGGTGAAAATTCCTCCTTATAATAGGTATCTGATTCTTTGCTGTGATGTTTATTCTCATTGTAGCACGTTTTTGGGATTTTGTCCAGTGCATCCGGCAAATGTTTACACTTTGCACATCAAACTTGAATTTTTTTGGTGAAATTGCCGAAACATTTGCGTGTGGTCACAATTCTGCACAGAATGGAACTGAAAATTTCTGGAAACGCTTGCAAAAAAGAGAAAAGCATGGTATAATAGATGTATCTGTGAACAAAACAAAATCATGGAGCAGAAGTTTTGCGAAAAAACGGAAATTTTCGCGGTACTGCTTTGGAAAAGGAGGAATATTATGGCACAGAACACAGCGGCACCTGCAAAGACCGAAAAGGCTGCCAAGGAACGCCGCAGTATCTCAGCACAGGCAATCATCAAAACGCTGCAAGGCTGGGCAATGAAGAACCGCTATTACATCATCGGATTTTTCATTCCTGTTATTTTGATGTATGTCACCTATGCAATCTTCGGATTGTACCCGTTCGGCAAGGAATCCGTACTTGCACTCGACCTGAACGCGCAGTATGTCTACTACTTTGAGGCACTGCATGACGCTTTCTGGGGGGACGGCAGTGTATTTTACAACTGGTCGCGTAACCTCTCCGGTGAGTACATGGGCATTATCGGCTACTATCTTGCAAGCCCGTTCACACTGATCGTCATGCTCCTGCCGCGCAAATGGATGCTCACAAGCCTGCTCATCATGATTCTCTGCAAGATTGGTACTGCAAGCGTGACATTCAACTATTACCTGCAAAAGTCCCGCAAGATGGAACCGCTGCAGGCAACACTGTTCTCCATTCTCTATGCACTCATGGCTTACATGGTTATCCAGACCATCGACCCGATGTGGCTCGACGGCGTGGTATTCCTGCCGCTGATCGCACTGGGCGTGGAATATCTCGTGGACGATGGCAGAAAGCTCAACTACATCATTCCCATCGCAATGATGTTCATTGCCAATTTCTACATCGGCTATATGATCGGTATCTTTACCGCGTTCTATTTCGTATTCTACCTGTTCTTCGGCAGTGAAACAAAACGCCGCAAAATCGGGGAATACTTCTACATCTGCTGCAATTTCACAATCAGTACACTCGTATCCCTCATGCTTTCCGCATTCATGATCCTGCCTGTGTACAATGCCCTGCAGCTTGGTAAATTCGACTTCACAGAGCCGGATTTCAGCTTCGCTACACAGTTTGAACCGCTGGACATCATCGGTCAGCTCCTCATCTGCCAGTACGACTCCGTTAACGTACAGGGCAGCCCTGAGATTTACTGCGGTATCCTGACACTGGTACTGCTCCCGCTGTTCTTCCTCAACAGCAAAATCGACATTCGCAGCAAGGTGGGCTACGGTTTCCTGACAGCTGTGATGTTCTTCAGTATGTATATCAAACCCGTGGACATGCTCTGGCATGGCGGACAGGTGCCGAACTGGCTGCCCTACCGTTATTCCTTCATCGTTTCCTTCATCCTGCTGTCCATGGCAGCACAGGCATTCAAGCACATTGACGGCATCAAGCTCGGTCATATCGGCGGCACATTCTTCGGCGTGCTCGCACTGGTGCTCTATATCTCCACCAACAACTACGAGCATCTCGACATCATCACATCCATCTGGCTGACCATCGGTCTGGCTGCGGTGTATCTGGTACTTCTGTACATCCATGCACAGAAAGCACAGAACGGCAGCCCCTCCAAGCTCCTCATCCCGATTCTGCTCATTTGCGCAGTATCCGGCGAGCTGCTGTACAACAATCTCCACACCATCAAGGACGTGGACGAGGAAGTTGCATATTCTTCCAGAGAATCCTATGAAATGTTCGTACAGTCCGGTAAGGCTGCTACTGACCTGATGAAGAAGCGTGACAATGGTCTGTACCGTGCGGAAAAGACCTACACTCGCTGCGTAAACGACAACCTCGCATTCGGTCTGAAGGGTATCACCCACTCCAGCTCCGTCATGAATGCAAAAACACTGAACTTCATTGAAACACTCGGCTATTGTACCAGAAGCTATTATTCTCGTTATGAAGGCTCTACTGTACTGTCCGACTCCCTGCTGGGCATCAAGTATGTCCTCGACAGAGGCGACGCACCTGCACGTTCCAGCGTTCATGGCAGCTATGTCAAGGTGGAGGATTACACCTATAAGGACAAGGATGACAAGGACAGCAACGGCAATCCCAAGGAAAAGACCATTTCCATCTATGAGAATCCGGACGCACTGTCCATTGGCTACATGGCAGACGACGACATTCTCCGCATTGACCATCTGGGCAATGACAACCCGTTCAACAGCCAGAGCGTACTGCTCAGCACCCTGACCGGCAATACAGAATTCGACGCAGCAGGTCAGATTGCAGGCGTGAACGGATACTACACAAGAATCGACACCGGCGAACCGGTACTCGGTGCCGTTACTGTTTCCAGCTACAATGGTCAGCCGACCTACACCAAGATGGACAGCGGCGACCCGACCATTGACTACCGCTTTACTGCAACGGAAGCAAAGGAAGTATTCATGTTCCTCAAGACCGAGAACGAACAGGGCGTTAACCTCTGGCTTGGTACATGGGACGAGGCATCCAATGACTACTACTTCCAGCCCGGCGGCTATGGCACTTACTTTGAAACCAAGAACTACTCCATCATTTCTCTGGGTACATTCGAGGTTGGTACAAAGGTATGTATGCGACTGACCGTTGACAACGACCAGAACGCAACCATCATCAAGGAGCCTTTCTTCTACTATTATAATCCGGAAGTATTCCAGCAGGATATTGCACAGCTCAAGGATGCACAGCTGAACGTAACAAAGTACAACGACAGATACATCAAGGGTACTGTTACCGCATCCGAGGGCGAGATCCTGTTCACATCCATCCCCTATCAGGACGGCTGGACTGTCAAGGTGGACGGCAAGAAGGTAGAACCGATCGAAGTTGTCAAGGCAATGATCGGCGTAGAACTGGAACCGGGTGAGCATACGGTGACATTCTCCTACACACCGCCTGGATTTACAGTGGGCGTTGTTCTGTTCATTCTTGGCATTGGTATGCTGGTAATGTTCTATCGCTATGATAAGAAGAACAACAAGGTACTGATTGCCGCTGTCAGAAATAAGAAGCTTGCAGAGCTTCAGGCAGAAAAGAAAGCATAAGCAAACGAACGGCACGTCATGCGATGTGCCGTTCTTCTTCTTTGGGAATATACTATAAGGACACCTCTAACTCCCTCACGGCAGAATTTCTATGATTGATACTAATTCCCGATCAAACTATTGAAATAGTTCGATCGGGAGCGTGTGCTGACGCACCCGCCATTTCATGCCGTTCCACGGCATGAAATCCGTCTCATGCATTCCCAAACGCCGCCTGTGGCGGCTATCAAAATCATGAATGTTTCATGATTTTGAAATGGGAATGGTATCACATCATCTGCCGCCACTCATGTACGAAATTCTGCTCGTGTTCCGGTTTTTAGAGATGCCCTATAGAAAGAAAGGAATGATATTATGATACGTTTACAAATCCCTGCTACCAGTGCCAATCTCGGCGCAGGTTTTGACGCACTGGGGCTTGCATTGCAGTACTATAATTATGTGGAGATGGAAGAAAGCGACACCATCGACATCACCTCCGCGGATGGTACGCCCGTGCCGACCGATGAACGGAACATGATTTACATTGCCGCAAAAGACCTCTTTCAGGTCTGCGGCAGAACCTTGCACGGACTGAAACTCGTGCAGACGAACAACATCCCCATGACGCGCGGACTCGGTTCCAGCTCCGCCTGTATTGTCGCCGGTCTTGTCGGCGCAAACCACCTGCTGGGCAATCCCCTGCAGCAGGATGATCTGGTAGACCTTGCCGCACAGATCGAGGGACATCCGGACAACACCGCACCTGCACTGCTCGGCGGCATTGTGACTGCCGTATTTGACGGCAGACGGGTGCATTGGGTGAAGCAGGAAGTGTATACAAAGCTGCGGTTTGTGGCGATGATTCCGGATTTTGAGCTGAAAACGGAAAAGGCAAGAGCTTGCCTGCCCACGGAAATTTCCCACAAAGACGCGGTTTACAATCTCTCACGCGCCGCATTATTTTCCGCGTCCCTCCTGACGGGGAAGTTTGAGAACCTGCGCACGGCGGTACATGATAAGCTCCACCAGCCCTACAGAATGGCATTGATTCCCCACGCGCGCGAGGTGTTCGACATTGCCTACGCCCACGGCGCATATGCTGCCTACATCAGCGGCGCAGGCCCGACCGTGATGGCGATTGCGGATGAAGAAAACCAGTATTTCGCCGGAAAAATGCGCTTTTCCCTTGACAATGCCGGTCTGAACGGCTGGCAGGTGCATGATTTGAAAATCGACAATGCAGGCTGTGTGCTGCTGGGTTGATGGAATGGGACTTCCTTGCGGGGAAGTCCTTTTTTATATTTTCCGCGGAAATGCGATAGAAATTATGGAATGTGTACATAGAATATGCACGAGCTTTATGATAAATGTGCATTGCTTTTTCGCCGGATTTATGGTATAATACAGGTAAGGAAAAAAATAGAAATTTTTCCGGAATGTGTGGGGTGATACCAATGGAGAACAAATGCTGGCTATGGTTTCAGCATTAACAATGCGCTGTGGTTCATTTTCCGCAATGTCCGTATCGGCAACCTGCAACAACCCGTACGCAGATTACTAATAATTAAAGGAGGTAATACTATGAGAAAGAAAATGATTGCTTTTCTCACCGCACTCACCTGCATGTCCGCCCTCGCAGCTCTGCCGGCATCCGCAGAATTTCAGGTGCTTCCGGACGGAACGTGGGTGGATGCAACGACATATCCGTATTCCGGTATTATGGTTGAAACGGATGGCACGGAACTGACAAGCGAGATGCTGAGCAATATCGAAGGATTTAACAGCCTGAAAACACACGAAGAATTCACGAAGCACTACTGCTATGGCAATTATGTGACAAATATTATGCCTGAAAGCACTGCGTATATGCTTTCTATTAAAGACATGACTCCGGAAGCATTAACGAAGCTCGGACGTGAACTGATGGTGAAAATGGACTGCATCAAAGATGTACATCTTGTGGATGCAACTTTTTACAAATACCCGAAATCTTTGAATTTCATTCAAATCAGTACAACAAAAACGGATATTGTCATCAATGAAGAAGTATTTCCGGAGCTTGCTGGTTGTACATTTTCTGGACAGGAAGGAATCTATACTGTGACTTTTCCGTTTGAGGAGCACAGAGAAATGCTGGAAACCCAAACACAGTATGAAGTATACTCTTACTATCAAGAAATAGCTAAGAATCTGCAAAATACGTATTCAGATATGATTCAAAAAGCCAGTGCGGTCTGTGCAGTCGAGGAAACGTCCAACAAGGCTTCCAATTGTTCTGCCTCCTCCGTCTGGACTTCCGCCGGCGACTCCAACTCTGACGGTGCAGTCGATGCCTCCGACGCTGCAAACGTCCTGACCATTGCCGCACAGAACGGCACGGGTGCTGCCATCAAGGCAACTGCCGCCGATGACGTGAACGCGGATGGTGCAGTCAATGCCACCGATGCTGCCGCAGTTCTTTGCTATGCTGCCGCAAAGGGCACGGGCGCGGATGTTTCCTGGGTTGACATTCTGCGCAGATAATTCCCGAAAATCTGGTGATTTCACTAATATAGAACAAACCGCCGTACATTCGCTGTACGGCGGTTTCAGTCTGTCAAAAAATCTAAAAACAAACGCGGAGCGATAGCTCCGCACAAGGGGTTCGGGGACGAAGTCCCCGAAAAATAGCCCCTCCCCCGTTGGGGGAGGGGTTGGGGTGGGGGCAGTTA
>SVNO01000096.1 GCA_015066845.1 Ruminococcus sp. | reverse complement strand
TTTTTCAGGGGTGAATCAAAAAAATAGTCCTGTGGACTGTTTTTTTGAGAGGGGGAGTTTTTTGCAAAAAACTCCCCCTACCCGTTCTTTTAGTATGCCTTTCCTTTGTGCCCTTGGGCACAAAAATACTTTTTCGACAGACTGAGAGGGCGCAAGCCCTCTTTTTTATGGGCAATACCGCCCCAAGACCACCTGCGGCAAATCTGATGCACCGCGCCTTTGTGCGGTATTGCCTATGATTCTTTCCGTTCCGCACATTTCGGAATCGGTGCGAAACTGTGCTCCATGGTAATCACGCAGTTATAATCCGGATGCTTCTCGCGCACCACCCGTTCAATTTCCGTCCGGAGCTGTGCGTCCGTCATGCGGAATTTATGCGGTACAACACAGTCAAAAATTACATTGCTGTGGGATGGACCAGTCACCATGCGCAGGTCGTGAATCGTCAGACAGCTGTCAATGGATGTGACAAGCTGTGCAATTTCATGCCGGACATCGTTTACCACCGCGTCCGAGGTAACGATCGGGTCGAAGTGAATCACCAGATTCAGCCCATCACGCAGGAAATCACGCTCGATATTGTCAATTACGTCATGGCTTTCCAGTACGTCATTTTCTGCCGCCATCTCCACATGCACACTCGCAAACATCCGGTTTGGGCCGTAGTCGTGCACCATCAGATCATGCGTTCCCAGAACGCCCTCATAGGAAAGAATGCGCTGCCGGATCTGCTCCGTCAGTTCCGCGTCCGGTGCTTTGCCCAATAGGGGACTAAGTGCCTCGCGCGTCAGCCCGATGCTGCTCCAGAGAATGAAAACTGCCACAAGCAAGCCCATCCAGCCGTCCAGTTCAAGCTTCGTAAAATGCGAAATCAACGCCGCTGCAAGTACTGCAAACGTTGAAATACAGTCGTTTCTGCTGTCCGCAGCCGTTGCTTTGAGCGCGGAGGATTGAATCAGCTTCCCCACATGCAGGTTGAACAGCATCATCCAGAGCTTGAGCAGAATGGACGCGCCAAGCACAGCAATGGATACCCACGAAAAGACAACGGGGGAGGGGTGGATGATTTTGTCCGCACTGCTTTTCAAAAGCTGCAAGCCGATGTAAATGACCAGTACTGCCACCATGAAGCCCGAAAGGTATTCATAGCGCGCATGACCGTAGGGATGCTCCTCATCCGCCGATTTTTCAGCCAGCTTGAACCCAAGCAGGCTGATGATACTTGAGGACGCGTCCGAGAGATTGTTTGCTGCGTCTGCAATGATGGACACACTGCCCGATAAAATGCCGGCAGTAAATTTTCCAAGGCAGAGCAGGAGATTGCAGACAATGCCCACCCAGCCCGAAAGCTTGCCATATGCCGTGCGCACCTGCGGCTCCTGCACATCCTTGTGCTGTCCGATGAAAAGTCTGATGAGTAGTTTTGTCATATGTAGTACCTCATATAAAAATCCGCCGTATCAGGAACCCCTGATACGGCAGGTGAAATCAATAATTCTTGATGGTGTCCGCATTGAAGAAGCTGTCACTCTCTGTGTAGTAATCGTTGGATTCGAGAGATGTGAAGTCCTCATCGTCGGAATCGGGAAGTCTTGCGCCGCATACGCCGCAGAACTGGAACTTTTCGTTTACCTCAGCGTCGCACTTGGGGCAGATTTTGTAACCACGCATACTGTTCAGCTCAAAACGCATCTTCTTGATACGTCTGCGTCTTGTGTCGATGTCATCGCACAGAGCCTTCATAACGCTGCGGTCCTCGTCAGGATTCTTGTAGTACTTCTTGCCAAGGTCTGCAAAAATCTCAACAATTCTTTCTTCCTCGTACAGAATCTTTCTCTTGAGGTTGTTTACCTCAGAAGCGTTTCTTGCCTTTTCACTTACGCCGCGGCCTGCACCGCTCAGACTATCAATGATACCCATAACTTTCACTCCTATGTTGCCCAGTGTGAACCTGTCAGCCCACCTGCGCTTTATTTCCTATTATAAATTATACAACATTTTCAAAATTTGTCAAGGCTTTTTTGGATGGGAACGGGATTGTTCATAAAAATTTTGCATTTGGGTGCGGACAGATGTGCACGGAATGTGGACAACATTCGGAAAAATGCCGTGATACAGGGAAAATTAACGGCTTACACATTAAACAGCAAATCCGTATAAGCCGGCATCGGCCAATCCTTGGAGGGCATGTTGGTTTCCAGTTCATCCACCACGCGGCGCAGCTGCTGCATAACAGCGAATACATCGCTGCGGCAGAATTTCGCGGACGCTTCATTCACGGCAATCGCCTGCGCTGCTGCAAGCTTTTCATCGAGCAGCTGTGTGGAGGCAGCGATTTCTGCCGTCAATGCGGAAAGCTTCGATGCCATCTGCAATTCCAGTGTGCTGTCAAGTCCGAGTGTTTTCTTGGACAGGGCAGCGTCACAGATTTCCTTGTTGTAACGGACAGCAGCCGGAAGAATCTGTTTTCTCACCATATCCAGCATCGTCAGAGCTTCGATCGTGATGACCTTGGTGTAGTTTTCCAGCAGGATCTCCGTTCTGGACTCGATTTCTACGCGGCTGTATACCTTGAAGCGTTCAAAGAGGGAAACGTATTCTTCCTTTGTGTACAGCGGTACACAGTCCACCGTGGACACCAGATTCGGCAGACCGCGCTGTTCTGCCTCGGCAATCCATTCCTCGGAATAACCGTTGCCGTTGAAGATGATCTGCTTGTGCTCGCGGATGGTGCGTACAAGGAGCTTTTTGAGTGCCTTGTCAAAATCCTCCGCCTGCTCCAGCTCATCGGCAAACTGCCGCAGTTCCTCGGCAACAATGGTGTTGAGGATGGTATTGGTGCAGGAAATGGAATCAGCAGAACCAAGCATACGGAATTCAAACTTGTTGCCGGTGAATGCAAACGGGGAGGTTCTGTTTCTGTCCGTGGTATCCTTCTTGAAATTCGGCAGTGCGTCCACGCCAATGTCAAATTCTGCGGTGTTGGATACATATTTCCTGCCGTTTTCCAGAGCCGCAATGACTGCTTCCAGCTCGCTGCCGATGAATACGGAGATGATGGCAGGCGGTGCTTCATTGCCGCCCAGACGGTGGTCATTGCCGGCGGATGCAGCGGAAAGGCGCAGCAGCGGTGCATATTCATGCACACCCTTGAGGATGGCGCACAGGAATGTGAGGAACTGCATATTGTCCTGCGGTGTTGCGCCGGGGTCGAGCAGGTTCTGTCCGTCATTGGAGGTCAGCGACCAGTTGTTATGCTTACCGGAGCCGTTGATGCCCTCGAACGGCTTTTCATGCAGAAGGCAAATCAGCCCGTGCTTTCTTGCAATCTTCTTCATCAGCTCCATGGTCAGCTGATTATGGTCAGCGGCGATATTGGCAGTGGTGAACACGGGCGCAAGCTCATGCTGTGCCGGTGCCGCTTCGTTGTGCTTGGTCTTGGCATAAACGCCGAGCTTCCAAAGCTCATAGTCCAGCTCTTTCATGTAATCTGACACGCGCTGTTTGATATTGCCGAAATAGTGGTCCTCCAGCTCCTGTCCCTTGGGGGGCTTTGCGCCGAACAGGGTTCTGCCGGTGATGATCAGATCCGTGCGCTTGTCGAAATCTGCCTTATCCACGAGGAAATATTCCTGCTCCGCGCCCACGGTCGTCATAACATGGGTTGCGCTGTTGTTGCCGAACAGCCGCAGAATACGCAATGCCTGTTCACTGACAACATTCATCGAACGCAGGAGGGGCGTTTTCTTGTCGAGGATTTCGCCCGTGTAGGAGCAGAATGCAGTGGGGATATAGAGGGAATCGTCCTTGATGAAGGCATCCGAGGTCGGGTCCCATGCAGTATAGCCACGCGCTTCAAAGGTCGCGCGCAGACCGCCGGAGGGGAAGGAGGAGGCATCCGGCTCACCCTTGACAAGCTCTTTACCGGAGAATTCCAGCAGCACTCTGCCATGGGAGGAGGGGGAGAGAAATGCGTCATGCTTTTCCGCAGTGACACCGGTCATGGGCTGGAACCAGTGCGTGTAATGCGTTGCACCATGTTCCACCGCCCAATCCTTCATTGCGTTTGCGACAACATCGGCAACCGCAGGGTCGAGGGCAATGCCGAACTGCTTGGTGCGCTGGACAGCCTTGTAGATATTTTTGGGCAGGCGGTCACGCATGACAGTATCACTGAATACGTTGCAGCCAAAATATTCCGGAAGATTGGAAATGCTTGTGGATTCAGACATAGAATAGCCTCCTAACATAGAATGGGAAATATCGCACCGCTTACTGTCAGAAAGACTGACGGCAAGGGATATGCACCATAAAAAGCGTTCCGAATCAGCGTGTGTCACACATCAGAATCGAAACGCGATTGTTTCTTGTATTGGTCTGCAGTGCTCTGCAAAGGTATGCTTTGGGAGCAATATAATCATACAACAAAATCCCCTATTTGTCAAGGGATTTTGCGAACTTCGGCAGTTTGTTCAGAATTTTTCCGCACTGTCCGATACCTTTGGAAAAAAAGTCAGCGGATGGATGGGGGAATAAAGGACAGTGCTTACTGTCTCAGCTTGTCGAAAAAGTCTTTTTTGGGGGTTGGCACCCCTGTAACTGCCCCCACAGCCGCAGTTAAATCCTATTGCGGCATACCGTCGCCCTCAAGCAGCATCCTGACTCAGGCTCAGGCACCCAA
>SVNO01000026.1 GCA_015066845.1 Ruminococcus sp. | reverse complement strand
GCTTCATGTGAGGACAGCAGAGCAAGAGGAATGTTCAGCTACTATGGTGCTAACAGAACCGGAAGATTTGCAGGTCGCCTTATCCAGTTACAGAACCTGCCGCAGAATCATCTTGATAACCTCTCTGAGATTAAAGGTCTTATCAAGTCAGGAGATCTCGATGCTGTCAAGGAACGATTTGAAGATATTCCTGACGTACTGTCTCAGCTGATACGAACGGCATTTATCCCACCGGAGGGAAAGAAATTCGTTGTAGCTGATTTCTCTGCGATCGAGGCGAGAGTGATCTCATGGCTCGCCGGTGAGACATGGAGAATGGAGGCTTTTGCCAACAGTGAAGATATTTACTGCGCCTGTGCTGCAAAGATGTTCGGTGTTCCTGTAGAAAAAAACGGCGTTAACGGTCATTTGAGGCAGAAAGGCAAGATCGCTGAGTTAGCCTGCGGTTATGGCGGTTCTATCGGTGCTATCAAGGCTATGGGCGGCACTGAGCTGAACCTCACCGATGATGAATTATACTCCCTTGTGGAGGACTGGAGAAAGACTTCACCCAACATAGTCAAGCTGTGGAGCGATGTTCAGTCGGTCGCTGTCAAGGTCATTACTGACCAGAGCAGCATGACCTTTGGCAGATTGAAATTCTCTTATCAGATCGGCATTTTGTTCATTGAACTGCCATCCGGACGCAGACTTGCCTACGTCAGACCAAAGGTAGAGAAAGACGACAACAATAAGACGATTATTACCTATGAGGGTGTTGGCGATAGCAAAAAGTGGGTGCGTTTGAGAACCTATGGTGCAAAGTTGGTAGAGAACATTACTCAGGGTATTGCAAGAGATCTTCTGCTGCATTCTATGGCAGCTATGCAGGATATGGATATCGTCGGACACGTTCACGATGAAGTTATCGTAGAGTCTGATCCTGACACCTCTGTGGAGCAGGTATGTCACTTGATGGAACAGACTCCGGACTGGGCTGAGGGGCTTCTGCTTCGAGCTGAAGGTTACGAGTGCGGATTTTATATGAAGCAGTAAAGAAAAGCGGAACGGCTATTGCAGTCGTTCCGCTATTTTTGACCTCTTACTGTACCTGCGTATTTTCATTTTCATGGATTTCTCGCAAATATAAGCCGTCGCATTGTCGCATCATTTTGACAGGACAGAGAGGAAACAGACGTATCAATTCAAGAAAAAGTACCGGAAAGTACCACACAATTCAGCAAAGTACCGGAAATTATCGGAAAACCAGAAAGTCGGAAAGCCATTTCTGTCGCATTGTCGCACTGATTTCTGAATAGTCAATTCCAGTTTACTAAAACAGGAAATGCGGCAGATATCCTTGGTTTCTACCCCTCACTGAACAAAAGTGCATATTTCTGAGAAAACAGAAAAGCCGTAAATACGCTGTTTAACGTATCTACGGCTTTTTTCATGCGATTTTTTTACTTTAAAAATACGCATATTCAATTGGTGGAGGCGAGGGGAATTGAACCCCTGTCCGAAAACCCATTCCTACAACTTTCTACGAGTGTAGTTTATCTACTGAGATTCCCCATCCGCGCCGCCGATAAACAGGCTGTGCGGACAGGTAGTCCAAATACATTTCTAAGACATGGACAGGTCAGAGAAACGTTCACCACTCGTCGATGCCCTGTAAAGGCCGTGGTCCTCGATTACAGGACAGATGCTGACTTAGGCAGCAACCTGCAGGCTTCTGGAGCTTACAGTAATGTTATTGTTAGCGTTTATATTTAAACGTGCCGCAGTTTAAAGAGATGCAGCAGACCTCTACTCGCTTATCGTAGTGCAAAGCCCCCGTCGAAACCGGTACGCCCCCACATGTATCCAACGGCTCACGCCGTAGATGTTATTGATTATGTGCCTTGATCGCTCTGTCAATGCTCCGCTTGGCATCACGCTTCGCAGCATCCTCACGCTTGTCATACAGCTTCTTACCCTTGCAAAGTCCAAGCTGAATCTTTACCCTCGAATCCTTGAAGTACATCGAAAGGGGAACAAGCGCAAGTCCATCCTGCTTCTGCTTGCCGTATAACCGCATAATCTCTTTTTTGTGCATCAGAAGCCTGCGCACACGCAAAGGATCGCGATTGAATATATTGCCCTTTTCATAAGGTGAAATATGCATCTGCTTGATGAACAGCTCCCCGTTCTCAATACTGCACCAGCTGTCCTTCAAATTGACATTGCCCTGTCGGATGGATTTGACCTCCGTTCCTGTCAGCTCAATGCCTGCTTCAAAATCCTCCAGTACAAAGTATTCATGCCTTGCCTTTCGATTCTCTGTAATCAGCTTTGTGCCCTTTGCCCGCATGATTTCACCTCATTTCGCATTATCTCTAAATGTCAGGACTTATTCCTCAAAATCATCCAGTCCCAGTTCGTCCAGAATCTCTTTCAGTGCCACCAGTTCATCCGCTGTCATGGTCAGTCCCTTGCCCATCTTGGTGTGGTCCGGTGACCAGTCGCGCAGGTCGTACTTCGGCTCACGATCGTTCCAGCTTACCATGTTCAGCTCTCTGGACCAGCCTCTTGCATTTTCACCAATTACGCCAATGTGCTCTGTAATTTCAAATTTCAATTCTGCCATTTTATTCTGCCTCATTTCTTGTTGTGGTTTCCGTCAGATATGCCCGTAATGCTGGCATCTGCTGCATTGTCAGCGCATAACCCTGCGCATACAATGCCATGAGCAGATCAATCCTCTTGTCCGTTCTTGTAACGCCAAGTGTGTCCTGCGGTGCGATAACGTGCACAATACCTTCAGCCTCCAGCGCGTCCAGCCTTGCTGCATTGGCATTGCACTGCTCGTGATATTCGCGTATCGCTTTTGCATATTGCGGATGCTTGCGCTGCTGCAGTTTTGCTGCGAATTGCAAAAGCTTTTCCGGCTTTTTCAGGTATCCGCGTTCGCGTGTGCGTATGACAATCACTTTGTCACAGCCATCAGCAAGTGCCTTTTCATAGGGACTTACATCACCGATGCCGCCGTCCGCATATTGTGCACCATCCAGTGTGACTGGTTTGAACAGCAGGGGAAGTGCACAGGTTGCGCGTAAAACCTGCCATGTCGTGTCATCCGGAGGTACGGGAAGATACTCCGCTTTGCCCGTATGCAGATTCGTCACTGTCGCAAGCACCTGCGTCCCACTTGCTGCATAAGCAGCATAATCAAAGGGGAGGAGCTTGTTCGGAACTTTGTCAAACAAAAACCGGAGATTATAATAAGAACGATTCCACGGGCACAGCAAATGCCATGCGCCGGCATACCGTGCGTCACGCACATACCGCCGGAACAATTCGCGGTTTCTGCCTTTCTGACCGGATACATAGGAGATGGCATAGGTAATGCCAGCCGATGTACCGATAACATAATCTGCGTGGATTCCTGCGTCCAGCAGAGCATCCAACACGCCGCAGGAAAATATCGTGCGATGTGCGCCGCCGTCCAATACCAGACCGATTTTCATGCCCTGCCTCCTTTCGGAACTGTAAGAATTCCATCCTGTCCCAAAAGTCGCTGTCTGAAACATCATGTGATTTTTGGATACTCTGACGAATGATTTTCACTATGCAATACCGCTGCATTCATCTGCGCGGTATCACTCTTACTATTATACACGATTACCAAAGAGAATGCAAGCCCTTTTTTAGATTTTTTTAACTCTTTTCGTCGAAACGCTCAAATATCACACCAATCGGCTGTATAAACTGACAAAATCGTTTGGAAATGTATTGAATTAGTAGATTTTTACTTGATTTTAAGAGAGGATTGTGCTATAATGTTTTAGATAGAATTGATTTGACAGGAGTTACAGACATGACACGCGATAGTTTTTGTTCTTACAAGCTCTCAATGCTTGGGAACCAAATGATTAAACAATATATTGTACAGGAACGCCGCCGTTTCATCCGCAAGCTCTGGGGCTTGTTTTTCTGGGCTGTTGTTTTTCTTGTACTGACAGCCGCTTGCTTTATTGAACAGGTTGTTGCAATGCTCCCATTTGAAGAACAGCTGGTGGAGCTTGCACCGCTTTTTTTATTGTTCGGTTTGCTTCTGCTTCTTTCCTATTTTATGGTTCTTGTTAATGGCTACAGCAAACATCTTGGTGCACAAAGCGACTTGAAAACCATCAAGAAAGGCGGCTATAAGGTGGACACCATTTTTATTGTCGGCGCGTATCGTCCGCGCAGCAGGGGATTTGGTTCCACTGCATTGAAATCCCTTTTAGAGGGACACAAGGACTATGCCATCGGAACAGTATCCGGCAGGTCAGTACACGCGCTGAATCTCACTGGTGACCTGATTGAAAACGCCTACCGTCCCTGCCTTGAGCTGGACAATGGAACGGTGTATGTTCTCCCCAGAACTGCGGTTACTGCGCCGAGAAATGAGAAAAAACATTGATATGCAACGAAAAAGGACATCCGTTTTCCGCGGATGTCCTTTTCATTCAGCAGGGGATTAACCAAAGTATCTCTTGAGAAGTCCCTCAAAAGCCTTACCGTGTCTTGCTTCATCTCTTGCCATTTCATGTACAGTGTCATGGATCGCGTCCAGATTCAGCTCCTTAGCGCGCTTTGCAAGGTCAAGCTTGCCCTGTGTTGCACCGTGCTCAGCAGTAACGCGCTTTTCGAGATTCTCCTTTGTGGAGGAGGAAACAACTTCACCCAGCAGCTCTGCAAACTTTGCAGCGTGTTCTGCTTCCTCATAAGCAGCCTTTTCCCAGTACAGACCGATTTCCGGATAGCCCTCACGGTGTGCTACTCTTGCCATAGCAAGGTACATACCAACCTCAGTGCACTCGCCCTCGAAGTTTGCTCTCAGACCTGCGAGGATTTCCTCATCTGTTACTGCCTTTGCAACGCCAACCTCGTGCTCACATGCGAATACCAGAGCTTCGCTGTCGGACTTTTCAATGAACTTGGAACCGGGAACCTTGCACTGCGGGCAAGCCTCCGGAGGCTCGTTACCCTCGTGAACATAACCGCATACAGGACATACATACTTTTTCATACTCATTTTCTCCTTTATTTCAAATTGAACTGCGTTTCTTCCGCCGCAGCTGCGGATTCCTGACAGCTCTGACATACGCCGAACATTGCAAGCTCATAGGAATCAATCTTCGTCTGCGTCATTGCATTGATAACTTCAAGAAGATTGCCCAGCCATACATCCTCCAGTACACCGCATTTGCGGCATAGCATGTGCTCATGAAACTGCACGTTCCGGTCATACCGGTCAGGGGCGTTTGGAATTGCAATGCGGACGATTTCGCCGTCACGCTCCATGAGTCCAAGATTCCGGTACACTGTACCAATGGCAATGCAGGGCATCTGCGCCTTGGCAAGATTGTAAATCTGCTCGGCTGTCATGTGGCTGTCCGTGTTTTGGATAATCTCCGTAATCAGTCGCCGCTGTTCCGTCAAACCTGTCACTTCCTTTTTGCAAGATTAAGAACTATTCCTAATCTTGTAGTGATTATATTATAGCACAAAGAAGAAGATTTGTCAACCCTTTTTTCAAAAAAATGCAAAATTTGACAAATACGCGGATTCGTGCTATAATAGAGGCGAAATGAAACTCATGGAGGGAAGCTATGTATCAGTTTACAAAGATTGCACTGGAAATGCGGACGGAACAGGGGAGTCCTGTGCCACTGGAGGTTCTCTGCCGTCTTTGTGAGGACGATTGCACACCGGAACAATGCGTAGAACTGCTTGGACGGCTCTGGGCATTATTCGGTCAGCCTGACGCATCAGAAAGCTGTGAGGATTTCTACAGTTATGCTGTCAATGCACAGCAGGGTGAAAGCAGCATTCCGCTGCTCGTGGCACAATACGGAGGAGTGCCGACCATTTACGGTGCACAGGAAGATGTGGGTGCAGCCGGAGAGCTTGCCGCATTGCTGCGCAGTACACCGCCGGTCGATTACAGTTGGACGGGCGTGTATGAGGACTATGATTTGGAAATGACCTACCGGATGCAGGACGGTATGGCATCCGTGGAAGAACGTTCGCTGGGATTCTGGGATGAAGAAACGGAGATTCTCAACCACATCATAGACCGCGTGTTTGAGGTACTCTCACCGGAGGAGGCGAATGCGTGGGCAGAGCGTTATACGACACCGGAGGAAATGGTCGGGTACTGGAACCGCCATCCGGAGCTGCACTGAATCGTTCCACAAAAAAACCCTTGGCGTTGTGCCAAGGGTTCAGCTTGTAAAAAAAGTCTTTTTTCTGGGGTTAGCACCCCTGTAACTGCCCCCACCCCAACCCCTCCCCCAACGGGGGAGGGGCTATATTTCGGGGACTTCGTCCCCGAACCCCTTTCGCGGAGCTGTCGCTCCGCGTTTGATTTTAGGTTTTTCGACAGACTGAACCCTTGGCGTTGTGCCAAGGGTTTTGGTTTATGTAAGATACTGTAAAAGGACATCCGTCAGGAATGCCGCAGCAGCCGCTGCAAGTGCAACAACAATCAGGGACTTTCTGTAATAGGCAAGCACTGCGGCGGTAATTGTTCCGACCGCAGCAGTTAACAGGCTGCCGGTTGCATAGAAAATGGACGGAATCGTCATGGCACTGAGTACAGCATAGGGAACGTAGTGGAGAAAGCTTTTGAAAAACGGTGATTTGATTTCCTTGCGGAACAGCGTGAACGGCAGCATCCGGATGAGGTAGGTCACCCCTGCCATCACGGCAATGAAAATGGCGATATTTCCCGTGCTCATGCATCTTCCTCCTCTCTGACCGGACAAAGCCATGCCCCCAGAGCCGCCGCTGCAACGGCACAGAGAATGACAGCAAAGCCGCTGGTGATAAAGGGCAGGAGGAAATGGAAAATCAGGCTGAGGAATGCCGCGGCAATCACCACAAGCAATACACCCTTACTTTTCCGCGCCGGTGGAATGATGATGGCAAGGAACATGCCGTACAGCGAAAGTCCCATGGCATCTGTCAGGGATTGCGGCAGGATCTCACCGGCGGACGCGCCGAGAAATGTACCGCCTGTCCATCCGAGAAAGGCAATGAGAATCATGCCATACAGATAACGCGCCGTGATTTTTCCTTCCTGTGCGGAGGCAGCGGCAAAAATCTCATCCGTAATCCCGAACGCAGTCACCATCCGGCGCGGTGTGTTGAATGTACCGTCAAGCTTCTGAGAGAGGGAAATGCCCATCAGACTGTAGCGCATATTGATGATGAGCTGCGTCAGTGCCATTTCCAGAAATGCTGCAATGGACGGGGCGCATTCTGTCATGATATTCAGCCCTGCAAGCTGACCGGCAGAGGTGAGATTGGTTGCGGAAATGATGGTAGCAACCGCAACACTGAAATGCTTCGCCGCAAGAATGCCGAAGCCGAACGAAACGGACAGATACCCCAATGCAATGGGGATTCCGTGCCGCATTCCTTTGAGAAATGGTGACATTTTCATACTTCCTTTCAATCCTGTAACTCTGACAAAAACAGCAGCCATCAAGCTGCTGTTTCATTATAGCATATCTTGGAACAATTTGCAAGCGTTACGGCATAAAGCCCTGCACATACTGTGATTCCATCACCACTGCTGCCATCTTTCCCATTTCTGCATACCGTGTTTCCACGCGTTCACGCGGATAGGATACCAGTCCATAGCCATTGTAGGGGTCGTTGAAATAGTACCGTGTACTGTCATACCCGACCAGTACCAGACAATGCTCATTTGCCGGCCATTCAAACCATGTGTCCGTAGGTTCGCCGTTTTCATCGAGCAGATACCAGCCAATGCTTGGGTAGGTTTCCACCATGGCGATGGTTGCCCAGACGAGCACGGGTATTTCACGGGGCAGGAACGTTTCTGCAAGCGCGGAAAGCTCCATGCCGGATACATCCACTGCACGGCGGGACGCGGGCAGGAGTTTGTTCATCATCTCCACCACAACCGGCGGATAGCAGCCGAAGCTTGAAGCGTCCCACGGATTGCCGGCGAATGCGTCAGAGGGATGGTAGCCGCAATTTCTACCATTGATGGTGGCAGGAAAATCGCAGAATGTATTGTCCACGATGTCGTTGATGGAAACGTCCGTGCCGTAATACTTCAGTACCATCATGGCACTGACAAGCTCACAGCCGGTCGGCAGCAGATTTTTCTGCGAAATATAGGGGACATCGAGCAGGATGGAATCGGGAACAGCAACTGTCGGAAAGGTCGGCGGCTGTGTTTCCGGAGTGGGCGGCTGTGTGGTTTCCGCAGGCGGCTGCGCTGCGGCAGTTGTCGGCGCAGCTGTGTCAGACATTGGCTGCGCAGGTTCCTGCTGCCCCAGATGGAAAAAAACTGCCGTCAGCGCAGCGAGCAGGAGCAGCAGGGAACAGTACAGCATAATGCGTTTAGCAGTGGACGGCATAGCATTCTTCCTTTCCATTTATAGATACTTTCATTATACTGTATTGTCCCCAAAAAAGCAAGCCTTTTCAGAAAATCAATCTGCGTGTAAAATTATCATGAACCTATTGCAATCTGATAAAAAAAGTGCTATAATATAATAGAATCTATCCTTTGAGAATCGGAGGGAGTTTATGAAAAAATGGATTATCAATAAGCCGCGTCCGGACGTTGTGCGGACGCTCCAGAGCCGGAGCGATTTGTCCGCCCTGTCTTGTATGGTTCTCGCGTCACGCGGCTGTATTGATGTAGCACAGGCTGGGGAATTGATTGGCTGTCAGCAGTTGAGCGATCCGTTCCTGCTGCATGATATGCAGGAGGCAGCCGACTGTATCAATGCCGCCGTTGATGCCGGAAAGCGCATCTGTGTATACGGCGATTATGACTGTGATGGTGTTACCGCAACTGCAATTCTCTATTCATTCCTGCTGGAAACGGGTGCGGATGTCATCTGGAGAATTCCCGACCGCGAGGAGGGTTACGGACTGAATACCGAGGCTGTGCAGGCAATGCATGAGGACGGTGTGGAACTGATTGTAACTGTGGACAACGGTATTTCCGCGGTAAAGGAAGCCGAGCTGATTGCAGAGCTTGGCATGGAGCTTGTCATTACCGACCATCATCAGCCAAGCGCAGTCCTGCCGCGCGCCGCAGCCATTGTGGACGCGCATTGTGCCGATAATTTTTCCCCGTTCCGCCTGTACTGCGGTGCCGGCATTGCCCTGCTTCTCGTGGCAGCACTCAATGACGGCGATGTGGACATGGCTCTGGAGCAGTTCGGCGACCTTGCCGCAATTGCCACTATTGCCGATGTGGTTTCCCTGACGGGGGAGAACCGCTACCTCGTCCAAATGGGATTGCAATATCTTGAGAATACCGAACGTGCCGGACTGCGTGCCCTGCGTGAGGTCAGCGGACTTGCCGGAAAGCCCCTGTCCGCGTCCAGTGTGTCCTTCGGACTTGCACCGCGCATCAACGCGGCAGGCAGAATGCGTTCTCCAAAGCTTGCAATGGAGCTTCTTCTGGAAGAAAATCCGCGCAGAGCCATGGAGCTTGCGCAGGAACTTGACGAAATCAATGGCCACCGCCGCGAGATTGAAGCGCAGATTATCGAATCCGTCCTCGCCCAGATTGCCCGGCATCCGGAACAGCTTTTCGAGCGTGTGCTGGTGTTCAGCGGTCAGGGATGGGATACGGGCGTGATTGGCATTGTTGCCTCCAGACTCATGGAGCGTTTCGGAAAGCCGTGCATCATGATTGGCGTGGAGGATGGCGTGGGACATGGTTCTGCGCGTAGTTTCGGGGAATTCTCCGTGTTTGACTGCCTGACTGCCTGTGAAAAGCATCTGACCAAATTCGGCGGTCATCCTGCCGCAGGCGGTCTGACGCTGCCGGAATCGGAAATTGAGGGTTTCATCCGGAGCGTAGCGGAATATGCTGCTGCCAATCATCCGGAAATGCCCGTGCTGGAGCTGAATGCTGCCTGTGCCGTGCAGCCGGAGCTTCTGACTGTGGAAGAAGTTGGCAGCCTTTCGCAGCTTGAACCTTTCGGCGCAGGCAATCAGGAACCCCTGTTCGTCATTGAAAATGCCCGTGTCATGGAAATCCGTCCCCTCTCCGAGGGTGTACATACCAAACTTCGTGTGGAGGTGCAGGGGAACAGCTATGATGCACTTCTGTTCCGCACACCCCCTGAGCGTGTGTCACTTCAGGTCGGCAGCGTATGCCATCTGATGGTGCGCCTGAGCGTGAACACGTTCCACAATACCTCCCGCGTTCAGATGGTCGTGCAGGATTACCGTATGTCCGGTCTGAAGCAGCTGCGGATTCTTTCGGCACTGCACACCTATGAAAGCTACCGCCGCGGCGAACCGCAGCCGGCTGCTATCTGGCAAGCCATCACCCCGACACGCGAGGAATGTATTATCGTATATAAGGCAGTACCCCAGAGAGGGATTCAGCTGTCCGCATTGATGCTTACGCTGTACATGCAGAACATCAATGCCTGCAAAATGCGCATCTGCATTGACATATTCTGTGAGCTTGGACTCATGGTGCAGGATGTCTGTGAGGGAAGCGTTGCCCACCTGCCGGGAAAAAAGCATGTGGATCTGCAGGCATCGGAAATTCTGAAACAGTTACAGGCAAAAGGAAAGGAGGCAATGCAGCATGGATGATAAAGAAATCACGATTGAAGAACTTGAGCAGTTGATGCTCACCAATGGAAAGCAATACGATGTCACAAAGGTACTTGCCGCCTATCAGTTTGCAGCAAAGGCGCATGAGGGACAATTCCGTTCCTCCGGTCAGCCCTATATCATTCATCCGCTTGCCGTGGCAAAGAGCCTGCTGGAACTGGGAATGGACACCGATTCTGTCTGCGCCGCGCTCCTGCACGATGTTGTGGAGGATACGGAGGCAACACGACAGGACATTGACAAACGGTTCGGGACAACCGTTGGAATGCTTGTCGAGGGCGTGACAAAGCTCAAGAAAATCCCCATGTTCAATAAGGAACAGCAGCAGGCAGAGAATGTCCGCAAGATGATGCTTGCCATGTCGCAGGACATCCGTGTTATCATCATCAAGCTCTGCGACCGCCTGCACAATATGCGCACACTGCAATTCCGCCCGCCGCACAAGCAGCGTTCCACTGCCGATGAAACCATGCATATCTATGTACCGCTGGCAAACCGTCTGGGAATCCGTGCGGTCAAGGATGAGCTGGAGGACTTGTCGTTCTTCTATCTGGATGATTTCGCGTATTCTGAAATCGAACAGATTCTCCAGATGAACCGTGACCAGCGGGAATCCTTTATCAGCAGCATCAAGGAGCAGATTCTGGAACGTCTGAAAGATGTGCCGCTGGAGAAAACCCCTGAAATCTTCGGCAGAGTCAAGAGCCATTACAGCATTTACCGCAAAATCTTCTTACAGCAGAAAGAATACGAGGAAATCTACGATAAATATGCAGTCCGCGTCATTGTTTCCACAGTGCAGGAGTGCTATGCCGTTCTTGGCATCATCCATGAGATGTACCGTCCGCTGCCCAACCGCTTCAAGGACTATATCTCCACGCCGAAATCCAATATGTACCAGTCCCTCCACACCACCGTACTTGGTCGTGAAGGCATTCCGTTCGAGGTGCAGATTCGTACATGGGACATGCACCAGACAGCGGAATATGGTATTGCCGCGCACTGGAAGTACAAGGAGGGCGTAACGCACGAGGACAGAATGGACCAGAGGCTTTCGTGGATTCGTCAGGCTCTCGAACAGCAGCAGTCCTCGGATGATGTGGAGGAAATCCTCAACATCATCAAGAGCGACATTGCCCCTGAGGACATCTATGTCATGACGCCCAAGGGCAAGACCATTTCCCTCCCGATTGGCGCGACTGCCATTGACTTTGCCTACCGCATTCATACAGAAATCGGACATAAGACCATCGGTGCCCGTGCTGACGGCAGAATTGTACCGCTGGAATATGAATTGCAGACCGGTCAGATTGTAGAAATCCTGACCAGTAAAGACCCCGAAAAAGGGCCGAACCGCGCATGGCTGGACATCGCCAAGACCAACGAGGCGAAATCCAAGATTCGCTCATGGTTCAAGCGCGAACGGCGTGAAGAAAACATCGTCACCGGCAAGAGTGTGCTCGAAAAGGAATTCAAGCGCAGCCGCATCCGCCTGACGGAAGAACAGCTGATAGAGTTCCTCGCTGACGACCTCAAACGTCATAATTGCCAGACACTCGATGATTTCTATGCATCCATCGGCTATGGCGGCATCGTCATTTCCAAGCTCCTGCCGCGCTGGAAAGACCTCTACCACCGTCACTACTGCATCAATGAAAATGAGCCGGAGGAGCAGCCGATTATCAAGCCCGTGCGCCATACGTCAACCCCCATCATTCTTGATGACATTAGTGATTGTGCTGTGAAATTTGCCCAGTGCTGCAATCCGCTGCCGGGTGATGAGATCATCGGCTTTATCACAAGAGGACACGGCATTTCTGTACATACAGTTGGCTGTACCAATTACCGTTCCGTTCTCGCGCGCAGCAATCCTGAGGAGCTGGAACGCTGGGTGGAGATCCAGTGGACGGATTCTTCGGATACCGCTATGCAGACGAATATTGAAGTTGTTGCACATGACCGCGTTGGATTGGTCTATGATATTTCTGCCATCCTCACCGAAGCGCGGATTCCCATCATGCATTCTTCTTCCCACATCCTCAGAAACGGCAACGCGGTGTTTGATGCGTCCATCCGCATTGTCAACAAATCCCAGCTTACCGCCGTTTTTGAAAGCATCCGCAAAATCAAGGGCGTTATTTCCGTGGAAAGAGCAAAGCGATAATTTCCGATACATACCATCCCCTGTGCAGTCTGCACGGGGGATTTTTTTAGATACAGGGCAGAATGCACAAAAACGCCATCATTGCCTTGTGCATTTTTCTGATATCCAAGCTGTTTTCCGGCTTGCAATCCGGCGGTAAATATGCTATACTATTAGTAGGGAGGCGAAACTATGCAGATCATGAATTTTTTCAGACATTTTTATACCATCACCCGACATCGACATGCTGTCATCCTGCATTGTGCCAAAGCGGGCATTTTCTGGCAGGGGCTTGGGCATGATTTGTCAAAATATTCCCCCACTGAATTTTTCTCCGGTGTGAAATACTATCAAGGGACACGCAGTCCCAACGAGCAGGAGCGTATTGAAAATGGTTATTCTGCTGCGTGGATGCATCACAAGGGACGCAATCGCCATCACTATGAATACTGGACTGATTATTCTTACAAAGACGGCAAAATGATGCCGGTCAAAATGCCGCTGCGCTATGTGGCAGAAATGTTCTGTGACCGTGTGGCTGCCTGCAAAATCTACAACGGCGCAGCCTATCAGGACGGCGATGCGCTTGCTTACTACAAGCGAACAGGGCAGCATCATTACATCCACCCCGAAACCAGCGCGCTGCTTGAATCCCTCCTGCATATGCTTGCAGACGAGGGGGAGGAGCGTACCTTTGCGCATCTCAGGACGCTTGTCAAAACGCAGAAAACGTACTAATGGAGGAGAATGAATGGAGCAGAAATTTACAATTGCCGTTGCCGGAACGGGCTATGTCGGATTGAGTATTGCCGTACTCCTTGCCCAGCATCATACAGTCTGTGCAGTGGACATTATTCCGGAAAAGGTCGCGCTCATCAATCGCAGAGAATCTCCCATACAGGACAAGGAAATCGAGGAATACCTTGCGGAAAAGCCGCTTGACCTGACGGCAACGCTTGACGCAGAGGATGCCTATGCAAAGGCAGATTTTGTTGTCATTGCTGCACCGACCAATTACGACAGCCGCAAGAATTTCTTTGATACGTCCGCTGTGGAAACGGTCATTGATACCGTCATGCGCGTCAATCCCAATGCCATCATGGTCATCAAATCCACCGTGCCCGTAGGATATACCGCGTCCATCCGTGAAAAAACCGGCAGCCGGAATATCCTGTTCAGTCCGGAATTTCTGCGCGAGAGCCGTGCACTTTACGACAATCTCTACCCCTCGCGCATTATTGTCGGCACGGATTGCAGCGATGCGCGACTGATGCAGGCAGCGCAGACCTTTGCAGGATTGCTGCAGGAGGGTGCGGTCAAAACGGATATTGACACGCTGTTCATGGGCTTTACGGAGGCAGAGGCGGTCAAGCTCTTTGCCAATACCTACCTTGCCCTGCGTGTTTCCTACTTCAACGAACTGGACACCTACGCGGAAATCAAGGGACTGGACACGCAGAAAATCATTGAGGGAGTCTGCCTTGACCCGCGCATCGGGGGGCATTACAACAACCCCAGCTTCGGCTACGGCGGCTATTGTCTGCCCAAGGACACCAAGCAGCTGCTTGCCAATTATAAGGATGTTCCGGAAAATCTGATCGAAGCGATTGTGGAATCGAACAGTACGCGAAAGGATTTTATCGCCGACCGTGTTTTGCAGATGGCAGGCTGTTCGGGCTATGACCCCGACCACATTTGTGACAGCAATACCCATGTCACCATTGGTGTGTTCCGCCTGACAATGAAATCCAATTCCGACAATTTCCGTCAGAGCAGCATTCAGGGTGTGATGAAGCGTATTCTCGCATCCGGTGCATCGGTCATCATCTACGAGCCGACGCTTGCTGATGGTTCGGAATTTTTCGGCTGTCCTGTGGTCAATCATCTGGAGGAGTTCAAAGCCAGAAGTCATGCCATCATTGCCAACCGCTATGACATCTGTCTGGATGATGTGCAGGAAAAGGTCTATACAAGGGATGTATTCAGGAGAGATTGAACGATCCCCGTGCAGTTGAGCTGCACGGGGATTTCTGCTATACTTCTTTGCCGCCTCTGCGGTATTCCGTTGGTGTCATGCCGACTTCTTTTTTGAATGTGCGCATAAAGTGGGAATAATCATATCCGCATTTCTGCGCGATAATCTGGAGCGTGTCCGTTGTACTCAGCAGAAGCTTTTTGGCATGGTCAAGCTTGCTTTTGAGGATGTCCTGCGTACAGCTCACGCCAAAGGTACTGCGGTAAATGCGATGGAAATAGGACGGGCTGATGCTCAGCTTCCGGCAGCAGGCAGCAATCGACCAGTCGCGTTCCGGAAACTGGTAGATTTCACTGCGCAGTGCCGCGAGGTCGTCATAATGCATCTGCTCGGAAAAGGAAAGGGGAGAGCTGCTCAGACTGCGCAGCTGTTCAAGCAGAAGCTCCGAAGCCTGTGTGCCATCCTCCAATGCGCCGCAATCCGGTACGATCGCATGGTGCAGACGGGGGCGCAGAACATGGGAAGTGTTCTGGTACTGCTTTTCAAACTGCACGGCTATGCGCTGTATGAGCGTCTGCTGCTCCTCCTCGCTGTGTTGTGTACCAAGGATGAAAAATGCACTCTCATCCGCGCGGAAACATTGCTCCTGATTGCGGCAGCAATTGCGCATGAGGTCGGAAAACTCCACCAGATACCTGTCCCAGACAAGACTGCCACAGGTTTCCTTGATGCGGTGCATTCCGCTGAGCGTAAAGCCAATGAGGAACAGCGTTCCTTGCTGCGCCTTGTTCTGCTGTTCTGCCCATTGCTGTGCAAAGTTTGCAGTATTGTACAGACCTGTCAGCTCATCGCGGATTTGCGAGAGATACCGGCGATATGCAAGGCTCTGCAATGCATTCTGTGTACTGAGAAATTCCAGTCCGATATTGATTTCATGGCAGAAATGCAGGTAATGCGGATTGAACGTGTCCACCATACCGCGCAGCATTAAAATGGTATAGCCGAAGCAATGGTCCTGAAAATGCAGGGCATTAAAAAACGTAACGGACGGCTGCTGTACAGCAAGCGCATTATCGGGCACCATCTGGCTGCTGGGAAAGGTCGTGCGCCTGCCGTCATAATTGATGAGGATCATCTGATCGGAATAGCCGGTGGTACGGTATGTCTGAATTTCCCCATCCATCTGCGTTCTGTCCCAGTCCTCGCACAGGCAGATGTTGAACTGCTCATTGCCGCATTGCTCCGGTTTGAGGAACAGATAGGTCATATTGTAGGTTTTCTGGATGAAGCTGCTCAGATTTCCCGCATTAAGGAACTGCGTGGAAAGGTTGCAGTCCGTCATATTATCCTCCAGCCGTTGGTAATCAAGCTGCTGTGCATTCGGACGATTGACCGTACTCTGACAGCCGCAGCTCTCACGCGCGGACAGAATGCCCTGCTCCACGGGCAAACGCTGCGCCGGTATGCCGGTGATGGTTTCGTAGAGAAAGCACATGGCATTTCTCGCCAACTGCCGCCATGAGGTGCTGAAGGTCGTGATGGGCGGCACATGCAGGATGGATTCGAGCGTACCGTCATACCCCGTGATGCGCACCTGCTCCGGCACGGAAATACCGCGTTCTGCAAGTGCGTCACACAGGCTGATTGCCATGATATCATTGGCACATACCACCGCATCCGGCATCGTGAGCGTTCCGTCCGTGAATTCCTTTGCAAGCATCTGCGCCCTGTACATCCAGAAATCCCCGTAGGTAATATCTTTCTGTGTGTAGTGAAGTCCTGTTTCCTCCATCGCGTCACGATAGCCGGCAAGCCGCTGTTCGGCAACATTATCCCCCTCCGGACCTGTAAGGCAGTGAATCCGCTGGCAGCCGTGCTCGATAATCAGATGCCGGACAATCTCGCGAAATTCTGCGCGGTCGTCATGCCAGATGGTGGGGCAGAATAGATTGCCAAGCCCGATGGCAACAACGGGCAGGGGACAGCGTTGCTGTAGAAACTGTTCAATGCATGTGCGGTATGTGTCGGCAGAAAAGGTGTAGGGGAGATAGAGGATGCCGTCAAGCTCTGAAAAATTGATGAGATTGAGCAGGTTTTCTTCGCCTGCCATGGTGCGTGGGTCGCCGTTCTCTGCCGTCAGTGTAAAAACGTAAACGCTGTATCCAAGCGCATACGCCTGTTCAAGGATGCCGCAGAGCTGGAGATGGTTGAGGTCACGGTAGGCTTTCGCCATAATGACACCGATTCTTCTGTGTTGTTTCATATGTTACCTCTCGTTGCAGTCATATCATTACCTTTATTATAACACAAACTGACAGAAAGGTCAATTTGAAATACAAAAAACCGCCATGTCCTGCACGGCGGCTTTTTGCACATAGGTGTCGGAAAGGATAGTATCAGACGGTATAAGGGGAGGGAATCTCCGCTTCCGCCTTAGCAACTGCATCTTCGATGGACATGCCGTGGAAATCTCCGGCGCAGAACAGTCTGCCGGATTTTCCGTCATTGACAAATGCGCCGACAACAACGCCGGGAATCGCGCTTTCCGGTGCATTCGGTGCGTTCGGGCCACCAAGGTCGGTTCTGCACCAGCCGGGGTCTGTCAGGCTGATGATGACATCCGTGCCCTCGATCTTCGAGCCGATGTCGATGGTCACTTTATCCAGAGCCGCCTTGCTTGCGGAATAGCCTGCCTGCTCCGGCTCCAGACGAATGCCGCTGGTGGTGTTGACGATTCTGCCGAATCCACGGGCAATCATTTTCGGAAGATAGTGATAGCAGATGAGCATGGGCGCAATGGTGTTGATCTGGAAGCTTGTGGTGTAATCTTCCACAGGCGTGGTGAAATAGTCGGTGCGGTAGGCAATCTGCACTGCGGCATTGTTCAGTACGATGTCAATCTGTGTGCCCTTTTCGTCAATTTCCTTGAGCATTGCCTGTACCTGCGCAGTATCCGACAGCTCCGCTGCAACCGCATATGCCTCCACGCCATAGCCTCTGAGTTCTTCGAGAAGCTCCTGTGTGTGGGATACGTCACGGCTCTGCGCTACGATATTGCAGCCATGCTGTGCAAGAAAAGCTGCTGCCAGTCTGCCGATACCTCTGCTTGCACCTGTAATAAGTGCCCATTTTCCGTTGATTTCAAGCATATTGAATCCTCCTTGTCAGTGAGTTGAAAAATTTTTTTGAAAATATTTAATTATATTGTAGCATTTTTTTCAGTTTTATGCTATAATGGACATATGAGAAAATTGTAAAAATCTATCAGAGCCGCTGCGCGGTTCTGAATGTGCAACAAAGGAGGTCTTTATGCATTCGTTATTTGAAGCGAGCGATTCGCTCAACAGCCCGTTTGAATGTTTTGTCTTTGACACACGCAGCGAGATGTTCCCCGTCCGCCCCCATTGGCATTACTTCATGGAGATGATTTACATGCTGGAGGGAACAGCGGAAATGTTCGACAGCGGCAACCGGTACATTGTCCGCAGCGGCGACTGTATCATCTTCCATCCAAAGTCCATTCACTCCATTTTCTCTGCGGATGGTGCACCGCTGCGCTATGCCGTGCTGAAATTCGACCTCAACCAGCTCAATCTCAAGCCTGCCTATGCCCCCAAGCTCAAGGAACTGTTCAAAAATGCAGAGCAAAAGAAAATGCCCATTTTCTTTGACAGTTCCATTGCGTCGCGCATGAACAGCAAGACGACATTTCTCAATTGCGTGCAGGAGGCAACGGACAAATCCTATGGCTATGACCTGATGATTCAATCCCACCTGTACAACCTGCTCATGCAGATCGTCCGCCAGTGGCAGAGTCTGGATTTCTCCATCGGCAACGAGGTATTTCAGGCGAGCACCTCTTACGACATCGACACCATCACCGAGTACATCGAAGCACATATCCGCGATTCCATTCAGGTCAGCGATATTGCGCAGAAATGCAATATGAGCTATTCCTGCTTTGCCAAGAAATTCCACATGATTTACGGTGTATCCTGCAAAGAATACATTGTCAAAATCCGCATTTTCAAGGTGGAGGATTACCTGCTCTTCACCGATTTCGACCTCAACTACATCAGTCAGGAAACCGGTTTTTCCGATTGCAGCCACATGATACGGAATTTCAAGAAATACCGCGGCATTACGCCGAAACAATACCGCCTCAAGCACAGCGGAAAGAAACGCTCCAGCGATTTTTCAGCGGAGTAACAGACAGGAGAGTAAGTCATGCGTATTGACAGAACCGAAAATCCCTATTTCCTCAATGAATATGTCACGCATCTGTCCGTTGTCAAATGCCTGTCCGATGGCACGGTGATGGGGTATTATCAGGATATCCGCCTGTTTCTGCGCTTTGTGATGTTCTGCCACCTCAATCCCGACACCAACCCGACACTGGAGCAGCTTTCGGAAGTTTCCATCCGGAGTATGCCGCCGGAGCTGCTCAATCAGGTTACTTTGCGCGATATATACGCATATTACAGCTTTCTTGCGAATGAATGCGGCAACCGTGACAAAGCGCGCAGCCGGAAAGCATCCTCTCTGCGCAGTTTTTTTCGCTATCTGACGAGGGATACGCATCTGGTCGAGGCGGATCCCACCGCAAATCTGGAGCTGTCTGCCCCGAAGAACGCGCTCCCGAAATACCTCAACCTCGACGAGAGCCTGTCACTCCTGCGGACGCTGACCATGCAGGAAAACCATCGCGCCCACATCCGCGACTACTGCATTCTCACGCTCTTTCTCAACTGCGGCATCCGTCTGAGCGAACTTGTCGGGCTGAATTTGTCCTCCCTTGACCTGAAAAATTCCAGAATGCGCGTTCTTGGCAAAGGCAGCAAGGAGCGTATTGTCTACCTCAACGAGGCATGTCTGAGCGCGCTGCGCGAGTATCTTTTCGAGCGCAGCCGGATTGAAACAGCCGACATCGCGCTGTTTCTGAGCAATCAGAAGAAACGCATCAGCAGGCGGCGCGTACAGCAGATCGTGGAGGATTCCCTTGCAGCCGCTGGTTTGCAGGGGAGGGGACTTTCCACCCACAAGCTGCGCCATACTGCTGCAACGCTCATGTACCAGCACGGGCATGTGGACGTGCTCACGCTCAAAAGCATCCTCGGACATGAGAGCATTTCTACCACGGAAATCTATACGCATCTGTCCGATGTATCCGTGCGCGAGGCAATGGAGCGTTCCCCCCTTGCCGAGGAAAAACGGATCTCTTTGGAAAAAAAATAGAATCTGCAACATCAGCGGAATCTTCTGCAATTGCTTTCTCTCTTATGATATGGTATAATAATGACAAATATACAACGAAAAATCGACCATAAAAGGAGAGATAATATGCGTTTTTCTGTAAAAAGAGCCCTTGCAGTGCTGACTGCCGCTTTTCTGGTTTCTGCCAATGCGGCAATGCTTCCTGCACAGCGGACTGCAATTTCTGCCTCCGCAGCAGCAAGCATTCCGGCATTCCCCGGTGCAGTCGGCGGTGGTAAATATGCAACAGGCGGACGTGGTGGAGAGGTCTACCATGTCACCAACCTCAACGACAGCGGCGCAGGTTCATTCCGAGATGCTGTCAGCAAGTCCAACCGTATCGTGGTTTTTGATGTCAGCGGTACAATAGAGCTGAAAAGTAATGTTGTCTGTCAGAGCAATGTCACCATTGCCGGACAGACTGCCCCCGGCGGTTCGGGCATTACCCTGAAAAACTACAAGTTCGGCATGGGCGGCGACAATATCATCTGCCGTTATATCAGTTCCCGTCCAGGCCCCTATGCCTCCACAAGCTCCGGCAATGATGCATGGGGTGGTGCGAAAGGTTCTAATTCCATCATCGACCACTGTTCCATGGGCTGGACGACCGATGAACAATGGGCACTTTACTCCAACAATGAGTACTATACTGTACAATATTCCGTCATTGGCCCTGCCGATTCATGGGGCGGTCACAGCAAGGGCATCCACGGCTTCGGCATCATGATGGGCAAGGGATTCTCCACCTTTGACCACAACCTCATTGTGCACAATGTTTCCCGTAATTTCCGCGGAAAAGTCGTGGGTACATCCACTGCGGATTTCACCAACAACGTCATCTACAACTGGGCATACCAGACGGCATACGGTACGATCGGTCATCTGAATTATGTCAATAATACGCTGAAAATGGGCAACGGCACAACGGGTGCAAAGTACTATGTCAGTGTGGACAGCAGCACAAGTCCGCAGAATTTCTCCATCTACATGACAGGCAACCGGATGCTTAACAAGGATAGCACCGTCTACGATGCCGTTACCGCCAACAACTGGAATGGCGGCGTAAAGGTCAAGGATGGCTTGGGCATTACTGTGGATTCCGTGAAAAGCAACACGGCATTCCAGACGGTTGTGAATGGTGAGAATGTTTCCACAGCAACAACTGCCGAGAGTGCAGCGGCATCCTATGAAAACGTGCTGAATTTCGCCGGAAACGGCATTTCTCCCACGCTGCGTACTGCCATTGACCAGCAGTCAGCAGAGGAATGCAGAACCGGTACCGGATACCATTCCGGTACAGCTGCCTATGATGCTGCAACTGCGGATGAAAAGACGAAAATTGACAATTACAAGATTCAGTGCGGCGTGAATTATGTATATCCTGCCGCAGTCCTGCAAAAGACGATTACGGACACGGACAACGACGGAATGCCCGATGAATGGGAAGAAGTACGCGGTCTGAATCCGAACGATGCCAGCGATGCAAACGGTGACTACTGCGGTCAGGGCTATACCAATATCGAGTACTACATCAACGACCTGACAGTGGATTCTTTTCCGGCTGGCGTTGTAACGCCCTCTCCGCAAACAGGCACACTGCCGACCATTTCCGCCTTTGAGAAAATCGAGGCAGAACAGTTTGACGACCAGTCCGGAATCCGCAGCGAGGAGCTTGCTTCCGGCGGTCAGAACATTGGCTTTATCGAAAACGGCGACTACATCATGTTCAAGCGCGTGGACTTCGGAACAGGTGCGTGCAGCTTTACTGCAAATGTGTCCGGTAATCCGGCAGGTATGGAGCTGTATCTGGATTCTCTGGATACACCGGTCGCTGTATGTGCCTTTGACGGTACGTCCGGATTTACAGACTACACCGAATTCTCATGCAATATCGGCACGATCACAGGAACGCATGATCTCTACATCCGCTTCACCGGCGGTGAGGGCTATCTGCTCAACATGGACTGGTTCACGTTCTGCGCGGACAGCCTGCCCATCAACGGCAGACTCATCCATGATTTGCAGGTGTTTGACACGGTGAATGCGCTTGACTGGAAGCTTCTGGACAATGTGCAGGCAGGTTCTCCCATCTTCGGCGACAGAGCCTTTGCCTATACCCAGCTCCCTGCTGCGCTGCTCGGTGCGGAAACCATCCTGACAGCCTGCGATTCCAAGAATTCCACAGCCGACCTTGCAGCGTTTACCGCAGCAGAGGATTTGGATGTCTATGCTGCGTTTGATGTAAGAGTTGACCCTCTTCCGGCGTGGATTTCCGAATGGGAGCGCACGGAGCTTACCGCGGCAAGTGATAATGATGTGGCATTCCAGTTCTTCAAAAAGTCCTGCGAAAAGGGCGAAACCGTTGCCCTCGGCACGAATGGACAGTCAGCATACTGCGTCAATTATGCGGTATTTGCCATTCCGGCAGTCAACGAACCGGAAACGCTTGTCGGTGATGTGGACAGCAACGGCGCACTGGAAGTTCTCGATCTGATTCTTTATCAGAAGTATCTGTTCGGCAAGGCAGAGTTCACCGCGGAACAGGCAATCATCGCCGACCTGAACAAGGACGGTGTATGCAATGCATTTGACCTTGCACATCTCAAACGCCTGTATCTGCAAACATAATCGCATATAATCCCAGAAACCGCCGGTAATGTCCGGCGGTTCAGCTTGTCGAAAAAGTATTTTTCAGGAGTTAATACCCCTGTAACCGCCCCCACCCCAACCCCTCCCCCAACGGGGGAGGGGTTATTTTTCGGGGACTTCGTCCCCGAACCCCTTTTGTGGGGCTATCGCCCCACGCCCCATTTTTAGTTTTTTCGACAGACTGAACCGCCGGCAATGTCCGGCGGTTTCCATTTTCAGAAGCACATCCAATAAAAAGAAGATAGCACCTGTAAGCTGCGACAATACCCCGCGCATCATGTTTTTGTATATTAAATGCAAAATCCATTGACAAAACTGACCAAATGTGATATAATAATACCATGTAGTTTCCTGCGGTAAAGTGTTCATCCGCAGAACTGAATGGCACATTTGTGCCTTTTGAAAGGAGTTAATCAATATGGGACTTATTCAGGCAATTTCAGGCGCAGTCGGCAGCGTTATGGCGGACCAGTGGAAGGAATTCTTCTATTGTGACGCAATCAAGGACGATGTGCTGATGGTAAAGGGTAAAAAGCGCGTTTCCGGACGTTCTTCCAATACAAAGGGCAGTGATAATATCATCACCAACGGCAGCGGTATTGCAGTTGCTGACGGTCAGTGCGTTATCATTGTAGACCAGGGCAAGATCGTGGAAATCTGCGCACTCCCCGGTGAATATACATATGACATGTCCACCGAGCCGAGTATTTTTGCAGGCAGCCTCGGCAGCAGCATTCTGGAAACCTTCAAGGCAATCGGCAAGCGTATCAGCTACGGCGGCGATACCGGCAAGGACCAGCGTCTGTACTACATCAATATCAAAGAAATCAAGAACAATCTGTTCGGTACTAACAGACCGATGGCATTCCGTATTGTGGACAAGAACATCGGACTTGACATCGACACCACCATCCGCTGCAACGGTCAGTACAGCTACTACATCAGCGACCCGATCCTGTTCTATACCAATGTTGCGGGCAACGTAGCGGATGATTACAGAAGAAGCGAACTGGATACCACCCTCAAAGCAGAGTTCATCACTGCACTGCAGCCGGCACTTGCTGCCATTTCTGCAAAGGGTATCCGTTACAGCGAGTTGGGCGCACATACAGTGGATATCGCAGATGAAATGAACAAGGTACTCTCCGAGAAGTGGGGAGGTCTGCGCGGTATCAAGATTAAGGAAGTTGCCATCAATCCTATCACACTCTCTCCGGAAATGGAAAAGAAGCTTGAAGAGCTTCAGATTCGTGCCGTTGACAGGGATCCGGGCATGGCTGCAACTGTGATGCTCAATGCACAGGCAGATGCAATGCGTCTTGCTGCCGGCAATAAGGCAACAGGTCCTATGATGGGCTTTATGAATATGAATAATGCAATGCAGCAGACAGGTGCTATGGCCGCACAGAACTTCTACCAGATGGCTGCACAGCAGCAGATGGCAGCGCAGCAGCAGGCAGCACAGCAGCAGGCAGCTGACACATGGACATGCAGCTGCGGTACACAGAATACCGGCAAGTTCTGCCAGAACTGCGCAGCTTCCAAGCCGGCTCCGGCAGGCAGCTGGACTTGCAAGTGCGGTACTGTCAACACTGGTAAATTCTGTCAGGACTGCGCATCTCCCAAACCTGCCGAGAATGGCTGGACTTGCAAGTGCGGTGCAGTCAACAAGGGCAAGTTCTGCACAGAATGCGGCTCTCCCAAGCCTGCAGGTGCACCCCTCTACCGCTGCGACAAGTGCGGTTGGGAACCGGCTGACCCGACAAATCCGCCTAAGTTCTGTCCGGAATGTGCTGACCCGTTTGACGCAAACGACATCAAGTAAATAGATTTCATGCAGCCGGCGGCGTACAGTTTTCTGTCCGCTGCTGGTTCTCTTTATAGAAAGGAATGCAGAAATGGCTGAATTACTGAATTATGAATGCCCCTGCTGCGGTGGCAGAATTGAATTCAACAGTGCCACACAGCAGATGAAGTGCCCCTATTGCGATACGGAATTTGCAGTGCAGGACCTTGCAAATTATGACGAAGTTCTGCAGCAGCAGCCACCTGATGACATGCAGTGGGAAACGCAGGCAGGCAGTGAATGGCAGGAGGGCGAACAGTCCGGAATGCGTACCTATTCCTGCCAGAGCTGCGGCGGTCAGATTACCACGGATGCAACCACTGCGGCATCATCCTGCCCGTACTGTGACAATCCGATTGTTATGACGCAGCAGCTCGCAGGCGACCTGCGACCGGATTATGTAATCCCGTTCAAGCTGGACAAAGAAGCGGCTAAGGAAGCCTTGCGCAACCATTTTAAGGGAAAAAAGCTCCTGCCGAAACCTTTTAAGGATGAAAACCACATTGACGAAATCAAGGGCGTGTATGTTCCGGTCTGGTTGTTTGATGCCGATGCCACTGCACGAATCCGCTACAAGGCACAAACGGAGCGTTACTGGGAAGATTCCCACTACCGCTACACGGAAACAAGCCATTACGCGCTTGTTCGCGGCGGAAAAATCGGTTTTCAGCAAGTACCCGTGGATGGCTCAACGAAGATCGACGACACCCTGCTCGAAGCAATTGAACCGTTCCATTTCAAGGACGCTGTGAGCTTTCAGACGGCGTATCTTTCCGGCTATCTTGCCGATAAATATGACATTGATGCAGAATCCAGCATTCAGCGCGCAAATGAGCGCATCCGCAATTCCACGGAGGCTGCATTCCGCCGCACGACCAGTGCATTCATGAATGTCCAGCCCGTGGAAACCAGCATTCAGCTCTCAGGCGGCAAGACGAGCTACGCGCTCTATCCGGTGTGGCTGCTCAATACCACATGGAATGGAAAGAAATACACCTTTGCGATGAACGGACAGACCGGAAAATTTGTCGGCGACCTGCCGGCGGATAAGCAGCAGGGAACACGTTGGTTTGCCTGCATTGGCGGCATTGCCGCAGTTGTCACATTGCTCATCACCTATTTAAGCTGGTTGTTGTAAGGAGGTACGCATATGAAATTGAAATCCCTGATTCTGACCGGTTTAGCCGTCCTTACCCTTGCGGCAGCTCCCTTACAGGTATCGGCGTACCATTCTGTTTTAGCTGATGATGCGAATCTTCTGGATACAAGTGCAGCGGAAAAGGTGGATGATGCACTCGCGGATGCTGCGAAGGACCATGAGTGCGATGTCATGATTCATACTACCAAGGATACCGGAAATTACAGCGTCCGTGATTATGCAGACCTTTATTATGAGGAATACCACAACGACATGGAGGAGGATGGCATCATCCTTGTTGTGGACATCACCACGCGCGATTATTACATCCTGACATCCGGTTTGTGTATTCGGGCATTCACGGACATGGGACTGGATTATATCGAGTCCGCGATTGTACCGGATATGCAAGAGAACGATTTTGAAACGGCATTCGTTGAATTTGCCGGATTCTGTGATGATTATCTCAAGCAGGCTGAAGCCGGAAAACCCTATGACGGCGACCATATGCCGAAAAAGCCGTATAATGTCGGGCTGTCCCTGCTTATTTCACTGCTGGTAGGCTCTGCGTCCGGCGGTGTCGGCATTGCCGGACTGTTCGCCAACCTCAAGAGCGTCAAGAAGCAGGAGGGTGCGGCGGATTATACCAAGGCAAACAGCTTCAAGGTAGAAACAAGCAGTGATGTTTTCCTTTATAAGAATGTTACCCGCATGGAAAAGGAAGATGACAGCACACGCGGTGCAGGCGGCAGTTCCACATTTACCGGACCATCCGGCAGTACGCGCGGCGGCAGCGGCGGTTCATTCTGATTCTTTGCCAGCCCTGACAGAACCCATCATGTTTTGAAGATTCACAGTTCTGTGAAGTCAAAACAGGTCGGTTTCTGTCGGGGTTGGTTTTATTTTTGGGGATGGGGGAGAGTTACAGGAGGCATCCGAGAATTATCGGGCACAGGGAGGCAGTTTCGGGAAAGTTCCCTAAGAAAACATCCTATCCATTCAAGCTTATAAAGTCTTTTTTTCTTACAATAATTACCTCTAAAATCCATTTGTTTTATCACACGATTATTATTTCGTACTATCTCTTAAACCACATGTAAAAAATACTTTTTGTAATACAGTTTTCAACACAAATCAGCGATTTAGCGTATTGATGTATACAATGGGTATTTATTACAATATTCTATCCACAATCTGTAAACGAAATGTAAACTATAGAGAAAACCACTTGACATTTTGTATATTTTTGTGTATACTAAAGACATGGAAACACTGGCAGGATTTCAACTTAACCGACTTGTTTAGTTTCTTTTTTACCTAACTAAATGCGGTGTTTTTAAGAACGAAATTCATTATATTGGAGGTTTTGATTATGACATTGAAAAAGGCGTTAGCAACCATTACCAGTGCATTCATGTTATCATCGACAATGTGTTCGGCACTGGCAGCACCGAGCTTCACAGCATCCGCAGCAGACGTTGACTATGGCGAAGCACTTGCATTGTCCCTTTATCTGTATGATGCAAATGAGTGTGGCACTGAGGTAAGTGAAGGCCCGCTGACATGGCGTGGCGATTGCCATACAGCTGATGCCACTGCTTCTCTGGACAGTGCAGTAGGTCTGGGCAGCACAGAGAAGAATTTTATTCGTTCCGTAACCGGCTCGAACACCGTAGATGTATCCGGCGGCTATCATGATGCCGGCGACCATGTAAAATTTAGCCTGACGATGGGCTTTAATGCAACTTCCCTCGGCTGGGCATACTACGATTATCCTGAGGTGTTCAAGGCAACTGGTACAGAAGCGCATCTGCTCGACATTCTCCAGAATACCGCAGACTACTTCATGAAAACCACCTACCTTGACGGTAACGGCGATGTTGTTGCTTTCCTTTATAATGTAGGCGATACAAGTGACCACGCTGACTGGCTGTCACCGGAAAAGCAGACCAGAGAGCGCAAGACCTACTGGGCAACTGCATCCGGCAACAACTCCGTAGTTGCATTTGAAATGGCATCCGCACTTGCTACCACATCCCACGCATTTGCAGACATCGACGCAGACTACGCTGCAAATTGTCTGAAGTATGCAGAGGCTCTGTACGAATTCGGTGCAGCACACCCCGGCAATACACAGGACGGTCAGGGCGATATGTACGGCACAGGTGGTTACGCAGATGATAAGGCATGGGCTGAGGTTTGGCTGCATGTAGCAGACAGTGCAAATCATCCGCTGCCGACACTCAAGCCGAACAACGGCACCTACAATGGCGAGAACGACTACTGGGTATACTGCTGGGACAAGGTCTGGGGCGGTTACGCATGTATGATGTACAAGCTGACAGGCGACTCGGCATATGCAAATGAAATCAAGTTCGAGATGGACAATCTCGTAGGCAACAAGAATCAGGCATACTACCCGATTTCCGGATGGGGCACATCCCGTTACAACTGCGCATGGCAGAAGTACGCGATTACCTATTCCGAGGGCATGAATAACAACGATTATCTCTACTATGCAAAGAGCCAGATGGATTATCTGCTCGGCAACAACCCGACCGGTTACAGCTTCCTGCTGGGCTACGGCGATAAGTCCCCTGTGAAGATTCACCACCGTGCAGCAAACCCGAACCGCAGTGATTGCACATACACTCTGTTCGGCGCACTGGTTGGCGGCCCGACCACTGCAAACGGCGACTATGTAGACGATACTGAAAAGTACGAGTACACAGAACCGGCTCTGGACTACAACGCTTGCTTCACACTGGCAGTGACAGGTCTTTACTATCACTTCGGCGGCGGAACATCCGCAAATGACGTGATTGCAAACAACTCCGAATTCAAGCAGAATTTCGAGTTTGAACTTGAAGGCTATGTTCCTGAGGAAATTGATCCTCTCGAAACAATGGCAACCACAAAGCCTGCAACCGCAGCGACTACAACAACAACTACCGCAGCTCCTACAGTAGATATGGAAGCTGGCAAGGTTACTGCAAACCTCAATTCCAAGCTGAGCTGTCAGGGAACAAATCAGATTCATCTGACACCCGCTGATTATCTCCCGTCCGGCGCAAAGCTCAAAGCTGTTACTGTAAACCTGAGCAATGGCTCGAACATGGGCACAGTCGTTTCCGCAACTGGTTTCTCCACAACAAGCGGCTGGCATCAGGTAGATAAGAACCAGTACATGGCTACCAGCGGTTCGCTGACCTTTGATGTATCCGACGTAAGCTCTGCAATTGACGTGAACAAGGAAATGATGTTCGGTCTTTGGTGGTGCGATTCCCAGAGTGCAACTGTAGACTCCATTGTATTTGAGTTTGATGCACCCAGCCAGAACACAACCGTTACAACAAC
>SVNO01000095.1 GCA_015066845.1 Ruminococcus sp. | reverse complement strand
GTACAGCAGTGATCCCAGCGGTTATCTGAATTATTGATGGATCGGGACGGTATCGCCTCATGGCTGATTGCCGTCCCTTTTCTGCCAACAGGAAAGGAGTATGCCTTTGAATAAGAAAATCAGTATTGGTCTGACCATCAGCATTGCTGCCCTTGTGGCAGCGGTCACATTTATCATCACCTCATTTTTCACGCTTGAGCACTTCAATGACAAGGTGCAGGCAGTCAAGGAAAAGGCGCAGAAATACGAGCGTCTGGAGGTGATAGATACCTATATCCGCGACCATTATTACACGGAGCTGGATGAGGACGCATTGATGAACGGAATGCTCAAGGGCTATGTTGCCGGTCTGAATGACCCGTATTCCAACTACCTGACACCGGAAGAATACCAGAAAATGAAGGAAAAGGAATCCGGTCAGACGGTTGGTATCGGCGTATCCGTCATGCTCACACAGGAGGGCGTGATGGAGGTTGTGGAGGTGCAGAAAGGCTCTCCTGCAGAAAAGGCAGGTCTGCAAAAAGGCGACCTGATCGTAGAAGTTGGCGAGCAGAGTGTGGTGGAGCTTGGCTACGAAGAAGCGGTTGCGCTTGTCAGGGGCGAGGAGGGTACGCGCGTGACGCTGACCATTCGCCGCGGCGAAAAGGAGCGTATTTACCGCATTGTCCGCCAGTCCTTCGACCTGCTTACCGTGGAAAGCAAGCTGCTCAGCCGTGAGATCGGCTATATTTCCATTTCCGCATTTCGTGAGAATACACCGGAGCAGTTCCGTACTGCACTGGACGCGCTGCGCGCAAATGGCGTGAAATCCATCATTTTCGATGTCCGCAACAATGGCGGCGGTCTGCTGTCCGCACTCCAGCAGGTGCTCGACCCGATGCTGCCGGAGGGTATCATTGCCACAGCAACCTATCAGGACGGTACATCGGAAACAGCATTGGAGTCGGACGCTGAGGAGCTGGATATTCCGATGGTTGTGCTCATCAACGGGCAATCTGCAAGTGCTGCGGAGCTGTTTGCGGCTTCCCTGCGCGATTTTCAGGATGCAACGCTTGTCGGAACAACAAGCTACGGCAAGGGCATCATGCAGATCACCACAGGTCTGGAGGATGGCGGCGGACTGACGCTGACCATTGCGACCTATCAGACAACACGTTCGGAGTGCTACCATGGTGTGGGACTTGTTCCGGATGTGGAGGCTGAAGCAAATCCGGAGGCGGATATTACGGCGATCGACCCTGAAACCGACCCCCAGCTTGCAAAGGCAATGGAAGTACTCAGGTAAAGGCAATACCGCACAAAGAACAATGCATCATCGGGGATTTCGCGTCAATTTTGCGTAATCCCCTTGACATTTTACGCGAAATGTACTATAATAATAAGGATAGTAAAACAGCACCGGAATTCCGGGGCTTGTTTTCATATATGGCAATGCCGCAGAAAGCGGCAAGGAAAGGAGCACAAGCATGGAAAAAATTCAGATGTCCCGTGAGGGTTTTGAAAAGCTCCAGCAGGAGCTGACAGAGATGATTACTGTCAAGCGTCAGGAGGTTGCACAGAAACTGAAGGAAGCGCGTTCCTACGGTGACTTGTCCGAGAACGCAGAATATGACGAAGCCAAAAACGAGCAGGCGATTCTCGAAGGCAGAATTGCTGAATTGCAGGCAATGTTGGACAATGCAGAGGTTGTGGATGACGACAACATCTCTCTGGATGAAATCGGTATCGGCTCTCTGATCACCATTAAAAGACTGGATAACAACAAAGTGGAAGAGCTGAAGATTGTCGGCACAACGGAGGCAAATTACAAGGAACATAAGATTTCCGACGATTCCCCCATCGGCAAGGCTGCTATGAAAAAGCGCGTGGGCGATTTGTTTATTGTAGAAGCTCCGGCTGGTGAGCTGAGATTTGAAGTGCTGAAGATTTCAAAGTAAAAAACAGGTAAGGGTGAAAGATATGCAGGAAGAACAGTATGTAGTAGAGGAGCAGGTTGAACAGGATACCAACGGCCTGCGCCAGATTCGTGTAGAAAAGCTGGAGGAGTTACAGGCAAAGGGTGAGGATCCGTTTGCCCTGACAAGCTTCCCCGTGTCCATCCATAATGCACAGCTGCGTGAAAAGTACGAAGCGCAGGAGCAGGCTGTAATGGATGCTGCACAGGGTGACGAGGAGAAAATCAAGGCAGGTCTTGACGAAATCGCTGCGGAAACTGTATTCATTGCCGGCAGAATCATGAGCTGGCGCAATATGGGCAAGGCGAATTTCATTGATGTGCGCGACCATACCGACAGAATGCAGGTATACATCCGCATGAACGACATCGGCAAGGAAGCGTTCGAAGCATTCAAAAAGTGGGATATTGGCGACATCATCGGCGTAGAGGGCTTTGTGTTCCGTACACGCATGGGCGAAATCTCCGTACATGCCAAGAAGGTGACGCTGCTGTCGAAGTCCCTGCTGCCCCTGCCGGAAAAGTGGCATGGTCTGAAAGACCAGGACGTGCGCTATCGTCAGCGTTATCTCGACCTCATCTGCAATCCGCAGGTAAAGGAAACCTTTGTCAAGAGAAGCCAGATCATGCGCGAGATCCGCAGCTATCTTGATGGCATCGGTTATGTCGAGGTAGAAACTCCCGTACTGCTGCCGCTGCAGATCGCCGCTGCCGCAAGACCGTTCGTAACACATCACAATACACTGGACATGGACATGTTCATGCGTATCGAAACCGAGCTGAACCTCAAGAAGCTCATTGTCGGCGGCTTTGACCGTGTATACGAGGTGGGAAGAATCTTCCGTAACGAGGGTATGGATACTTCTCATAACCCCGAATTTACGTCCGTTGAGATGTATCAGGCATATACGGACTACATCGGCATGATGGATCTGATCGAGAATATGTACCGTACCATTGCCATGAACGTATGCGGTACGGATACTGTTACCTATCAGGGCGTAGACATTGAAATCGGCAAGCCGTGGAAGCGTATGACCATGGTAGAGGCTGTCAAGGAATATGCCGGCGTGGACTACAACGACTGGGCAACGGATGAGGACGCAAGAGCCTGCGCAAAGGCAAAGGGCGTAGAAGTCGAGGAGGGTGCACACGCAACCAAGGGACATGTGCTGATTGCATTCTTTGACGCATTTGTAGAAGAAAACCTGATTCAGCCGACCATTATTTATGATTATCCGGTGGAGAATTCTCCGCTTGCAAAGAGAAAGCCGTCCGACCCTGCATTCACAGAGCGTTTTGAATACTTCATTTATGCGCGTGAAATGGGCAATGCCTTCTCCGAGCTGAATGACCCGATCGACCAGAAGGCGCGTTTCGTGAAGCAGGTAGAGGCAAGACGTGCACTGGGCGATATGACGGGCGAGGTGGACGAGGACTTTGTGACCGCACTGGAATACGGTCTGCCCCCCACGGGCGGTCTTGGCTTCGGTGTGGACAGACTGGTCATGCTGCTCACAGACAGCCCCTCCATCCGCGATGTCCTGCTGTTCCCGACCATGAAGCCGATTCCGGCAAACAGCGGCAGAGCAGTGGAAGAAGCTGAAACAGAGGAATAAAAAGGCAGAATTGCCGATAGGGACGGATTTCGGGAGGAGTCCGTCCTTTTGTGCAGGAGGAGCTATGAAAAAACAGACGGAAGATTTCTGGTATGCAGTAAACAAAATCACAATGATTTTGACAATTCTGTTTGCTCTGCCTGCCTTGATTGGAGAAATTTTCGGTTATTCGTTTCTGGAAAATTTTCTGCAAAGCCTGCCGATACCGGTATCTTATCATGTTTACATAGTGATCGGACTGATTTGCAATGTAATCCTGTTTCTTTCCTTTTATATGCTGGAAAGATCGTACCCGAAGAACCAAAAGGAGCATTCAGATGAGCAAAAAAAACCAAAAGAAACCGAAGGAAAAAAGCGTTCTTGACATTGCGCGTGAAATGGAGGAACAGCAGCAGGCTGCCGCCGCAGAAGCCGAGGAAAAGGCGCGTGCACTTGCTCAGGAGGCAGAGGAGGCGCGCAGAATCGCCTATGAAAAGCAGCTGCGCGAGGAGCGTCTGGAGCTGATGCGCCTGAAACAGGGTGTCATTGCAGAGAGTGAAACCATCCGCGAGGAGCAGGAGCAGAAGAAAAAATATACCATCTGGCAGAAAATCAGCAATTTCTTCTACCACAACAAATGGTGGATGGGCATTGGCGGTTTCTTCGCCTTTGTGGTGGGCTTTCTGATTTATCAGACCGTGACTACCGTCCGTGCCGATATGGTGGTGCTGCTTGTATCCGATGACGATACATTCAATGCGATGTGTTATCCTGCCATCGAGGAGCTGTTTGAGCAGTATATCGAGGATGAGAACGGGGACGGTGAAATCAGCGTTGACGTGTACTATATTCCGGCATCCGAGGAAGCAGCGATCCAAAGCGGCTACACGGGTGACAGCACCAAGCTGTTTGCGGAATTTCAGGTAGGGCAATCCCTGCTGGTCATTTCTGATACAGACGCGGACGCGTTCATTGTACCGGACAGTACGCTTGACGACCTTGAACCGAAGCTGGGCATGTATGAGCAGACTGAGGGGTTCCGGTTCTACCTGCATGATACGGACTTTGCAGAAGCGGTGGGCTGGGAAGAACCGCTGGATGAGGATATTTACATCGGCATCCGCAAGGTCAAGGATTCGTTCAGTTTCAAGGAAGAAATGCAGAAGAACTATGAAATCGCGTTCCCGGCTCTGCAAAAATTTGCGGAGGAATTCGGAACGGTTGCCGAATAAGGGGAATACGCAAAAAAAGAGAGGGTGCAAGCCCTCTCAGCTTGTCGAAAAACTACCCTCTTATGCCGGAGGCAATGGAAAAGTTTTTGGTCGAGCTTTTTTCAAAAAGCTCGTGGGTGTCCAGAGGGCAACGCCCTCTGGTCGCGCACCGCAGTGCGCGAAATCTCTTTAAGCCGTCGCTTT
>SVNO01000094.1 GCA_015066845.1 Ruminococcus sp. | reverse complement strand
ATTTAAGAAAACCGCCTTCGGCTGAGCACATCATCCTTACCGCATCGTTTCTGTCATCTTGTCCCGGAATCCATTGACATAAGCGGTTTTTTGAGAATCGCATCCCATTCCTCATAATCCGGACAAACTGACAGCAGCACTGTATAGAATGCACGGGAATGGTTCTGATGCAGAAAATGCGCGTATTCATGGCAGAATACGCTGCGGATGCATTCCAGCGGATATTGCATCAACCGGAAATTCATCGAGATCCTGCCGGAATCCGCCGTACAGCTGCCCCAGCGCGTGGTCATTTCCTTGATTTGAATCCTCGCATACGGCACGGTATAACCGGCGTTGCGGAATGCCGTGTAAACCTCGCGGTTCAGGCGCGTATAAAGCGCGGTGCATTCGGTAATCATCCACTGCCGGCAGGCATGATATGCCTCCTCCTCACTGCGCGCGTAAAGACAAAGCTCCCCGTCCACAAGTGCGGTCGGGCGCGGTGTGGGATGCCATTGCAGCGTGATGCTGCCGCCCAGCCAGTGGTGGCGCGAGTGGTCGGAAAAATCCTGTGCCTGTCTGCGCTGTGCGTTGGCACGTTCCGTCAGCTCCGCAAGCTCAGCAGCATGGGCAAGCAGAAAATTGAAAATCTCGGATTCCGGCGCACTATGCGGCGCAGATACATGAATGATACCGTCCGTCTTGACGCGGACGCGGATATGCTTCATTTTCTTGCGTTCAATGCGATATTCCAGCGGTTTCCCATTGTATTCCAATTCCATGTTCTGTCCGTCCTTTCCAGAGTCAGTTCACATTACACGTCATCTTATGTGAACAGGCTCTATGGGATATTCCCATTATACCACATCTGTCAGAAAAAAGCAAAGGCAAAGCAAATACTATTACTATGTAAAATCTAAATCTTGAATGAAAATGCGGGATTCGGGGCGCAGGCTCACAGCCCCTGTCCCCTCTGCTTTACTCTGTTCAGCATCTCCCCGCCCCGCGGGGAGTCACCCGCATATCCCTCCCCCGCTTTGCGGGGGAGGTGCCGCCGAACGGCGGCGGAGGGGGCAGCTCTTGCTATCTGTTCAAGTTAAGAAGCATCATCAAGTTTTAGCTTTTACAAACTACTACAATGAAAAGGAGAATGTACAATGAAAAAGAATCTTTGCAAAGTCCTCCTGCTGCTGTGCAGCATGGGCATGTTCACAGGCTGTACGCAGGAAGAGGTTGACCTGTTCTTCGACACCGTTTCTGTTGTGGACCAGGCACTCAATTCCGGCACAGATGCCGTAACCGAAACACAGGCAACGGAAACCGAACCCGATACCACGGAATCTGCAACGGAAACACAGGCTGCCACCACCTCGAAACCTGCTGCAGCCACCAAGCCTGCCACAACCACCAAGCCTGCTGCGACAACAGAAGCACGGACGGAGGCAGCAACGGAGGCAACGGAAGAAGAACAGGACATTGTGTGGGGCGAGAGCTACACGACAGCGGAGGACGTTGCGGAATATATTTACCTGTACGGCGAGCTGCCGGAGAATTTCATCACGAAAAAAGAAGCCGGAGAGCTTGGCTGGGAGAGCCGTGAGGGCAATCTCTGGGAAGTTGCGCCCGGTATGAGCATCGGCGGCGACTATTTTGGCAATTACGAGGGAATTCTGCCGGAGGGTAAGTACCGTGAATGCGACATCAATTATGACGGCGGCTACCGTGGTGAGGAACGTATTATTTACGGTGAGGACGGCAGTGTCTGGTACACCGATGACCATTACGAGAGCTTTACACAACTGTATTAAGGAGCATTTATGAATCAACGACTTACGGCAGCATTGCTTGCCGCCTGCATGGCATCCCAGTCCGCGGCACTCCTGCCTGTTTCCGCAGCAGATTTGCAGCTTGCCGCACTCAACTACACAGAATCCACCAGCTACGACCTGAACTACCCCGACTGCGGCTTTACGTCCACACCATGGATTAACGCTGCGCCGGACAAAATCTGGACAGTATCCCCCACACGCTACAGCCTGCTGCTCATCAGTATTGCCGGTTATTCCTCGGCGATGAACGAAAGCGGCGTGGATTATGCCTTTGATGAGGCATTCTTCACAAGCCTTGCGCAGACGCTTGCAAATGCGCGGAAGAACGGCGCAATGCTTGGCATCCGTTTCCGCTACGACGCAAATGGCATTGAAAATCCCGAACCTGCGACATTTGAGCAGGTATTGGCGCATATCGAACAAATCGGCGAAAGCGGACTGCTGACGGAATATGCCGATGTGATTTCTTTCGTGGAAACCGGCATGGTTGGCTGCTGGGGCGAGCAGTGGGGCGGCAAATATACTTCCCTTGAACACAAGGCACAGGTATTGAACGCATTTCTGAACATCACCCCCGACAATGTGGATATCACCGTGCGCACGCCGAACACCATGCGGCAGTGGCTCAAGGATTACTGCGGCATTGAAACGACTGCCGCAGATATGTCCTACACCATCACCGACCCCGTGCTTGCGGCAAAGGCTGCGCGTATCGGCTTGTACAATGACGGCTACATGGGTTCGGACAGCGACCTCGGCACATATTCCAACCGCGCAGGCGAAACGGCATGGCTGCATACTGCACCTGCCTATGGCGGCGAATTTTCCGGCAATGACGAATGGCGGCTGAAGTACACCACATGGCAGCCGGAAAATGCACTGCCGGAGATGTACTACACGAACCTGACGCGCATCAACAGCAATCTCTACAGAACACGAACCGTCACCCAGAACTTTGCCACCAAGGAGGAAGCACAGGAACGGCTTGCTGCTGTGCGGATGCTCTATGAAAACTGTGGTCTTGGGGCATTTGACGAAGCACCGGCAATCACAGAGAATGAGGACGGTACTTCCGGTTATACGGCAAGCTGGAAGTGGATGGGTTATGACGATTTCACCTTTGACGAAAGCCTTGACGCACTTCTGGACACGGACTGCGACAATTCCGCATTCTACGGCACATCGGTCTACCAGTATATGCGTGCACATCTGGGCTACCGCTTTGTACTGCGTGAAAGCAAACTGCCGGCAACGGCAGCCCCCGGCAGTCAGGTGGAGCTGGATTTCACCATAGAAAATACGGGCTTTGCTGAACCGCCGCGCGACAAGGAAGTCGAAGTACTCCTGACAAACGGCGAAATTGTGTACACACGTTCCATGCCGCTGCTCAATGCGCGCGATTGGGCATCCGGTTCGCGCAATAAAATGGGAGCTTTTGTGAAGCTTCCGCAAACGATGCCGGGCGGTACATGGGATGTTTACCTGCGCATTTCGGAGGAAAATGAAGATCCTGCCTATGATACGGCATTTGCGGTGAAATTTGCCAACGAGGATTTGCGGTTTTCTGAAACCTTGCAGGCAAATTACATGGGCAGCCTGACAGTTTCCGGTGAGCCGGACGAAGAAAAGCCTGCACAGCCGGACACCATGCCTGCCGGATATTATCCCGAAAAACAGGCAATTCCCCTGAATGAAGAAACGACCATTCACCTGCTTGACAAGGTATGGGATTTCAAGGAGGACGGGCATTTCGGCTTTACGTTCCTCTATAAGACGGAGAATGTCACCGCGCCCATTCAGCTGGGCAACTGGTATGCCGCATTCACATTGGATGGAAGTGGCTATGCATCGCCCTACACGACCTACGGGCTGAACACGCGCAATCAGGCGATTGAAAAGGACGGCTATTATGCAATGCACATTCCGTTCTACGGTGCTGTATTCAACTGTCCGGATGCATCCACGGTGGCAGGAAACAGCCGTCTTTCAGAATTCTCCATCAATGACGGCAGAAACTACTGGAGCGCGGACACATTCACCGCACTCAATGGCGTGACGGGTGCTGTGATCACGCCGCTGGGCTTTGTCGAGGGCGGTCATGCCGGCTATGACGTGACATTCCGCCTGCCGGACGGGGATGTGCAGTACACGGGGACATATGGTTTCAAGGACACCAGCCACCAAAGCATTACCAATCTGGAAGCAGTGACGGTGCTGTCTTTGCTGGACAAGGAATGTCCTGCGAGTGAAACACGGGACAATGCCGTGTACAAGCTTGCCGGCTACACCACACGCGAGGGTGACGCGGCAACACTGATCGATGAGGACACCATTGCCATGGGCACAATGGTACTCTACCCGTACTACGAAATGGACAAGGCGCAGACGGATTTTGACGCGCTGGTATTCCCCCTGACGAACAAGGCGGATGCGCAGGGTGTGCGGTACAAGGTGGACGATCTCGTCAGCATTGGCGAGGAACACTGGGAAAACGGCAGCGGACTGGTGCGCGGGACAAGTCTTGTGATTCCGGCGCAGGTTTCCATTAACACGAGCACTTATCCGGTCAAGGTCATCCGCGACCATGCATTCTGGGGCACAAACGTGCAGGAAATCATACTTCCGGGCAATCTGGTTTCTATCGGCAAGCAGGCATTTCCGGAGGATGCGGTGATTTACACCTATGAGAACAGCCCGACTGCGGCATTGCTGGCAGAAACGGCGTACCATGTGGAATATCTGCCATCTGGAAAGTATTTTGCGGAAGAATGGGATGTGAACATGGACGGCAGTGTGAATACCGCGGATATCATCGCATTGCAGCGGTATTTGCTGGGCGACCGTGTTCTGATTGATTTATTGGCAGCGAACCGTGTCAAGGACGGCAAAATTAACGGCTTTGACCTCGCGGCACTCAAACGGCTGTTCAGGGAGCATTCTCTGCAATAAAACAGCAATCCCCCTCCGGTGTTGGAGGGGGATTCAGTCTGTCGAAAAACCTAAAATCAAACGCGGAGCGGCAGCTCCGCAAAAGGGGTTCGGGTGACTCCCCACGGGGTGGGGAGATGCTGAACGAAGTGAAGCAGAGGGGACGGGCTGTACAGCGAAGTCCCCGAAATATAGCCCCTCCCCCGTTGGGGGAGGGGTTGGGTGCCTGAGCCTGAGTCAGGATGCTGCTTGAGGGCGACGGTATGCCGCAATAGGATTTAACTGCGGCTGTGG
>SVNO01000093.1 GCA_015066845.1 Ruminococcus sp. | reverse complement strand
AGAGATTTCGCGCACTGCGGTGCGCGACCAGAGGGCGTTGCCCTCTGGACACCCACGAGCTTTTTGAAAAAAGCTCGACCAAAAACTTTTCCATTGCCTCCGGCATAAGAGGATAGTTTTTCGACAAACAGAATGCTCCCCTTTCAAAAGAGGAGCATTCTTTTATTGATTGAGAAAATCACCCTGCTTCTTATGCCACACATGCAGCGTACAATTCTTCTTCCGTGGTAATTCCTCTGGAAATCGCCTTGGCTCTCATGCAGGCATAGAATTCTGCCATGGTTGCTTCATAGTAGGGCAATACGAAATAAACACCCAGACCGCAAAGCAGCACACCGAGCAGATACCAGCCGATAAAGGAGAGCTGAAGCAAGAACAGCTTGCCTTTCTCACCGTTCATTGTCTGCTTGGAAATGGTAAAGGCACGGTCTGCCGTAAGCTCCGGATTCTCTGCCATCAGATACGGAATCATTGTATATTCCAGACTCTTGATAATGCCCGGAATGAAGAACAGGAGCGACCACAGGAATGTATAGAGCATCCGCAGGAACATGACCTTGACGGAGTTGAGATAGCTGCCGGAAAAGCCCTCGAACATATGAATGAAATCCACATCGCCCTGTCTTGCCTTGCGGAAGAAACCGCACTTTCCGACCACCAGCGGATTGCCGAGGAATGAAGATGTCAAAAAACTGATAGCAATAGCAAAGAGCAGAACGCCGAAATACATTGTTATGAATGCACCGATGGCAATTGCTTCTTCACCGCCGAATACTTCATCCATGAGCAGTTCTTCTTCCATGAGCATTCCAACGACCGGAGAATGCAGCATACCGCTGCTGCCGCCGACCATACCAATAATCAGCATATTCAGCAGGCATACCAAAAATGCCATCCAGTAATAGTCTTTCAGCGAATTCCATGCATTTTGCTTGAGCAAACTAATTGTCCACATAAACCGCACACTCCCTTTTTACATATTGTACGGATTCTGGTATGTAGAAATCTGACCAGCATTGCCGCCATCAAACGGCAGATTCATACCGCCTGTCAGCTCTGCTTCTGTAGAAATGCCCTGTGCAATGATTTTTGCTCTCATACATGCGTAGAACTCCGTAAAGGTTGCCTGCTCATAGGGTGCTACGAAAATGACACCGACACAGCAAGCCAGCAGACCGAGCAGCTCCCAACCGATGAAGGACAGCTCCAGTACAAACAGATTCCACTTCTCGCCGTTCATCGCCTGCTTGGAAATGGCAAATGCACGGTCTTTCGGGAGGTTCGGGTTCTCTGCCATCAGGTACGGAATGAGGTAGTATTCATAGCCCTTGATAATGCCGGGGATGATGAAGAGCAGCGACCAGAGGAATGTATACATATAACGTGCGAACATTACCTTCACAGTGGAAAGGTACTTACCGCTGCCGAAATTGTCGAACATACGCATCAGAGAGGAATCACCCTCGCGCGCAGACATGAAGAACTTGCACTTGCCGACTTCCAGCGGGCCGCCGACAAAAGCATAGAGTGCAAAGCCAATTGCAATAGCTAACACACATACCACAAGCACACCAATGGCAATACCAATCAGTACCGCTGTTTCTTCCTCCGTCATTGTGCCGCTTCCCATGAGCTGTTCCAATTCCTCGCTGGATGCACTGGTGCTGCCGCTGGTGCCACCGCTGCTTCCACCGTCGCTGAACAGACCTGTCAGCAGACAGACTACCAGACCTTTCCAGTAGTAGCCGTTTTCTTTCAACGAATTCCATGCGTTCTGTTTCAAAAGACTTCTTGACCACATAAGCGTGACCCCCTATAATAAATAAAATGATTTCTCCAGCTGTTTCACTGTCGATATTCCTATTGTAAATCATATTTACAAATTTGTCAATAGTTTATCAGAAGAAATCGCATGATGCACAAAAAGACGAAAAATGTGGAATGGATTTTTGTTAAAATTTTGGCAAATATGAAAATACTGCGCAGAAAAGAGAAAATTTTCGGAAAGGCTTGCATTTTCCGCGCAGATTTGTTATAATAAGAATGATGGGGCAACCAAAATGCCCCCGCAGTAAAATTTAGGAGGACGAATATATGTTAGTTTCCGCTAAGGACATGCTGAACAAGGCTCGCGACGGCAAGTACGCTGTAGGTCAGTTCAACATTAACAATCTCGAATGGACAAAGGCAATCCTGCTGACAGCACAGGAGCTGCAGTCTCCGGTAATTCTCGGTGTTTCCGAGGGTGCTGGCAAGTACATGTGCGGCTACAAGACCGTTGTAGGCATGGTAAAGGGCATGATTGAGGAACTGGGCATCACAGTACCGGTTGCTCTGCATCTGGACCACGGTTCTTTCGAGGGTGCAAAGGCTTGCATCAACGCAGGCTTCTCCTCTGTTATGTTTGACGGTTCTCACTATCCGATTGAAGAAAACATTGCAAAGACCACAGCACTGGTGAATGCATGTGATGTACTGGGCATTTCTCTGGAAGCAGAGGTTGGCTCCATCGGCGGTGAAGAGGATGGCGTAGTAGGCAAGGGCGAGTGTGCAGATCCTGATGAGTGCAAGGCAGTTGCAGATCTGGGCGTTACCATGCTGGCTGCTGGTATCGGCAACATCCACGGCAAGTATCCGGAGAACTGGGAAGGTCTGTCCTTCGACACTCTGGCAGCAATCAAGGAAAAGGTTGGCGATATGCCTCTGGTACTGCACGGCGGTACAGGCATTCCGGCAGAGATGATTCAGAAGGCAATTTCTCTGGGCGTTGCAAAGATCAACGTAAATACAGAGTGCCAGCTGGCATTCCAGGAAGCTACAAGAGCATACATCGAAGCTGGCAAGGATCAGCAGGGCAAGGGCTTTGACCCGAGAAAGCTCCTCGCACCGGGCTTCGAGGCTATCAAGGCTACTGTTAAGGAAAAGATGGAGCTGTTCGGCTCTGTTGGCAAGGCGTAAGCGCGGAGCCATTCCAAGATAAACGAAACCGCCGTACTTCCGAGTACGGCGGTTTTTTGTGCAGAAAAGTTGGTTTTCTGGGATTCATACAATCTCCCCATACAATTTCCCCTCCGCAGCATCCGTAATGCGCACGGCAGCAATCCGATTGCGGAAACTCCCGTCCGTGGGGGTTGCAGGGACTTGCACGGTGGTGTAATCCTTGGCATGTCCGATGTGGAATTCCGGCGTTTTTTCGCGCTCAAAGAGAACGGAAACCGTCTTTCCCACATGGCTTTGCAAAAACTGCGCTGCCATGCGCTGTTCCAGCGCGGAAAGCCTGTCGGCACGTTCCTTTTTCACTTGCTCCGGAATCTGTGACGGGAGCTTGTCGGCAAGCGTTCCGGAACGTCTGGAATAGCGGAAAATGTGGATTTTCGCAAACTGCATCTTCTCTGCAAACGCAAGCGTCTGCGCAAAATCCTCCTCCGTTTCATCGGGAAAACCTGTCATAATATCGGTGGTAATGGCGCAGTCAGGGAAAAGTGCGCGGATTTTTCCCAGTAATTGCGCATATTCCTCGCAGGTGTACTGCCTGTGCATGGCTTTCAGCGTCCTGTTGCAGCCACTCTGGAGGGAGATGTGGAACTGCGGACAGAATGCTGGATTTGCCGCAAGCCGTGCAAGTACTGCATCCGTCAGACCGTCCGGTTCAAGAGAACCGAGCCGGATGCGCGGAAAGTCTGCACATGCCTCCACGGCATCGGCAATGGTGCAGTCCTCCTCCTGTCCGTAGCAGGCAAGATTGATGCCGCACAGGACGATTTCCTGATAGCCCCTCTGCCGGAATGCCTCCGCCTGCTGTCGGACTGCCGCAAGGGGCAGTGAACGGCATCTGCCCCTTGCATAGGGGATGATGCAATAGGAGCAGAAGCGGTTGCAGCCGTCCTGAATTTTCAGAAACGCCCTTGTATGGGCAGTTTCCGCGCTGATGGGGAGCACCTCGAATGCATCCGTCCTTCCATAGGGCGCGATGGCGCGGCAGGGTTTGCGCAGGCGGAAGAATGCATCGAGCAGTGCCGGAATCCTGCCGCGTTCCTTTGTTCCCACCAGAATATCTGCCTCGGACAGCGCGGCGGCATCCTCCGGAAATGCCTGCACATAGCAGCCGGTCAGGACGATGGCGGCATCCGGTGCATTCTGCCGGATGCGGCGCAGTGCGGTGAGCATTCTGTGGTCGCCGGAGGCAGTGACTGTGCAGGAATTGAGAATCACCGCGTCCGCAGATTCCGGAACGGAAACGATGTCCCAGCCCTGCTCACGCAGCAGTGCGGCAATGCTTTCAGTTTCGACTGCATTGACCTTGCAGCCGAAGTTCTGTAGATAGAGTTTCATGGAAACACTCCTTCAGGTTATGGATTAGCAACAAATTATTACATAATATCGGCGTTTTGTAACGTTCTGCATTCATTTTGTAACCAGTCATGGAAAACCTGTCTAAAAAATAAAATACCCCGTCATTTCTATTATATCAAATTGCTGAAAATTGCGCAAGCCCCTTGACATTCGTCCGGTTTCGTGGTATGCTATAGACACAGCAGAAAAAGCTGTACACAAGGAAAAAATAAGCATTTCAGGAGGTATTATTATGACAACAACAACAGTTACTCTGAAGGCAATTGATGACGTAAAGGAATTCGTAAACACCATCATGCGTTTTGAATTCGATATTGACCTCGTATCCGGCAGATATGCAATTGACGCAAAGTCCATCATGGGTATTTTCAGTCTGGACCTGTCCAAGCCCATCGAGCTGCGCGCATACACTGACGATGCTGAAAAGCTGTTCGAGGCAATCGACAGATTCATCGTAAAGTAATCACAATTGCATAATACTCTGCCGCTGTACCAACCGTGCAGCGGCGTTTTGCATTATATGCAGGGGCTTCACCTGCACCTCGTTCTTTGTGCTGTATTGCCTTTACTTTTTTCCAGAAATATGCTATACTATATTTAAGAAAACCGCCTTCGGCTGAGCACATCATCCTTACCGCATCGTTTCTGTCATCTTGTCCCGGAATCCATTGACATAAGCGGTTTTTTGAGAATCGCATCCCATTCCTCATAATCCGGACAACTGACAGCAG
>SVNO01000025.1 GCA_015066845.1 Ruminococcus sp. | reverse complement strand
CGTCGCTTTTTTCAGGGGTGAATCAAAAAAATAGTCCTGTGGACTGTTTTTTTGAGAGGGGCACTTTTTTGCAAAAAAGTGCCCCTACCCGTTCTTTTCGTATGCCTTTCCTTTGTGCCCTTGGGCACAAACACGCGCTGCCACTTGCACGAAGCGCAAAGGCAGCAAATCACCAGCGCGGGTTCCGCGCCTTTGTGCCCTTGGGCACAAAAAGACTTTTTTGACAAGCTGAGAGGAGCTGACAGCTCCTCTTTTCTTGCATAAAAAAGAAAGTCTCCCAAAAAAGGAGACTTTCAAATGCGTCCAACAGCGCAGACGCTGCGCTGGAGCTGATGACCGGATTTGAACCGGTGACCTACGCCTTACCAAGGCGTTGCGCTACCACCTGTGCCACATCAGCGACCTTAATTATTATAGCACAACCATATTCCTTTGTCAAGCTTTTTTTCAAAAAAATTTTTATTTTTTCGACCATCGGAAAACAACCTTGCCAATATGACGGCTTTCTGCGGTTTCAGGAAAGGGGAGAGCAGCCTCCGCGCTGACGCAATCCCACGGGTTTTGTGAAATCCCCTAAACTCAAATAGACTTTTGTCTATTTGAGTTTAGGGGATTAGTATAAAGCGTTGAAAATTTCAAAAATCCCTTGCATATCCATGCTAAATATGATATAATAAAGGAAATGCCGCAAAAACAAAATGCTTTTTTCTGCGGTATTCCCTGAAACCCTATGGAATATCCGGCTGGAAGGAGGACGTATCGGTTGGATACTTTGCATCATGAGCTGCGTTTCGCAGCAATCGGTACACTCGTGCTGGACATACTCGTCTGGCTGCTCTCCCTTCTCTTCACAGGTCTGAACCTTGCCGTCGTGCTCGGACTGCTCCTGGGCAGTGCGGGTCTGCTGTGCAATCTTCTGCTCCTGCGCAGAACCGTCCGGAATGCCGTCTATCATGGAAAAACACGCGCTTTCGGCGGATATTTGCTCCGCTGTCTGATCGCGTCCGCCGTGATCGCGACAGGTATGCTCTTTTCTCAGATCAACGCACTGTGCGCCATCCTGCCCTTTCTCTATCCAAAGGTCATTTTCGGCGCGCTTTCTCTGCGAAAAGAAAAACATGAAAAATCCTAATAAAGGAGGTGTGAAACCTTGCATATCAGTGATTTTTTCAAGGGTACAACCGAAATCGTTGTGACCGGTCCGAAAATTATCGCATCCTTTGAAGTGTGCGGTGTTACCATCAATTTCACCGAATCCATTCTGCTCAGTTGGGTGATTATCGCCGGCGTTGCCCTGCTCCTGCACTGGCTGACAAGGGACTTGAAAACAAAGGACATTTCCAAACGACAAGTGCTTGCAGAAATGGCAGTGCAGACAGTCTATCAGCTTGTGGATGATACCATGGGCAAGGGAAAACGAAAATTTGCACCGTATATCGGCGCATTGTTCACGTTTTCCATCTTCGGCAGCCTCATCAGCCTGCTCGGTCTGCGTTCTGTCACTTCGGATTTCAGCGTTGTACTGACATGGGCACTCATTACGTTCATCTGGGTACATTATACCAAGATCCGCACAAATGGATTTTTCGGCTATCTCAAAGGCTATGCGTCCCCTGTGTTCGTCATGCTCCCCATGAATGTGCTCAGTGAGATATCGCTGCCCGTATCCATGAGTATCCGTCATTTCGGCAATATCGCAAGCGGTATGATTATTTCAAGCCTTGTGTATTTTGCCCTGACATCCATTACCAAGGCAATCGGTGTGGCGTTTATGACCATCGGTATCCCCGCAGTGCTGTCACTGTATTTCGATCTGTTCAGCGGCTTCATGCAGGCGTTCATTTTCATCATGCTGACCATGGTCAACGTGTCCAATGCTGCGGAAACAGATTGATTATCATTTGAAAAAACACAAAAAACCGCAGGATCAAGCGGTTTCATACAAAAATTATTACTTGGAGGTAATTCATTATGGAAAGAGCAATTGTACTGGCAGCTTCTGCCATCGGCGCAGGTCTGGCTATGATCGCAGGTATCGGCCCTGGTATCGGTGAGGGCTATGCAGTCGGTAAGGCGTGTGAATCCATCGGCAGACAGCCGGAAAGCTCCGGCGCAGTTACCAGAACCATGTTCATCGGCTGTGCGATCGCAGAGTCCACCGGTATCTATGGCTTCGTAGTAGCATTGCTGCTGATGTTCGTAAATCCCTTCATCGGCAAGCTGTAAGATGGGGAGGAACTGAGATTTGGATTTTTTGTCAATTGATGTCGGAACCATTCTCTTTACCCTGATCAACACCCTGCTCATTTTCCTTGCGTTCAAATTCCTGCTGTTCAAGCGCGTGGATGCGATGCTCGAACAGCGTCAGGCAGAGCTTGCGGCAACCTATGCCGCTGCCGATGACGCGCAGAATGCCGCAAATGCGGACAAGGAGCAATATGCAAAGCTCATGGCAGACGCAAAGGACGAAACCGCGCGTATCATCAGCCGTGCCGAAAAGCAGGCACAGAAAAAGGGTGATGAGATCGTGGACGATGCCCGCCGCGAAGCACAGGCAGTGCGCGAAAAGGCAGACCGCGAAATTGCGCGTGAAATGGCACAGGCAAAGGGTGAATTGCAGGGCGAAATTTCTGCAATTGCAATGGAACTGGCAGAAAAGATTATGGAAAAAGAAATTTCCAAGGAGGACCACAGCCGTCTGATCGACGAATTCCTTGAGGAAATGGGTGATAAGGCATGACGCAGACCGTAGGTAAGGTGTACGCTGAGGCACTGTTTGCGCTCTCCCGTGAGGAGCAGTGCGAGAAAACGGTATATGACGAGCTGAATGCTGCTGCACAGCTCTTTGCTGCACATCCGGATTTCACAGCACTTCTCTCCGTGCCGACTGTCGGCGCACCGGAAAAGATTGAAATCCTGCGCAAAGTTATTGGCAGCGGTACAGGCGTGACGGAGAATTTTCTCTGTCTGCTCGTGGAAAAGCACCGGTTCAACCGGCTTGCAGAGATTTGCAGCGCGTTCAATGCGCTGTATTATGACGCATTCTCCATTGCAGAGGTTTTTGTGACAAGTGCACAGCCTTTGTCGGAGGAGCAGCGCAGTGCACTGAAAGCAAAGCTTTCCGGCAAGCTCGGCAAGGGAATCCAGCTTGTGGAAACCGTGGACGCTTCCCTGCTCGGCGGTATGGTCGTGCAGTACGGTGATACGAGAATGGACAATTCTCTGCGTACCAGAATGAAGGAAATGTCCGAAAATCTGAGAAAAAAGTAAGGCATCCTGCGCGATGCCGGCAATCACCAGCGGAGCATTTCCGCAGAAAGGTGTGTGACTATGAATTTACGTCCGGATGAAATATCCAGCATTATTAAAGAACAGATCAAGCATTATGAGTCGAAAATCAGTCTGACCGATGTGGGTACCGTTATTACCGTGGGCGATGGTATTGCCAATATCCACGGTCTGGAACAGTGTATGTCCGGTGAGCTGATCCAGTTTGAAAACGGCACCTACGGCATGGCTCTGAATCTGGAGCAGGACAGCGTTGGTGCAGTACTCCTCGGCTCGGATGCCGATATTAAGGAAGGCTCTACCGTCAAGCGGACACGCGAAATCATGTCCGTACCCGTGGGTGAGGCTCTCCTCGGCAGAGTTGTCAATGCCCTCGGACAGCCCATTGACGGCGAGGGTGACATCAAAACCACACAGCGCGCTCCCATTGAAAAGGTAGCGTCCGGTGTTATTACCAGAAAATCCGTCCATAAGCCCCTGCAGACCGGCATCAAGGCAATTGACTCGATGATTCCGATTGGCAGAGGACAGCGTGAGCTGATCATCGGCGACCGTCAGACCGGCAAGACTGCCATTGCCCTTGATACCATCATCAACCAGAAGGGCAAGGACATGATTTGTATTTATGTTGCAATCGGTCAGAAGCGTTCTACGGTTGCAAATGTTGCCGAAACACTGCGGAAAGCCGGTGCAATGGACTATACCATCATCGTATCTGCAACCGCATCCGAGCTTGCTCCCCTGCAGTACATTGCCCCCTATTCCGGCTGTGCAATGGGTGAGTATTTCCTCGACCAGGGCAAGGATGTCCTGTGCGTGTATGACGATTTGTCCAAACATGCCGTGGCATACCGTGCACTTTCCCTGCTGCTCAAGCGTCCCCCCGGACGTGAGGCATATCCGGGCGATGTATTCTATCTGCATTCCCGTCTGCTGGAAAGAGCTTGCAGCTACAACGAAAACTACGGCGGCGGCAGCCTGACGGCTCTGCCGATCATCGAAACACAGGCAGGTGACGTTTCTGCCTATATTCCGACCAATGTTATCTCCATTACAGATGGTCAGATTTTCCTTGAAACCGACCTGTTCAATGCCGGTGTCCGTCCGGCGGTCAACCCCGGTATCTCCGTATCCCGTGTAGGCTCTGCGGCACAGATCAAGGCAATGAAGAAGGTGTCCGGTTCTCTGAAGCTGTCCTATTCCCAGTACAGAGAATTGCAGGCATTCTCCCAGTTCGGTTCCGACCTTGACGCAGACACAAAGAATCGTCTGTCCATGGGTGAACGTATCGTAGAAGTGCTCAAGCAGGACAGAAATGCTCCCGTTCCGGTAGAGCTGCAGGTCTGCATCATCTATGCAGTTACCAAGGGCTACCTGAAAACAGTGGACGTGGACGATATTCAGGACTATCAGGAGCAGATGTTTGCGGATATGCAGGAAAACCATCCTGAAATCCTCACCTCCATTCTGGATACCAAGGAGCTGACAGCGGAGAACGAAGAAGCACTCAAATCCGCACTGGAAGCATTCACCGCGCAGTATACTGCGGCGCATTGATTGAGGTGAACCGATGGCGAATCTGAAAGATATTAAACGCCGCATTCACAGTGTAGAAAGCACCATGCAGATTACCAAGGCAATGGAGCTGGTAGCATCCTCCAAATTCCGTCATGCCAAGGAACGTGCGGAGGCGGCAGAGCCGTTTTTTCACGCAACCTATAAGCTCATGGCAGAAATTGCAGCGGAGGACCCCTACTTCAATTCCCAGTTTGTGCACAAGCGCACGGAAAACGGCGCAGTCCTGCTCATCGTGATTGCCGGCGACAGGGGACTTGCAGGCGGTTTCAATTCCAATGTGCTGAAAATGGCGCAGGCGCGTATTGACGAGGTAAAGGCACAGGGCGGTAATCCCATCGTCATGCCCATCGGACAGAAAGCGGTGGATTATTTCGCACGGCGCGATGTCAAGGTGCTCAAAAGCTATGACCATGTGGCAGAACATGCAAGCATCTATCTTGCAATGGATATGGCGGAGCTGGTGCTGCACAATTATGAACGCCATGCGTCACTCCAGAGCGTGGAGATGATTTATACGGCATATGTTTCCCCCCTTGTACAGGAAACGCAGAAAATCGGGATCATTCCCCTTGATCACCTTGCCGGAAGCCATCCGCGCGGCTGTATTGTCGAGTATGAACCGACTGCGGAGGCTGTTTTTGACCAGCTCGTACCGCAGTATGTGTCCGCGCTGATTTACGGCGGTATTGTAGAATCCTTTGCATCCGAACAGGCGGCAAGGCGTACTGCAATGGAAAATGCGACTGACAATGCGGAGGAAATGATTGACAATCTGTCCCTCTTGTACAACCGTGCAAGACAGGGTGCAATTACACAGGAGCTGACAGAAATTGTTGCCGGTGCTTCTGCAAATGAATAATGGCAATACCGGATACACGAAAGGAGTATGCAGAAAATGCAGAATATAGGAAAAATCGTGCAGATCATCGGTGCAGTCGTGGACGTTCGCTTTGCGAAAGAACACCTGCCCCGTCTGCTCAACGCCATTACTGTGGACAATCAGGGCACAAAGCTGGTTCTGGAAGTTGCACAGCATATCGGCGATGATATTGTGCGCTGTATTGCCATGAGCAGCACCGATGGTCTGGTGCGCGGCATGGATGCAATCGACACGGGCGCACCCATTAAAGTACCGGTCGGCAAGGAAACACTCGGCAGAATGTTCAACCTGCTCGGTGACGCGATTGATGAAAAGCCGGCTCCGGAAACTGCACAGCAGTGGGCAATTCACCGCGAAGCTCCCAGTTATGAGGAGCAGACGGCTTCCAACGAAGTACTCGAAACCGGCATCAAGGTTATCGACCTGATTGCACCGTACCTCAAGGGCGGTAAAATCGGTCTGTTCGGCGGCGCAGGCGTTGGCAAGACCGTACTGATTCAGGAATTGATCAACAATGTTGCCAACCAGCACGGCGGTATCTCCGTATTCACCGGCGTTGGCGAGAGAACCCGTGAGGGTAACGACCTGTACAACGAAATGACAGAAAGCGGTGTACTTGACAAGACCGTCCTTGTGTACGGTCAGATGAATGAACCGCCCGGCGCAAGAATGCGTGTAGGTCTGTCCGGTCTTACTATGGCAGAATACTTCCGTGATGAGGAAGGACAGGACGTTTTGCTGTTCATTGATAATATTTTCCGCTTTACACAGGCAGGCTCGGAGGTTTCCGCGCTGCTCGGACGTATGCCCTCTGCCGTTGGCTATCAGCCGACACTTGCCACCGAAATGGGCGCATTGCAGGAGAGAATTACTTCCACCAATAAGGGTTCTATCACCTCCGTACAGGCAGTTTATGTGCCGGCAGACGACCTGACCGACCCTGCGCCGGCTACCACCTTTGCGCATCTGGACGCAACAACGGTTCTTTCCCGTCAGATCGCATCACTGGGTATCTATCCGGCAGTTGACCCGCTGGAAAGTACTTCCAGAATCCTTGCGCCTGAAGTGGTAGGCAAGGAGCATTATGAAACCGCAAGAGCTGTGCAGACCATTCTCCAGAGATACACGGAATTGCAGGATATTATTGCCATCATGGGCATGGAGGAGCTGTCCGAGGAGGACAAGCGCATTGTCATGCGCGCCAGAAAGATTCAGCGTTTCCTGTCCCAGCCGTTCTCCGTTGCCGAGCAGTTCACGGGCATGGAGGGTAAGTATGTGCCGCTGAAGGAAACCATCCGCGGCTTTAAGGAAATCATCGAGGGCAAGCATGATGACCTGCCGGAATCCGCATTCCTCTTTGTGGGTACGATCGACGAGGCAGTGGAAAAAGCAAAGAGCCTTCAGGAATAATTGCAGGAGGGGAGAGCCATGAAAACCTTTCGACTCCAGATTATTACGCCTGACAAAATTTTCTATGACGGCGATGCTGTTCAGCTTACTGCGCGTACCACAGAGGGCGATGTCGGAATTCTTGCCGGACATACACGCTATGCAGCGATTCTGAAAACCGGTGCATTGTATGTTTACTTTGAAAACGGCGAAACCCGTACTGCCGCAGTTGCCGGCGGTGCGCTGAAGGTTTCCGATGAAAAGACCACCGTCATCACCACTGCCGCTGAATGGGCAGAGGAAATTGACGCTGACTGGGCAGAGCGTTCCCGTCAGGACGCGCTTGCTAAAATTGCGGCGAGCCAGAATATGCCCGACCGTCAGGAACGCGCCAATCTCAAGCTCCAGCGCGCACTCAATCGTCTGCGTGTTTCGGGAAAAGACCCAAGACCTGTGCAGACACCCAAAAAGAAATAAAGGCAATACCGCACAAGCGGTCTTTGTGCGGTATTGCTTAAGGACAGACCGCCGCATTCCGACAAAGGAGTGCGGCGGATTTTTTGTTGAACCTGACGAAAACGCTGCGGCAAATCTGAAACAGATGCACAGTACCGCACCGGATAAAATCAGGGTGCGGCAGAGGAACTTCCCCAAATAAAAAAACCGGCACCCCCCACAAACAGCCATCCCTCGATGCATAACGTCATAATGGATAAATTCCCATCCTGCACTGTGCAGAGCCTTTGTAGAGTTTTCCATAATTTGCACAGAACAGGGGGTTTGATGAGAAAATTGCAAAATACCACTTGACAACTTTTATAAAAGAGTGGTATAATAAATATACCGCACAGCAAGTACAGTTGTATGCCGTGTACGGAATTTTGATGAGGAGGTTTTTTAACAATGGCGTTAAAGAATCAGTATTTGGTAGACCTGCTGGCAAGAGTTGAAAAGAGAAATCAGGGTGAGCCTGAGTTCATTCAGACCGTAACTGAGGTTCTCGAATCTCTGGAAGCAGTAGTAGAAAAGCGTCCTGACCTCGTAGAAGCAGGCGTACTTGAGAGAATCGTAGAGCCGGAGCGTCAGATTACATTCCGCGTTCCGTGGGTGGATGACAATGGCAAGGTGCAGGTTAACCGCGGTTTCCGTGTACAGTTCAATTCTGCAATCGGTCCGTACAAGGGCGGTCTGCGTTTTGCTCCCAATGTATACAGCGGTATCATCAAGTTCCTCGGCTTTGAGCAGATTTTCAAGAACTCCCTGACATCCCTGCCCATGGGCGGCGGCAAGGGCGGTTCCGACTTCGACCCGCAGGGCAAGTCCGATGCAGAAGTAATGCGTTTCTGCCAGAGCTTCATGACAGAGCTGTTCCGTCACATTGGCCCGAACCTCGATGTACCGGCTGGCGATATCGGCGTAGGTGCGCGTGAAATCGGCTACATGTTCGGTCAGTACAAGAGATTGGCAAATGAGTTCACAGGCGTTCTGACAGGTAAGGGCCTGCAGTACGGCGGTTCTCTGATTCGTCCGGAGGCAACAGGCTACGGTGCAGTTTACTACACTGTTGAAATGCTCGAACACTTCGGCGATTCCATCAAGGGCAAGACCTTTGCAGTATCCGGCTTTGGTAACGTTGCATGGGGTACTATTAAGAAGGTAAATGAGCTGGGCGGTAAGGTAGTAACCATCTCCGGTCCGGACGGTTACGTTTATGATCCCGATGGCATCAGCACACCTGAGAAGGTGGATTACCTGCTTGAAATGAGAGCTTCCTGCCGCAACCGCGTTCAGGACTATGCAGACAAGTTCGGCGTAGAATTCTTCGCAGGTCAGAAGCCGTGGGGCACAAAGGTTGACATCATCATGCCTTGCGCAACGCAGAACGAAGTTGGCATGGCTGAGGCTGAGAAGATCGTTGCAAACGGCATCAAGTACTATGTAGAAGTATCCAACATGCCTACAACCAACGAGGCAGTTGCATACCTCAAGCAGAACGGCGTTATCGTTGCTCCCTCCAAGGCTGTTAACGCAGGCGGCGTAGCAGTATCCGGTCTGGAAATGTCCCAGAACTCCATGCGCTACAACTGGACAGCGGAAGAAGTTGACGAGAAGCTCAAGGGCATCATGAAGAACATCTTCAAGTCCTCCGTTGAAGCTGCTGCTGAGTATGGTATGGAAAATGACCTCGTGGCAGGTGCAAACATCGCTGGCTTCCTCAAGGTTGCTGAAGCAATGAAGGCACAGGGCTGTGTATAATCAGTAAAAGTATACCTATTATAATAGAGGAGCTGCTGCGCAGAGATGCGCAGCAGCTTTTTTATCCGATTTCAGTTACGCTGTCAGGAATGACCGCGAGCCTTGCCCGTGCATAATTGCAGGCGGACGCAGCCATTGCCGTGACCGGATACCCTGCAATGCGGGACGGTGCTGTGATAAACGCGCTGTCTCCGCGCCAGAGCGTCAGGATGGCTGCACCATTTTTCACCTGATAGCCCCAGTCGCTGATAACCCCCGATGTCCATGCCGAACGAGTGCCAGCCGATGCCGTCCAGACATCGCTGCCCGACCACATACGGCTGACGGCGTTTCTGCCGGAATACAGTGCCATGCGCAATCCCCCCTTTCAAAAAAGAAAGGGAATCCGCAGAAAGTTGCACGTTTCGATGCAACAAGGGGAGTTTGGAGTGAAAAAAACGAAATATGTGCAGAAATCTCTTGACAATTCTGGAAATAAGTTGTACAATGAAAGTACGGCAACACTGCAAAAGTATGCATGACTGTGCAATCTATGTAAAATCTTTCTGTGGTATTGCCTATCAATTCTTAGAGAGGGGAATTACTATGAAAAAACCAATTGCATTTGTGACCAGTCTTGTACTGTGCGCAGCCGCTGCTGTTGCACCGATGCAGAATCTGTTCACAGCACCCGTGGAAGCGCACGCTGCGTCCTACAACTACGGTGAAGCACTCCAGAAGTCCATGTTCTTCTATCAGGCACAGCAGAACGGCGTACTTCCGGAATGGAACCAGATTTCATGGCGCGCAGACTGTATGACCAACGACCCGACTCCCGGCGGTTGGTTCGATGCCGGTGACCACCTGAAATTTACCCTGACCAATGCTTATGCTGCGATGACGCTTGGCTGGGGCCTGATTCAGTATCCCGGCGGACCTGAAGCTGTCGGTCAGACGGAAATGTACAAGAATCACCTCGAATATGTTCTCGATTACCTCGTTGCCTGCGACCTTGGCGATGAAATCGTGTACATGGTCGGCGAAGGCGGCTTCGACCATAAGTGGTGGGGCGCATGTGAAATGTACATGGACAAGTTCGAGCTGATGACCGGTGAAACAGTTCGTCCGCAGTATACCTGCAAGGACAGCTGTATTCAAGGTCAGATGGCGGCAGCTCTGGCACAGGGCTACATGATCTTCAAGGACACCAATCCCACAAAGGCAGAAAATTACCTGACACACGCAAAGGATCTGTTCGAGCGCGCAGACGCATGGCGTTCCATCGGTGATGACAGCGAGGAACATGCTTACTACAAGCCCTCCAGCTTCTACGATGACCTGTTCTTTGCAGCAAACTGGCTGTATATGGCAACCGGCGAAAAATCCTACCTCGACCTTTGCGAAAGCGATTATATCCAGAACCTGGGCAAGGAATCCCAGTCCGATGAGCTGAAGTTCACATGGGGCTATTGCTGGGACGACGTACAGCAGGGCGGTACGCTCCTGTATGCAATGAATACCGGTGACGCTGAATGGAAGAAACAGTTCAAGAAGCATCTGGAATACTGGACAACCGGTTACGGCGGCAAGCAGATTTCCTACACACCCGACGGTCTGCCGTGGCTGTTCCAGTGGGGTTCTCTGCGTCACGCAACCTCCACTGCATTCCTTGCCTATGTCGCAGTTGACGAGCTGTTTGCAGATGATGCAGCAGATGCAAAGAAGTATACAGAATTTGCAGATAATATCATGAATTATGCGTTCGGTGACAATGGTCTGAACATGAGCTATGTCGTTGGTATGGGCGAGAGCTATCCGCAGGCATGGCATCACAGAACTTCTTCCGGCGCATGGAACGACAAGTGGAGCAACATCGGTCAGACAGAGGGCGATGATGCAAAGCCTCACGCACATATCCTGTACGGCGCACTCTGCGGCGGCCCTGACCAGACAGGCAACTACTCCGATAATATCGGCGACTACCAGTACACCGAGGTAGCCATCGACTACAATGCAGGCTATACCTCCGCACTCTGTGCAATGATTGAAAAGTACGGCGGTTCTTCCGACCCCGACTTCCCGCCGACAGAAACGCCCAAGTGGACAGAATTCTACATGCGCGCTTCCATCAACCAGTCCGCAAAGAGCTATACGGAAATCAAGGCATTTGCCATGAACCATTCCGCATGGCCGGCAAGACAGGTCAAGAACCTGACTTACCGTTACTTCTTTGATATTTCTGAGCTGGAAGCTGCAGGCGCATCCATCGACGATGTTACAACGAAAGTGAATTACGACCAACACGCAGGTGAAAAGGGCGAAATCAGCATTTCCGAACCGATTCACTATGAGGGCAGCATCTACTATGCAGAGCTGGTTTTCAGTGACGGTACAGTAGTAATGCCCACCGGTCAGTCCGAGCATCGTTCCGAGTGCCAGTTCCGTATCTCTATTCCGGATAACCTCGGTATTGAGTGGGACGCTACCAATGACTACTCCTTCCAGGGACTGACACAGGGCGGCGAAATGGACATGGCAGATACACCGTATATCACCATGTATGACAATGGTACTCTCATCTGGGGTATCGAGCCGGACGGCACAGAAGCAAAGCCCACAGAACCGGGCGGCAGCACCGACAATCCTGTGACTCCCACTGAGCCTGTCACAACACCGGGAACAACCGAACCGACAACACCCTCTGTTACACCGGAATTCATGTATGGTGACGTTGACCTCAACGGTGAGGTAGACATCCGCGACGTTCTCACACTCAACAGAAACCTCCTCGGCGCAGGCGTAGTACTGGATGAAACAGCACGTCTTGCAGCTGACGTAGATGTGGACGGTGAGCCGACAGCGGCGGATGCAATGAACATCCTCAAGTTCACCATCGGTCTTGTAACTGCTTTCCCCGTTTAATGATGCATCCAAACGCCCCGATCGTTCGGGGCGTTTTGCTTTGCACTGGAAATTCTGCGAAACCCTGTGACCGTCCCATGGGGCAATGACAGACGCACTGATCCCCGAAAATTCTCCACGGTGTTTTATTTTTGCCCGAAAATTCATGCAAAACCGCATCCCAACTAATCCGCGCCCACGCCCTGCTAAACATGGAAATTTTCAACAATTTTGGTTAATGTGCACAAATAAGTGCGTTCTGGTTTAGAATATATTCCGAAAATCAAAAAAAGACTTTACTTTTTTGGTGAAATGTACTATAATAAACTTGATAGGAAATCGTGGGAATTCTATACAATTTGGAATGTCTGCGTTTCCGTCAGTTCGTAAGCGCATCCGCAATGCACTGTCGGATGCAAAAAACCATTTATTTATTATGGGAGGGTAAAACATGCTGAAGACAAAGATCGGCAAGAAGCTCGCTGCAAGTGTTACCGCTATGGCTATGGTAGCAAGTGCATCCGCAGCTTCTATCACAACCCTGACTGCCTATGCAGGACAGATGCTGGGCGAGGGTACATTTAACGAGGGCGCAGGTCTGCCGTGGCACGTTTGCGAAAACGGTACAGGCTCTATGGCGTTCACAATCGACAATGGCGTTTATTCCATCCTGATCAAGAACCCCGGTGGTGCTTCCAACGGTGGTGAGGACAGATGGGACTGCCAGTTCCGTCACAGAGGTCTCACGATTGAGTATGGTAATACTTATCGTCTGTGCTACTCTGTTTACACAACATCTGCTGGTAACATGTATGCTAAGATGGGTGACATCACAAACGATGACGCTGAGTATTGGCATAACAACGGTACTCCGCTGAGCATGGATTACATGGAAGGTGCATCCATGGACGAAGTTGCTGCAGCTCTGGAATCCGCTTCCTCCTCCGGTACTGAAGTAAAGTACTATGAAGGTTGGGATAAGTGGAAGACACAGACAATTTCTGCTGGCAAGTGGACAACATTCGCTTGGGAATTCCAGATCACCAAGGAACAGATGGAGAATATCTCTGACCATCCTGAGGCAAAGGGTACTGTAGAGTGGACATTCCACTTCGGTGGTGATGGTACCTACACACCCAATCCTTGCTTCCCTGAGAACACCATCCTGAAGTTCGATAACCTCTGCCTGATCGACATGGACGGCAGCACCGGTGACTGGGTACCTGAGGATCCGAAACCGGAAATGGGCATCCAGGCTAACCAGGTAGGTTACTTCCCGAACCGTGCGAAGGAAGCTACACTGTCCGTTGACGAAGGCGATTCCGCAGCAAAGGAATTCACCGTATACAATGGCTCTGGTAAGGCTGTTTACACAGGTACAACATCCGGCTACAAGAAGGATGATGCTTCCTGGACATATTCTCAGCTGATCGACTTCTCCGCAGTAACAGAAACAGGCGAAGGCTTCTACATCGAGTGCGATGGCAAGAAGTCCCTGCCGTTTGCAATCGGTGAAGACATCTATGGCACTCTGGTAACAGATGCTATCAACTACTTCTATCTGAACCGTTCCGGTATCCCGATTGAGGAATCCTCCGTTGCTAACGCAGGTAGAAATGATTCCAAGGCTGCTCTGACTCGTGACGCTGGTCATGATCCGGATAAGGCTTATATCGCTGACGAGTGGGTATTCATCTACACAGAAGAACCGACCTACTCCAAGAGCATTGACGTTTCCGGCGGTTGGTACGACGCTGGTGACTATGGTAAGTACGTTGTAAACGGCGGTGTTTCCATGTGGACACTGGCTAACATGTACGAGCGTAACGTATTCAGAGGCGATGCTTCCAAGTGGGATGATGGTTCTGGTACTGTATACAACCTGCCTGAGTCCGGTGACGGCGTTCCGGATATCCTCAACGAGCTGATGTGGGAAGCTGAGTTCTTCATGAAGATGCAGCGCGATGACGGTATGGTATACCACAAGATGCATGACTACAAGTGGACTGCTCTGGGTGTAATGCCGTATCCGACAACTGATGACGAGAAGCTTCTGGCAGTACAGTTCCCGAAGCGTATTATCAAGCCGGCTACCTATGCAGCTACTCTGAACACAGCAGCAGCACTCGGTCAGCTCTCCAGACTGCTGAAGGATTCCAATCCTTCCAAGGCATCTGAGTATCTGGCAGCAGCTGAAAAGGCTTATGAAGCAGCAAAGTCTGAGTACACATCCAAGTACAAGGACATCTATGCAGATGTTGTTGGTGATTCCGAGAAGGACGATATGTTCGCACCTCTGGATCAGAACAAGGGTGGTGGCCCCTACGGTGATACTCATATCGCTGACGAATTCTACTGGGCAGCTTGCGAGCTGTACATCACAACTGGCGATTCTCAGTACTATGATGACCTGAAGGCATATCCGGAAGCATTTGAAGTTCCGACACTGCTGTTCGGTGGTGAGAACAAGGGCTCCTTCACCTCCTTCACATGGGGTACTCTGGCATCCCTGGGTACTGCATCTCTCGCTATGAACCAGAGCGTTCTGACTGAAGCAGAGGCTAAGAAGGTTGTTGAATCCTTCCAGGCTGCAGCTGACGACTATCGTAAGCAGCAGGCTAACTCTCAGTATGGTACACCTTACAAGGGCGTTGACTATGAGACAACTGTAACCAGAATTACAGGCGATACCTATGAGGACGATACATTCGTACTCGAGGGCGGTTATGAGTGGGGCTCCAACTCCATGGTTGTAAACAACGCAATCATCATGGGTCTGGCTTATGACGTAACAGGCGATACTGATTACCTCGACGGCGTAGCTGAGGCTATGGACTACATCCTCGGTAGAAATGCTAACGAGAATTCCTTCGTAACTGGCTACGGTGTAGACGGTTATGTAACTGCTAATCCTCACCACAGATACTGGTGCCATGAGATGAAGTCTGACTGGCCTTGGGCTCCGTCTGGCTGTCTGTCCGGTGGTATGAACTCCAACATGAACGACCCGATGATCCAGGGTGCTGGTTACAAGATCGGCGAACTCGCTCCGATGCTCTGCTATCTGGACAAGAACGACGCTTGGTCTGTAAACGAAATCACCATCAACTGGAACTCTCCTCTGGCTTGGGCTGCATCCTTCCTGGATGACCAGGGTAATGATGAGAACGGTACAGTTCCCACACCTCCGACTGGTGATGATCCTGTTGTAGATCCTGGCAAGCTGACCCTCGGTGACGTTAACTGCGATGGCACTGTTGACATCCGCGACGTTCTGGTACTGAACCAGAACCTGCTGGCTGGTACAAAGCTCACTGATCAGGGTATCCTGAATGCAGACGTTGACCAGGACGGCGCACCTTCTGCAGCTGATGCTCTGGCTATCCTGCAGTACACAATCGGTCTGGTTAAGTCCTTCCCGGTTTAATCAGTAACTGAAACGCAATAACAATGAAAGCAGAGTGGCTTGCCACTCTGCTTTTTATTTTATGTAAATGTCGGAAACCCGCCCGATCTCCCCCTCGACCGTATAGACAAGATGTGCAGACATGCCGTTTTCATCCGCAGAATAGGCAATATCCCGTTGAAGGATTTTCACGTCCTCCAGAAAATTTTTCTCATACCGCACGATCGCCCCATTGAGTGCGAGCTGCGTTTCCTCTGGATTCCGCGTGGAAACGGTGGTTTCCGTTTCCGTAAAAGTCTGCTGCACTACCCCGAACGGGAGTACCTGCCCAAGAAAACACAGCGGTGTATCCGTCACTTGTTCACGGTATTCAGAAAATCCGTGATTCCCTGAACCAAGGGGAATTTTGAGCGAAAGCAGGCGAAAAAATCGCCGGACATGCGTGCTGCCGGTGGGGGATGTCCGGCTGACATTGTGGTATTCCGAAAGCTCCGCTTCCTTTTGATAAATCCCCGTAATTTCGGCAATTGCATGGTGGTAGTTCACATGCCCTTTATCATCCTCAAACACGCCGCTGACCAGAAGTTCCCCCTCAGCCACCCCATCCCCGATAAGACGCACAAGATGTCCGCGGTACACGCGCACATCAGTAATCTGTGCGTCATACGAGGACACCACATTGCAGGGGGTACGTTCGGCGAGCATGGGAATCTGGGGCGAAGCCTCGGAAATTTCCACGATCAGGTGGTTGCCGTTGCTGCGGATGCCTACCCACGAAATCTCCGGCACAGCAAGCTGGAGTGCGCGCTCGGAATGTGGAAAATCAATGCCGGCAATCCACACACCCTCGGAAATGCCGGACTGCGCGAGAACGGAACGGATGACGCTTTCAGAAACCACGGAATTTCCACGAATTTCGATGACAGCGGCGGTGTTTGAAAAATAGAAGAGGATACCGGCACACAGGAGCACCCCAAGCGGAATACCGAGCCGCCACCGGTAACGGCGAAGCCTGCGAGACAGCGAGGGGCGCGGTGTGCAGGTGAGTGTGACACCCTGTTTTTTCGCAAGTTCCTGCGCTTTTTCGAGATGCCTGCCATGAATTCGGCAGTAGAACACCTCGCCGCGGCAATGCTGATGCGTACAAACCACATCGCTGCGCCGGATGGCATTGATGAATGGATAGAGCCTGCCGCCCATGGCAGTAATGTCGTATTTTTGCTGTAGAGCAGTCATTTTTTCCCCTCCTTGAGCCGTATGTCCGTGATTGTGCCGCGCACTGTCACACTGCTGTCATTATAATCGAACACGCGCAGCGCGTCACCGGAAATTTCCACCGTCATGTCGCGCGTCCGCAGCCGTACAAGGCTGTCGTGGTACTCTAAAATCTGTGTACAATTTTCCACACGCAGCTCACGATTGCCCGATAAATGCAGGTATGTTTCCAGATAAACCCAGCTGCGCACGGTGCGTTTCCAATGCAGTCCCAAACCCATCACCTCGCTTCAAGGTATGCGCCGCGCCGCAAAACTATGCGCATATCGCCGGAAATCCGCGCATAAAATGCGGTGGGTGAGATTATGAAACGAAATGAATTCCTCTATATTTTCCCATGCATCGGGGCTTTTGCAGCAGCCCTGCACTTCCGCGCAGCAGTCACAGAAGCAATGCTCGCTGCCGGAACGCGCTGTGTGCTGGTGATAATTCCGTCACTCTATCTCTTTTCGGTGCTCTCCGCGTTCTGCATCCGGACAGGACTGCTCAATGCTGCCGCGCGTCCGATTCATCGGCTGTGCCGGAAATTCCTGCGCACGGATGGGATTTTACTCCTGATATGGCTGTTTTCTCAATTTGCCGGATATCCTGTCGGCGTACAGCTCCTCGCGCAGCTCCAAGAGCGCGAACACCTGCCGCAAGCACAATGCGACCGCCTGCTGTGCTGCTGTTTCGGCTGCGGGCCGGCATTTCTGCTGGGACTGATTTGCAAAAATACAGAAGTTCCGCAGATTATCCCTCTTATCATGATGCTCTCTATCATCCTCCCGAATTTTCTGCTCGCGCTCTGGCTGCTCCGTGGATGCACTGTGTCCCAGAGCCGGCAGGTGCGTGTACTTTCCACAGACTTCACATCCGCTGTGGAAAGCGGCGCGGCGGCGATGGTGAAAATCTGCGCGATGATTCTCCTGTTCTCGGCTGTGACAGCGATTTTCGGGGAATTGTTCCGCAGTATAGGGGAATATGCCGCCGCTATGACCGGAATTGCCCCCATGCGTTTGCAGGCTTGCTGCGGCGCAATCCTTGAAATCAGCTCCTTGCCGGAATTCCTCGCATCCGGCGGCAGTCTGCCCGAAGCGGCGGCACTGCTCTCCTTTGGGGGGATTTGTGTGCATTTGCAGAATGCCGCGATATGTGGGGGGAATTTCCCGTGGCGCAGGTTTTGGGTCACGCGCTGCTGCTGCGCCGCTGCAAGTTACCTGCTCTGCCGGACTGCCCTCTGTTTCTGCGAAATTCCCATGCAGACCGTTTTTCTTTCGACGCACGATTACACCGCCGCCCTTACGCAGGACAGCGTGCTGCCGCTGCTTTGCACGGCTTTGATGGCATTTGTTGTGCTGGAACGCGCTGGAAATCCGCTTTTTACAGGAAAATTGGAAAGAATCCATAGAATTATCACCTATTCCGCAAGAAATCATTGACAAATGAACGAAAATCGGTTACAATAATAGTGTATAGGATGATGCGGCACGGCATCACCATGCTCGTGATAAAAAAGAGGAGGTATTATCATGAAAATCTGGAAAAAACTGACAGCAGCTGTTGCTGCACTGACAATCTGCTGCAGTACAGCCGCAGGTGCAATGCTGCACCTGGACACCAACGCCGTGGACGATTGCAATGACGACTGGCTCCACGCTGTTGGCAGCCGTCTGTATGACAAGGACGGCAACGAAGTGTGGCTGACCGGTGCAAACTGGTTCGGCTTCAATTGCAGTGAAAACTGCCTGCACTACCTTTGGAGCGTAGATGTGGACGATGCACTGTCCACCATCGCTGACCATGGTATCAATGTCATTCGCGTACCGATTTCCACAGAGCTGATGTATTCATGGATGAACGGCACACCCAACCCCGTATCCAGCGTACAGGCAAACAACGATCCGGCATACACCATCAATCCCGATTTCTGTGATGCAGCCGGTGAACTCAAGGACAGTATGCAGATTTTTGATGTGATCATGAGTAAGTGCAAGAACTACGGTATCAAGGTCATTCTTGACGTGCACAGCCCGACCGCACACAACTCCGGTCACAACTACAATCTCTGGTATTATCATCCCGATGCAGGCGGTTCGGATACCATGGCGATCATGCCCGACGGCACGGAGGTCACTTCTGAAATCTGGCAGGATACGCTTGTCTGGATTGCAGGCAAATACGCAAATGATGACACCATCATTGCCTACGACCTGAAGAATGAGCCGCACGGTAAGGGTCAGGAGGGCAGTGCTGCTGCGAAGTGGGATGGTTCAACTGATGAGAATAACTGGCCGTATGCAGCGAAAAAATGCGCCGATGCAATGCAGGAAGTCAACCCCAACGCGCTCATTTTCATCGAAGGCGTAGAGCAGCAGGTGCGCAATGACAGCTTCAAGTGGGGTCAGCCCGACTCCGAGAGCAATCCGCCGTACTATCCCGGCTGGTGGGGCGGTCAGCTGCGTGGTGTGCGTGATTATCCGGTAAAGCTGGCAAGCTCCGGCACCAGCAAAATTGTATATTCTCCGCATGACTACGGCCCGTCCGTATGGCCGCAGAGCTGGTTTGACAAGGATTTCACAACCCAGACGCTGCTGGATGACTACTGGTATGATACATGGGCATACATCAATGCCGAGGAAATCGCACCGCTGTTCATTGGTGAGTGGGGCGGTCACATGGGCGGCGATAACCAGAAGTGGATGGAATTGCTGCGTGATTACATGGTGGACAATCATATCAACCATACATTCTGGTGTCTGAATACCAACTCCGGTGACACCGGCGGTCTGTGGACTTCCATGGGCTTCACACCTGCAAATGGTTCTTCCATTGAGTGGGACGATGAAAAGTATGGTCTGATGGAGGAATCCCTCTGGAAGACAAGCGGCGGCAAGTACATCGGTCTTGACCATGCACGTCCGCTGGGTATCAATAACACCGGTATTTCCGTTGCAGAATACTATGCAAGCGGCGGCAGCAGCAACCTTGACGCAGGCGGCAAATCCGAGCCGATGGACCCCGAAGTTCCGTCCGGTACAACCAAGCCTGCCGAAACAACCAAGCCTGCCGAAACAACCAAGCCTGCCGAAACAACCAAGCCCGTGGTCACTACAACAAAGCCTGTAACAACCACTACCAAGCCCGTCACCACGCCTGAGCCGGAGAATCCGACAACAGCGGTTTACGGTGATGTCAATGTGGACGGCGAAGTGAGTATTGTGGACGTGCTGATGCTCAACCGTAACCTGCTTGCAGGTGAAAAGCTGTCAGCAGAGGGCACATTGAATGCGGACGTAGACCTGGACGGCAAGCCCACGACCACGGACGCAATGAATATTCTGAAGTATACCATCGGACTCGTGAAAGAATTTCCGGTGAAATAAGGAAAGGATGCGTATTATGAAAATCTGGAAGAGAATGATCGCTGCACTGTCTGCTCTGACGCTTGGCGCAAGCATGGCAGCAAGCGGCATGATGATGCCCGTTAACGCTGTGGATGATGGCAATGACGACTGGCTTCACGCAGAGGGAAGCCGCCTGTACGATAAGGACGGCAACGAAGTATGGCTGACCGGCGCGAACTGGTTCGGCTTCAACTGCTCCGAAAACTGTGCGCATGGTCTGTATGCAACGGACGTGGACGACTTCCTTTCCTCAGTTGCCGACCATGGTATCAATGTGATCCGTTTCCCCATTTCCTCCGAGCTTCTGCTTTCATGGATGGAGGGCAGCCCGAATCCGGTCAGCTCCGTGCAGGCTTCCTTCAATCCGCCCACGGATGTGGTAGGCGAGGACGGTACAATTACCCCTGCTGGTAAGTACGGCGATATCAACCGTGATTTCGTACTGGAGGACGGCAAGACGCTCAAGGACAGTATGCAGATTTTTGACATCATCATGCAGAAGTGCAAAAAGTACGGTCTGAAAGCATTTATCGACATTCACAGCCCGCATTCCGACAACTCCGGTCATAACTATGAGCTGTGGTACGGCAAAGCTGGCATCACCACCGAATTGTGGATCGAAACGCTCGTGTGGCTGGCTGACAAGTACTCCAATGATGACACGCTCCTTGGCTACGACCTGAAGAACGAGCCGCACGGCAAGCGCGCATACGACGCTGAATGCCCCGATAATATCGCAAAATGGGATGGTACTACCGATGAGAATAACTGGGCATACGCTGCAACCAAGTGCGCAAATGCCATTCTGGAAGTAAACCCCAATGCGCTGATTTTCATTGAGGGCGTGGAGCAGTACCCCAAGACAGAGCTTGGTCACACCTACGATACACCCGACGTATGGGGCGCAACCGGTGACGCTTCCCCGTGGCATGGCGCATGGTGGGGCGGTAACCTGCGTGGTGTGCGTGACTATCCCATCACGCCCGATTCCGGCACAAGCCAGATCGTGTATTCTCCCCATGACTATGGTAAATCCGTTTATGCACAGACATGGTTTGAAAAGGACTTCACAACCCAGACGCTGCTCGATGACTACTGGTATGACACATGGGCATACATTGTAGAGGAGGATATTGCACCCCTGCTCATCGGCGAATGGGGCGGTCATATGGACGCTGGCGATAACCAGAAATGGATGGAGCTGCTGCGTAACTACATGATCGCCAACCACATCAACCACACATTCTGGTGTCTGAATCCCAACTCCGGCGATACCGGCGGTCTGCTCGGCAACGACTTCAAGACATGGGATGACGAGAAGTACGGTCTGTTTGAACCGTCACTCTGGCAGACAGCATCCTCCGGCAAGTACATCGGTCTTGACCATGAGCGTCCGCTTGGTGTGAATAACACCGGTATTTCCGTAGCGGAATATTACAGCAGCTATGCAAGCAGCGAGGGAAGCAATCTGGACATGATGATGTCTCCGGATTCCGACCCCATCCGCGGTGATTCTACCAATACACCTGCACAGACCACAAAGCCCAAGGCAACCACAACCGCCGCGACTACAACCAAGAAGGTTACAACAACCGCCGCGACTACAACTAAGAAGGAAACAACGACCAAGAAGGAAACAACATCCAAGAAGGATACAACGAACACAACCGTATTCACAACCACCAATGTAGCTGTCGATCCGGCAGCGAATTATGGTGATGTCAATGTGGATGGAGAAGTGAATATTGTGGACGTACTGATGCTCAACCGCAACCTGCTTGCCGGTGATAAGCTGACAGCAGAGGGCACACTGAATGCGGACGTAGATCAGGACGGCAAGCCCACGACCACGGACGCAATGAACATTCTGAAGTTCACCATCGGACTGGTAAAGACACTTCCGATTCAGGGAGAATAACAACTTCAAGGTAAAACACAACAACAGCGGAGCTTCACGGCTCCGCTGTTCAGTTTATTAAAAAAAGCGAAAAGGGGCTTTCCGCCAGAAACCCACATTTTCAGGCGCGACAACAAAAAAATCCCCCGTATACACGAGGGATGCAGTCTGTAGAAAAACCTAAAATCAAACACGGAGCGATAGCTCCGCAAAAGGGGGCGGGTGACTCCCCACGGGGTGGGCAATGTCATCAACTTAAGCGGGGGCAAGGCGGCGATAGCCCCCAAGCGGGGTTCCAAGGGGCTGCGCCCCTTGGGCGGTGGAGGCGGCGCAGCCGCCTCCTATAAAGCCCCTCCCCTCGGGGAGGGGTTGGGGTGGGGGCAGCCTTGGGGCACTAACCCCAGAAAAAGACTTTTTCGACAAGCTGAATCCCCCGTATACACGAGCGATGGCGTTCCTGAGGTGATTCGAACACCCGACCTACCGCTTAGGAGGCGGTCGCTCTATCCAGCTGAGCTACAGAAACATCCTTACTATTATAGCATATTCACCAAAAAATTGCAACCCCCTTTTTTCTCATGTCCCGATTTTTTCTCTTTTTTGTGCAAGATGATGAAAAATTACAGCATTTGTAACCTTTGTTGTCCTTGAAAATCGTGATGTTCCGTGCAAATTATCTAAAAAACGGTAAAGTTACCGTTTTGTAACAAATGAGAAAAAACGCTGAAAAAGTATACAACCTGCACAAAAAAACGGGCATTTTTTTGTACACAACATTCAAAAAAAATGAAAGAATGGATTAAAGCATTGACTTTTTGGGCAGAGTGTTGTATATTTATTATGAAAGCAATCGCTATATGCGATGGCGACAGTATCAAGCGAGACATCGTTGAATTGAAGGTGTGTGAATGGTTTCAATTAAAGACATTGCGAATGCCTGTGGATGTTCTGCGGCAACCGTAAGCAAAGCACTCAACGATCACGATGATGTCGGCTCTGCGACAAAGAAACGTGTCCGTGAAACTGCCAAGCAGCTCGGTTATCTGCCGAATTCTATGGCTCGTGCCCTGAAAACCAAAAAAACCTATAATATCGGGGTTCTCATGGTGGACAAGGCAAACAGCGGTCTGAAGCACCACTACTTCGCGGCGATTCTTGACAGCTTCAAGGTGATAATGGAGCAGAACGGTTACGACCTGACCTTTATCAGCAACCAGATTGGTGATGAAGCCTACTCCTATTATGAGCACTGTATGTACCGTAATGTCGATGGCGTACTTGCTGCCTGCGTTGACTTCAACGCATCGGAAGTGCAGCGTTTGCTTTCAAGCGATTTCCCGATTGTTTCCATTGACCATGTGGAAGCCGGCGGCTACGCAGTTGTTTCCGATAATGAAAAAGGAATGCGCGACGCACTGGCATTTGCACTGGAACAGGGGCATGAAAGAATCGCATACATCTATGGTGAGGATTCACAGGTAACAAGCGCACGAGTCGAAGCATTCTGCGAGGTCATCCGTGTTCATCAGCATGATGTGAAGAAAACCTATCTCCGACAGGCGAAATACCTTGACGCGGATCTGTCCTACCAGATTACACTGGAACTGCTCCGCAGCGAGGAACGGCCGACCTGCATTCTCTATCCCGATGACATCTGCGCATTGGCAGGTGTAAGCGCGATTCGGGAAGAAGGGCTGAGGATCGGAAAAGATATTTCCGTAATCGGCTATGACGGAACACCGCTGCTCCGGATGCTGCGTCCGACGATCACCACGATTGCACAGGACACAGAGGCAATGGGCAGAAAGGCAGCAGACATGCTCCTGCGGCTGCTCCGGAAAGAGGAAATCCCCCAGGAGGAGCGTGTGCAGTTCTGCAGCGGCGACCTGATGAAAGGGGAAACGGTGGGAACACCGGATTAACTTTGGAATATTATATTTCACAGGGAAATATAATAGATATATATTAAGGAGGAAATTACCAATGAGCAAACTGAAGAGAACACTGGCACTGCTCGCAACACTGGCTATGGCTTCTACAGCATTCGTAGCTTGCGGCGGTACCACCACAGAGTCCAAGACAGAAGAGTCCAAGGCTGAGATTGAGTCCAAGGCTGATGAAGAGTCCAAGGCTGACGAAGAGTCCAAGGCTGACGAAGAGTCTGAGGCTGAGAAGCCTGCAGGCGGCGAAGTTAAGCTGGCTGACGATGGCGACTGCCTGACAATCGTATGCTGGACTGACACAGACCTGAACAACATGTTCGACCTGTATGTAACAAAGAACACTGATGCAGTTGTTGGCGAGACCATCAAGTATCAGAACTGCGGTACAAACGGCGGTGAGGCAGCTACTCAGTACGCTACATACCTCAACAGCGGCGACGATGTTGACCTGTTCGTAGCAGAGGCTGGCTGGATTCTGAACTACATCAACGATAACACATTCGCAGCTCCGCTGTCCGATCTGGGTATCGCTGATTCCGAATTCTCCGACGCATATGACTACACTGTAAAGATCGCTACTGACAACAGCGGCGTTCTGAAGGGTGCTTCCTGGCAGGCAGCAGCAGGCGGTTTCGCATACAACACCGATATCGCTTCTGAAAAGCTCGGCATCACAACACCTGAGGATATGCAGGCAGCTATCGGCGACTGGGATGGCTTCAAGGCTACAGCTCAGAAGCTGAAGGATGCTACTGATGGCAAGGTTAAGATGTGTGCAACACTCGGCGGTCTGTGGCAGTGCTTCTCCACAGCTACAGGTGCAGCATGGGTTGATGGTACAACTCTGAACACCACAGCTGTTAAGGACTTCACAGCAATGGCTAAGGAAATGGTTGACGCTGGTTATGTAAATCCGGCAATCGACCAGTGGACACCTGACTGGACAAACGTTGGTCTGAACGGTGAAGCTCTGGGTTACTTCTACTCCACATGGTGCCTCGGCGTAGGCGCACAGCTGGAGCAGAACGGCGGTACTGCTGGTAACTGGAACATCGTTGTAGGTCCGCAGGAATACTTCTGGGGCGGTTCTTGGCTCTGTGTATCCCCGAACTGCGACAATGCTACAATGGCTGCTGACTTCATCAGAACATTCACAGTAAATGCAGAGACAATGGAAGAATACGCTCTGGCTTCTGGCGACTTCGTAAACAGCAAGACTGCTATGAACAACATCGTAGCTGCTGGTTCTAACAGCAACGCTCTGCTGGGCGGTCAGGATCAGTTCGCAGTACTGGCTGACGTAGCTGCTGGTATCGACATGAGCGCAACAATCTCCAAGTATGACCAGTCCCTGAAGGACACATATCTGCCGGCTCTGAGAGAGAACATCGACAAGTCTGTTGACGATGTAATCGCAGCATATGTATCTGATGCACTGGCTGCTAACCCCGACCTCTCTGAATAATTTAGCAAAACAGTCTAAATTTAACTACTAAAATATGTTGCCTGTGGGGGTACTATGCCCCCATAGGCGCATGTTGTAATTTCTTGTCGAGAGGGTGAAAGGAAAATGGCGTCAGCTGCACAGCGTCGTATCAAATCAATCAGCTATGCTAAATATGGATATATGTTCATTGCACCTTTTTTCCTTGTGTATTGCTTTTTCCAGATTTGGCCGTTGATTTACACATTTATTCTGTCCTTCCAGGGCAACCAGAAGAACCACGGACAGTGGGTAGGACTGGACAACTATACCACCATCCTGTTTGGTGAGGGTATGGCTGCTGGTGCTGCAGACATCAGAGCCGAGTTCTTGGATGCACTTGGCAACACATTTATTCTTTGGTTCGGTAACTTTATTCCCCAGATTCTGCTTTCTTTGCTGCTGGCTGTATGGTTTACTGATGCAAAGGTAAAGCTGCCTGGCAAGGGCTTCTTCAAGGTAGTAATGTACATGCCGAATATCATCACTGCTGCATCTGTTGCTGCTCTGTATGTTAACCTGTTCGGTGACTCCAAGTATTACTTTGTCAATGCCACACTCATGAACATGGGTATGGAAGAACCGATTAAGTTCGTCACTGACCCCGTAGTCTCCAAGATTATGGTTATGTTCATCCAGACATGGCTGTGGTTTGGTAATACCATGATCATGCTCATGTCCGGTATTATGGGTATTAACCCGTCCCTGTTTGAAGCTGCCAATATTGATGGCGCGAACTCCAGACAGGTATTCTTCAAGGTTACACTTCCTCTGCTTCAGCCCATCATGGTTTACACACTCGTAACCTCCATGATCGGTGGTCTGCAGATGTTCGATATTCCTTTCCTGTATCACACAGGTGCGAACTTCGATAAGGACCTTGAAACTGTTGCAGTATTCATTTACCAGAACTTCAACAAGGGTACTGTTGAGCAGGCAAGCTATGGTCTTGCAGGTGCTGCCTCCATCATTATCTTTGCCATCACTGCTGTGCTCGGTTCCATCACATTCTACATGAACCGTGATAAGGACGAAATTGCGAAGAAGAAACAGCGTAAGAGAGCTATGAAGCAGTACAAGGCTAAGATGAAGCAAGGAGGGCTGTCATTATGAGTATGAAACAACAGTATGGACAGCCGAAGGACAATTACCATGCAAAGCTCATGGCGAAGTCCACAGGTATCTTCATTGTCTGCGTAATTCTGACACTGATTTGTCTTGTCCCGATTTTTATTCTGATTGTAAACTCCACCCATGCGCACATGGATCTGGCGAAGAATCCGTCCAACTTCTGGTTTGGCGGCAGCCTGATGGACAACTTTGATACTCTGAATGGTAAGGTAAAGACTGGTGCTGCTCGTCAGTATTCCGGCTCTTTCAAGGTACTTCAGGGTTATCTCAACAGCTTGCTTATCGCTGGCTGCACCACTGGTCTGACAGTATTCTTCTCCGCAATGACCGCTTATGGTCTGACAGTTTATGATTTCAAGGTAAGAAGCGCAGCTTACACCTTTATCATTGCTGTTATGATGATTCCGGTACAGGTTTCCTCTGCTGGTTTCGTTAAGTTCATGTACGACCTGAACCTGATTAACAATTTCATTCCGCTGATTGTACCGGCAATTGCCGCGCCAGCCGTCATATTCTTTATGGTTTCCTATATGAAATCCTCGTTCCCGTTGGACATCGTAGAGGCATCCCGAATTGACGGTTGCGGTGAGTTCCGTACATTCCTCACCATTGCAATCCCGATGATGAAGCCTGCGATTGCTGTACAGGCAATCTTCGCTTTCGTAGCAAACTGGAACAACTTCTATACACAGAACATGATTCTGAAGAATGATAAGTTGGTAACAATGCCCATCATGGTATCCAAGGTACTGGGCTTCGACAAGAACGTTGACTACGGTGTAAACTATCTGTGTATCACCTTGTCCATCCTGCCGATCGTTGTTATTTACTTCATTCTGTCCAAGTTCATCATTGCCGGCGTTGCACTCGGTGGTGTAAAGGAATAATCCATTTTGGACGTACTTACATGAATTACTGGAAATGCCCATTCGTAAGAGTGGGTATTTCTTTTACCCGTGTGAATATGGTCTATCACAATTTGCAAAATATTATCTAGGATTGGTATGACAAACAAATTCCCCCTCTTTTTAGAGGGGGAATCGTGTTAATGTTATATTGCATAAAGCTTAGTATTTGCTGTAGAATTTTCGTCAAAGCAGTTCCATTTGGTTGGCTTCCTCCAGCTGCTTTGCCAGTTTTCCGGCAGCCGGAATGGAACGAATCCGGTAGCTTTGGGCGGTCTGGAGATATTCGCCCTCCGGAATTTCCGCCGAAACAATCGCCTGTTTCGCCTTGAGCGTCATGACCTGTACGCCCTGTGTGCTGCGTGTGGTCTTTTCCGCAATTTCCTCCGTGCTGACAAGCACTGCGCGGTTGCCGCTGGAGCGCAGCAGAATGTCGGTTTCCTCCGTCAGGTGGAACATCTGCACGAGCGCGGACTTGTCCGAACATGCCCCCGTCAGCTTGCGTCGGTTGGTCTTGGTGGCATAGGCAGAAAGCGGAACTTTCGCAATCTTGCCATTTTCAAAGACAAAGAGCAGCGTTCCGAAATAATCCGTGGTGCAGATCATCGCTGCCACATGCTCATTCTCATCAAAGCCAAGCTTTGCAGGGATGTAATCACCCAGCAGACTCGCCTTGCTGTCCTCAAACGCACTCGCGCGCGTCTTGTACACCTGTGCGCGGTCGGTGAAGAACAAAAGCTCTGTCTTGTTCGTCGCCTGCACCTGCTGTGTTATGCTGTCGCCCTCCTTGACCTTCTGTTCACCACTCATGCGCAGAGATTGGGGCGTGATTTTCTTGAAATACCCCTCCTTGGACAGGAACAGATGCACCGGATAATCGGGTGTATCATCCTCAGCAGGCGCACTGTCCTCCTCGGTTGCATGGTAGAACATCGTCTTTCTGGGCTGACCGTACTTCTTAATCGCGTCTTTCAGTTCTGCGATGATAATTTTGCGGATGCGTTCAGGCTTGGAGAGAATGTCCTCCATGTCGTCAATATCCGCTTTCAGTGCATCCACATCCTTCAGACGGTTGAGGATGTACTGGCGGTTGAGATGTCGCAGCTTGATTTCTGCAACATATTCCGCCTGAATTTCGTCAATGTCAAAACCCTGCATGAGGTTTGGAACAACTTCCGCTTCCTCCTCAGTGCCGCGGATAATGGCAATCGCCTTGTCAATATCCAGCAGAATCTTCTTCAGACCGAGCAGGAGATGGAGCTTCTCTTTCTTCTTGTTTAGGTCAAAGTAAATTCTCCGGCGAACGCATTGTTCACGGAATGCCGTCCATTCCGTGAGAATTTCACGGATTCCCATGACCTTGGGAGTACTGCCGACGAGGATATTGAAATTACAGCCGAAGCTGTCCTGCAAGGGAGTCATGCGGAACAACTTCTGCATGAGCTTGTCAGGTTCTGTGCCGCGCTTGACATCGATTGCAAGCCGGAAACCGTTCACGTCAATTTCATCACGGGCATAGGACACCTCGCGCAGCTTGCCCTGCTTGGAAAGCTCGGTGATTTTGTCCTTGATTGCCTCCAATGTCGTGGTATAGGGAATTTCCGTTACCTCGATACAGCCGGCGGATTTGTCATAATTCCACTTTGCACGGAGCTTGACGCTGCCGCGTCCGGTTTCGTAAATCTTGCGAAGCTCGTCCTCATCATAGAGCAGGAAGCCGCCGCCGGGGAAGTCCGGACCTTTGAGGGTGGAGAGGATGTCGTGGTTGGGATTTTTCATCAGGGCAATGCAGGTTTCGCAGACCTCCTGCAAATTGAACGGGCAGATATTGCTTGCCATGGAAACGGCAATGCCCATATTTGCATTGACCAGTACTGACGGAAACGCCGCCGGCAGCAGTGTCGGTTCGGGCATGGTATTGTCGTAATTCGGGACAAAATCCACCGTTTCCTTGTCAATATCGCGGAACAGCTCACCGCAGATGGGCGCGAGCTTCACTTCAGTGTAACGTGCGGCAGCATATGCCATATCGCGCGAATACTGCTTACCGAAATTACCCTTGGAATCCACATAGGGATGCAGAAGGCTCTGGTTTGCGCGTGTCAGGCGCACCATGGTTTCGTAAATCGCCGCGTCACCATGGGGATTCAGGCGCATGGTCTGTCCAACAACATTCGCGGATTTGGTACGAGGACCGTTGAGCAGGCCCATTTTATACATTGTATATAAAAGCTTGCGGTGGGAGGGCTTGAAGCCGTCAATTTCCGGCAATGCACGGGAGATGATAACGCTCATTGCATAGGGGAGGTAATTTTTCTCCAGTGTATCCGTGATGGCTTCTTCCTGCGTGATGCCGGCATTTTCAAACCAAGCATCCATCGCTGGCTTCTTTGGCTTTGGGGGTTCTTTTTTTCTTGCCATTGCGAATCCTTTCTGTCTTGTAGGTTTTCATACCTTATAATCTTACCATATTCCGGGCTTTTTGTCAATCACAAATTTTCAGAATGTGCATCAATGCCCCCACTTTTCAAAAAAGAAAGCATCCCAAAAAGGGATACTCAGCTTGTAGAAAAACTATCCTCTTATGCCGGAGGCAATGGAAAAGTTTTTGGTCGAGCTTTTTTCAAAAAGCTCGTGGGTGTCCAGAGGGCAACGCCCTCTG
>SVNO01000092.1 GCA_015066845.1 Ruminococcus sp. | reverse complement strand
CGATCTCTGAGGGGGCAGATGCCCCCTTTCAGTCTGTCGAAAAACCCGAAAGATGTTAATTATCCTCCGCTTTAACGTGCTTTTCCTTTTCTTCTGTCAGGATAATTTCAACCTGCTCAATGCGTCTGCCCATCATCTTGAGCACCTGCACCTGCAAGTTCCGATATGTAAATTGTTCGCCAGTACTGGGGATGCGTTCGAGCATTTCCATAACCCAGCCGCCAACGGTGATGGCTTCAAAATTGCTGTCCATATCCAGCGTTTCAAAGACTTTCTCAATATTTGCCTTGCCCGATACAATGTATCGGTTTTCGTCTACCTTGCTGATTTCACGGATGATCTCATCATGTTCATCCCAGATCTCACCAACAAGCTCCTCCAGAATGTCCTCCAGTGTCACAATGCCGACCGTACCGCCGAATTCATCCGTAACAACGGCAATGTGCAATTGCTGCTGCTGCAATTCCTTGCGCAGGTCGCTGATTTTCTTGCTTCTGGGAACATAAATGACCGGCTTGATAATCTCGTGAATGTCTGTCTGGCGGTTGTAGGAAGAATTGTAGAAATCTTTCAGATACAGAATACCGGTGATGTTGTCGAGTGTTCCCTCATATACCGGCAGTCTGGAATATCCCGTTTCGGAAAAAACTGCCGCTGCCTGTTCCTTGGTGATGTCGGACGGAATCGCGGAAATGTCGATTCTGGGAGTGAAAATGTCGCGCACTTCCAGTTCGTTGAACTCGATCGCACTGCGGATCAGCTCGCTCTCGTCCTTGTCAAGGTTGCCGTCCTGCTCCGCTTCATCCACGATCGTCAGCAGCTCTTCTTCTGTAATGCCCTGGTCTGCCGGTGCTTTGAGTATCATGGAAATCAGATTTTGCCAGAGCTTGAAAATGAATGCCACCGGTGTCAGAATGAACATGAATACACGCAGAATCGGCGCGGAGAACATTGCCATTCCCTCCGGTCGCTCCTTTGCAATGGTTTTCGGGGAAATTTCACCGAAAATCAGCAGCAGAACCGTAATAACCACCGTGGAAACCGTTGCGCCGAGGTCGGGGTCTTTGAGCAGATTTACAAAGAGCAGCGTTGCCACGGAAGAACAGAGGATGTTGACAATGTTGTTGCCCACCAGAATGGTGGAGAGCATTTCATCGTATTTGTCCAGCAGCCGCAGTACCAATGCTGCGCGTTTGTTGCCGTTTTCTGCCTTGTTTTTGATGCGGATTCGGTTGAGGCAGGAAAATGCCGTTTCCGTTGCCGAAAAATACATCGACATCACAATGCAAATTGCAATAATCATAATCGAAGGTGCATAATTCATAATTCTTTTCCTTTCCTTACACTGAAACAATACTGCACAATCTGCGCACATTCACTGCGCTTTTCCCTACATCTTCAACTGTTATTTCCGCCAGCGCGTGGACAACAGGAAAAGGGTATAGCTCACCTGTGAAAGCGAACTATGCCCTGTGTACATCTGATATACTGCAATACTGTGATACGGGACGGCGTTGTCGTCCGAATTACCGTTTGTCATACGTTCCTCCTGTGTGAATTACTCTCATTATAGCACAATCATATGGTTATGTCAATAGGTTTCGGGCATTTTCTACGCAAATCAATGATTCTTTATCAAAGCTTACCCAAACTGCCCCCACAGCCGCAGTTAAATCCTATTGCGGCATACCGTCGCCCTCAAGCAGCATCCTGACTCAGGCTCAGGCACCCAGCCCCTCCTCCCAAAGGGAGGGGGATTTAGGGCGGTGCTGCGCACCGCCGCCCCCAAAGGCTATTGTCTTTTGAAACCGATTTTTTGAAAATTGATTTGCATGGGCTTTTTCTGAAAAATCGCCCTGCCGGAGCAGAGCGTAAAGACAATACCACAAAAAAGATAATGCGGAGAAAGCCCCTCGCTTCCCCCGCATACCTGAAGGAACGATAACTTCCTTCACCTCTTTCTTCCTGCGGATGCTGCATCCGCTATTCCTGCTGCGCCGTCCATGCAAGCCAGCGCGCCTTGCCGGATGCTGCAGTGCAGTACAGAACCGGCTGCACAGCCTGACTTTCCGTGGCCGTTTTCGTGGCTGTTTCCGTTGTGGTCGTTTCCGTTGTTGTTTCCGTTGTGGTTGTTTCCTGCATTGCGGTCGTTTCCTGTACTGTGGTCGTTTCTGGGCTATTATCGCTGGGAGGGTAAGTGCTTTCCGTTGCTGCGCTGCTCTGTGGGAGCGTGTGCTGAATGTCAGGGATGGAACTGGTTTCGCGTGTATCTTTGTCCATCGTTTCTGTGGTTCTGGTCGTGTAGCTGTGGGTGGTAGCTTTCGGCGCGGTTGTAGTCCGTCCGGTCGTTGCCGGCGGCACTTCTGAGGCTGCCGTAGTGGCAGGAATCCACTGGCTCTCCGTTGGAATGGTCGTCTGTGGTGGCATGGGTGTTTCCGGTACATCGGTCATCGTCGGCTGATGCGTTGTCTGCGGCTCATGCGTTGTCTGCGGTGCATTGGTCGGTTCCGGTGCATCGGTTGGTTCCGGTGCATTGGTGGATGCAGTGGAATCAGTCGGGACAGTGACCGGCAGAACCGCAGTCAATTCCGTGACGGCAGAGCTTGCTGCGGTGGAGGGAGCGTATGCTTCCACGGTCATCTGTGTTGTTTCGGGTTGCTCGGTGGTGGTTTCTGGAATTGCCGTTTCCGGAAGATATTGCTGCGGTTCGAGATTCAGGTAGACAGAAAGCCCGATGATGCAGGCGGCACACATCACAGAAGCAGAGGCAACGCGCTGCACCAGCCGGACGCGGCGTTTGTGTGCAGCAGTCGCTTCCACCACATTGGCAACGATTTCATCATAGGTTCTCAATGCTGAATCCCTCCTTTTCCAGAATTTTCTTCAGCTGTTGTCTTGCCTGATACGCAATTGCAATGAGCTTTTTTTCACTGCATTTCATAACTCTGGCAGCCTCCTTTGTGGACATGGACTCAAAATACCGCAGATACAGCACTTCGCGGTATTCCTGCTTGAGCTGTGCCATGGCTTGGTGGAGCATTCGTTTGGTATCGTCAAGCTCCAGTTGTTCCTGCACATTTTGCAGCTGGTCCTCAATATTCTCCATCATCTCCGGTTCGATACTCTGCGCACGTCCCTGTTTTTTCAGATAATTCAGGGAAAGATTGCGGCAGATTTTGAACAGATACGACTTGAGCTGTGCATCATATTCAAATTTCGGACGTTTGATGGAAAGCTTGATCAGGGCTTCCTGTGCAATGTCCTCAGCATCGGTCAGGTTATGTATGTAACCATTGGTAAAGAGCAGCATACTGTTCCAATATTGCTCAATAATGTCGCGCAAACCATTCTGGTCACCACTGAGATAACGGAGATAGCTTTCAATCACTCTCTCCATTTTTCCCTCCTTGTTAGGTGGATTCTACTTATATAACAACGCGGATTGAAAAAGATTGGAAAAATTTCTGTATTTTTTGAAAAAATCCCCCTCTATTATACCACGCCACCCTCGTCATTGCAAGCACCCCGCGCCGAATCTTTGTGAAAACGCACAGTTTTTGTCAGGCAACTTCGTGCAAATGTAACATTCCCCCAAAGCGGCTCGAAATGTCTTGCAATCGGTCGGAAGATTTGGTATAATGAAAGTACCACGCATTCTGTGGGATGCACAGGAACAGAATTCAAGGGAGGAAGATCTATGAACATTGCAATTGCACAGTCCGGAGGTCCGACCTGCGCCATCAATGCAAGTCTGGTGGGCGTATTCCGGCAGGGTATCATGACCGGAACCATTGACGCAATTTTTGGCTCTATCAATGGCATTGAGGGCATCATCAACGACAATCTGCTCAATCTCAAGTCCGTCATCCGTACAACCGAGGAACTGGAGCTGCTGCGCCAGACACCCTCAACCATGCTCGGCTCCTGCCGCTACAAGCTGCCGGATTATGAGAAAGACCCCGAAATTTATGAAAAAATCCTCGCGTGTTTTGAACAGCACCGTATCCGTATTTTCATTTATATCGGCGGCAACGATTCCATGGACACCGTTGTCAAGCTCTCCGATTTCCTGAAAATGCGCGGCTCCGATATCCGCGTTATCGGTGTGCCCAAGACCATCGACAATGACCTGCCCGTTACCGACCATACCCCCGGTTTCGGTTCTGCGGCAAAATATGTGGCAACTACCGTGCAGGAAATTATCCGCGACAGCTCCGTTTACAGCATTCCGTCCGTTACCATCGTGGAAATCATGGGCAGACACAGCGGCTGGCTGGCTGCGTCCTCCTGCGTTCTCCGTGCAAACGGCGAGGAAGCTCCCCACCTGATTTATCTGCCGGAATGCGAATTTTCCGCGGTTCGTTTCATTGAGGATGTGCGCCGTGAAATGGCAAAGCATATGGCAGTTGTCGTTGCTGTATCCGAGGGCGTGACGCTTGCGGATGATACAGAAGGTCTGGAGGATTTCCAGTCCGGCGCAACTGACAGTTTCGGTCACAAATACCTCTCCGGTGTCGGCAAATTCCTCGAACGTCTGGTCATGAAGGAAATCGGCTGCAAGGTGCGCTCCATTGAGCTGAACGTTATGCAGCGCTGCTCCTCCCATATCAGCTCCAAGACCGACATTGACGAAGCTGAACGCATCGGCAGCCATGCACTGCGCGCTGCACTCAACGGCGAAACCGGCAAGATGATGTATTTCCGCAGAGTCAGCGATATGCCGTATGCTGTGACCATTGAAATGACGGACGCGAAGAATGTGGCAAATCTGGAGAAGAAATTCCCCCAGAAATGGATTGTTGCCGAACAGAATCAGGTCACTGATTCCGCTGTCAAATACTTCCTTCCCCTCATTCAGGGCGAGGTGAATATCTGCATGAAAAACGGTCTGCCGGTGCACTTCCAGCGACCGCTGCCAATGCGCTGATCCTTCCAAAGCACATCCCCCATACAGAATTATCTGTATGGGGGCTTTTCTCAAAGGGTATCAGAAAACAGTGCAGGAAAATGAATGAATGTGCCCACAGACCTGATCCCCATGAAACACCGGACGCTCTGTCCGGTGTTTCAGTCTGTCAAAAAACCTAAAAACAAACGCGGAGCGATAGCTCCGCACAAGGGGTTCGGGTGACTCCCCACGGGGTGGGGAGATGCTGAACGAAGTGAAGCAGAGGGGACGGGCTGTACAGCGAAGT
>SVNO01000024.1 GCA_015066845.1 Ruminococcus sp. | reverse complement strand
CCCCACCCCAACCCCTCCCCCAACGGGGGAGGGGCTATATTTCGGGGACTTCGTCCCCGAACCCCTTTTGCGGAGCTGTCGCTCCGCGTTTGATTTTAGGTTTTTCGACAGACTAAAGGACTGCCCTGCGGCAGTCCTTTCCATTTACAAATCTACTCCGTCAATCCTCCACGTCCGGCAGAGTTTCCACGGTACTGAGAATCATGCGCACACAGCCCTCCACACCGAAACGGGAAGAATTGAGGCAGAGGGTGTAATTGTCCTTATCATGCCAGTTTCCGCCGGTGTTGATGTTGTAGAACTTCTCGCGGCGGCTGTCCACGCGCGGCAGGAGCGTTTCAATTTCGCGCTCCGGTACTTTGTATTCCTGCATTGCAAACTGCATCCGGTATGCCTTGGGAGCATATACAAATACACTGCAATGATGCGGATGATTGCGCAGGGTGTAGTTGGCACATCTGCCGACAATCACGCAAGGCCCTTGTGCAGCAAGCTCCTTGATGATTTCCGTTTCCGTTACATAGAGCTTGTCAGCGATCGGAATATTATCATCCAGCGAACGGTTCGGGTTGGAATTGATGAGCAGGGAATACAAAAAGCTCTTGGGGGAAGTTTCCTCCGCGCCCTCCAGCTTGCTGATCGGCACACCAAGCCGCTGCGCTGCCATTTCGAGAATTTCGTGATTGTAAAACGGAACGCCAAGTTCCTGTGCGACGCGCTGTCCGATGAGCACACCACCGCTGCCATATTCGCGTTCAATTGTAATAATCGGATACTTCATTGCAATACACTCCTCTTTCCTACAGCGCACAGATGATTCCCGTTGTGGGAACTGTCAACTCGGTTCGTGGGGACGTTTTGTGGCTGTATCGTTATTGGACAATTTCTCACAAAGACCGCCTGTGGCTCAGCACGTCAGTCCTGACTCACTGTTCTATGTGCAGTATTGTCCTTTTATGTTCTGTTCTTTCTGGTAAAACCATAACTATATTTTACCACATTTCATATAAAATTGCACCTATTTTTCCATAAAAAAATTACGAATACTGAAAATTCTGCGTTTTGTCTAAAATATAAGCATTCTGTTCGTACATTTTCAACAATGTATTTCCGTTCTCCGCATTCCGCGCACCTGAAAAGCACCGGCAATGTCCGGATGTGCGGTGCATACGGGGCGATGGGGATTATGGAATTTATACATAACAAGCTCATAAATTTTATAGAAAATGTCAATTGACAAAAAACAGATTGTGTGTATAATAAAATTATGCATCAACTTGCAGAAAAAGTCTTTTTGGGGGTCAGCACCCCCATGGCTGCCCCCACAGCCGCAGTTAAATCCTATTGCGGCATACCGTCGCCCTCGGGCAGCATCCTGCCTCAGGCTCAGGCACCCAACCCCTCCCCCAAAGGGGGAGGGGCTGTAGTTCGGGGACTTCGTCCCCGAACCCCACATTGGAAAGGACGTTGGTATAGGATGAATAAAAACAGACTTACAATATTTCTTCTTACTCTCGCGCTGACAGCCGTTTCTGCCGGCTGTACAGCCGCGCCGGAACAGGCAGAACAATCCCCGTTTCAGGGCGACGCGGCAATCAGTGAAATTCTCGTACCGCAGCCATGGACGGAGGCAGAAATTCCGGTGGACGGCAAGATCTGGAATCTCTCACTCGCCGGCGACTGCATTTTCATGGAGCTGATGCTGGAGCGCGAGGATAAAAACGCGCAGAAAAGCGATAAAATGGAGCTTGGCATTTACAATACAGCAACTGATTCCTATCAGAAGCTCGCAGACACCCCCGCGCTTATCAGCTATGGCACGGCAAATTTTACCATGGGGCAGTATCTCGGCATGATCAGGGCATGGGAGGACTATGAAGCAGGTGGATTTCAGGGAATGCTTGCGGTATATGACACCAAGGCGCAGGAATTCCGGACGCTTGACCAGTACGCGGCAGGCAATATTGTACAATATGCCGCACCGCTGAACGATACCACGATTGCTTACCTCTTTTATGAAGCGGATTTGCAGGCATGGAGCGTCCGGCTCTATGACCTGACAACGGCGGAAAGCCGGCACATTTACACGCACACGAACGAAGAAACGCGCTCGCCGGCTGGCATGACTTGCGTGGACGGGAAAATTGTGATTGCGCTGCAGGCGACGGACGGCAGCACGGAGCTGCTGTGGCTGACAGGGGATGGCGACGAGGAGAAAACGGAAACCATCCCGTTTGAGGCAAACGCTCAGATCACGGCACTGCGCATTATGGGGGATTATTACTGCATTTCCACCGCGCGTGATGTCACAGTGCTCCGGCGTAAGGGGGACACGTTTGCGCCGGTGAAGATTCCCAATTTCTATCTGGATTATCTCAAATCCGACCGCATGGAAGAAGCACTGATGTTCGGGATTACAGGCAGCACGGAAGCGGACAGCACTTTTGTGGAGCTTGATTTTGCAGCAGAATCCGTGAACGTCTACCGTCTGCCTGCCGCAGAAACGGAGGAACAGCGGATGTACACGGAGTTCGGCAGTGACGGCACGATACTTCTGATGACGCAGGAGGACGTTCCGGCGCATGATACGCTGAAATTCCGGTATACGACACTGGGAAAGTAAAGGAAACACAAAAACCGCTGTACTCCAACGTACAGCGGTTCAGTCTGTCGAAAAAGTCTTTTTGTGCCCAAGGGCGCGGAACCCGCGCTGGTGATTTGCTGCCTTTGCGCTTCGCGCAAGCGGCAGCGCGTGTTTGTGCCCAAGGGCACAAAGGAAAGACATACTAAAAGAACGGGTAGGGGCACTTTTTTGCAAAAAAGTGCCCCTCTCAAAAAAACAGTCCACAGGACTATTTTTTTGATTCACCCCTGAAAAAAGCGACGGCTTAAAGAGATTTCGCGCACTGCGGTGCGCGACCAGAGGGCGTTGCCCTCTGGACACCCACGAGCTTTTTGAAAAAAGCTCGACCAAAAACTTTTCCATTGCCTCCGGCATAAGAGGATAGTCTTTCGATAAGCTGAACCGCCGTACTCCAACGTACAGCGGTTTTTTCATTGATGCAGTTTTCCGTCAATCAGTTCGCTGCTGCCATCACCCCGTCAAGAATGCTCTGGTCGTACCATGTGCAGTTTCTGCGGTCGAGCAGTCCGAAGCTGTTCTTGCTGCCGTTGTCCCAGATAAAGCAGGGAATGCCGCGTGCCTTGGCTGTGCTGATGTAGTAGGAATAATATGCCGCACGGTCAGCGGAATTGTCCTTATTTTCCGCGCCGAATTCGCCGATGATGACCGGAATGCCGTTCTGGACGAACGTGCCGTAGAGATAGTCGATGTTCTTGGCAATTTCATTTCTGCCGTTGTCGTCAAAGGTCTTGTCGTTGGGATGGTCGGCAAAGCAGAATTTCCACGGTGCATAGCTGTGAATCGACACGATGATATTGCCGTCATCCGGTACAGCCAAGCCCTCCACGGCGTTGGTAGTAACGGATGCCGCGTGGGTGGTGACGATGAGGGTGCGGTTGGGGTTATTGCCTCCGGATGCGCGGATGGTATCCACAAATGCCTGTAACAGGTGGTTGATTACATCGCGTTCCTCTGCCGTACCGCCCGTCCATTCGTAGGTGCTGCCGACAATACGCGGCTCGTTCATGCCCTCAAACAGGAGCTTGCCGTCATAATCCTGAAAACGGTCTGCGATCTGCGTCCAGATTTTCGTGAGCTTTGCCTTGACCGCTGCCTCCTGTGCGTAGGTGGGCTTGAGCCATGTATAATCATCGTGATGCACGTTGAGAATGGTGTACAGGTCGTTGTCCATGGAATAATCCACAACCTCCTGCACTCTGTCCATCCATGCCGCGTCAATAGTACCGTCCTCGGTGATGTGGTCCGTCCACGAAACCGGAATGCGCACAGCATTGAATCCTGCTGCCTTTACCGTGTCAATCATGGATTTCGTGGTCACAGGATTACCCCAGCCAGTTTCCGCTTTGGTGACATTGTAGCAGTCCAGCGAATTGCCAAGTACCCAGCCCACCTTGATATCGGCAGCTATTTTCGCTGCATTTCCTGCTGTCATTTCTGTCACATCCTCCCCGTTGTTATTATCCGAAGTCTGTGCCGCTTCGGTGGATTCCTCTGTACGTTCAGGCTTTTCCGCAGGTGCACCGCCCGAACCATAGGCATATTTGACGGTAATATCCGAAAGCGTCAGCGTTGCTGCTTCTCCCCACCAGTAGCCGAGCATGACTTCCGCATCCGCCGGCACTGCCGCTTTGACTTCCTCCGGCAGGATCCATGTCAGCTGGAGATGTGAGGAATCCGTGAAAATGGCGATGGTATCACTCTGGTACCAGTCATCCGTGGTAATGCCGAAACCGCCGGTAAATTTCCCGAAGCTGCCGCTGCCGCTGATATTGAACGTAATGGCTTGCGGTGTGCAGTCCTCACTGAGCACGTCTGCAAGGGGAATTCTCACGCTTTTGGTGGATTCATTATTGAAATTGAGCGTCTGCCCAACCGGAATGGTTTCTGTCGCATCCACGGGGAGCTGTGCTGTTTTCACATAGCTGCAAATGACGTTTTTCAGCTGTACAGTCGTGGTATTGCCCCACCAGTAGCCGATGAGCACTTCACCGTTGGGGTCGATGTACGGCTGAATGTCGGCAGGCACGTTCCATTGCACTTCACAGTATGAGCCTTGTGCAGATACCGAAAAATCATCCGACTGATACCAGCCCTCATCCGTTGCGACAGGACAATCGGCTGTCACAGAAATGCCGCAGCCGCCTTTATAAGTCCCGATGTTGGAAACGCCGTCCCCTGCATAGAATACGAACGTGAAGGAATACACAGTATCCTCCTCACCGATGAACTGGGGCAGGGCTGCTTTGTAGGTATTGTCGTTGTTGCGGTTGAGCATCACATCCACGTCGATTTGTGTACCCAATGCGGCACTGACAGTTTCCACGGGGCTGATATGTGCCGTGGTCGTGGGTTCTGTTTCTTCGGGGGCAGTCGTTTCTGCCGTATTTGTTTCCGCTTCGCTCTCCTGTGCAGTGGATTGTGTTGCCGAATCTGTCGGCATATCCATGGTCTGGTCGCTGCATCCGGTCAGACTGGCGCAGCCCATTGCCAGTGCAAGCATGGCTGCGGTAAAGCGCACCGGCATGTGCAGATGCGGTCGTTTCATATTCATCTTCCTCCTTATGATTGAATGCTCCCCAGTGCAAAGGGGTTTCTCTTTCATTATAGCACAGAATATCGGCTTTTTCCAGCAGAAAAGCAAAAATCCCCGACAAATCGGAGATTTTCACAGATTTTGGATGATTATTCCCAAAAGGTTTGGGCATAGGGCTTAGCAAAATTTCAGAAATTCGTCCAACACCTGCCGGAACTGTTCGGGCTGGTCAAAAAAGCAGCAGTGTGCAGCCTTGGGAATGATGGAAACGCGCTTTTCCGGCGCGGTGAGCATATCCATGCATTCCTGCACAAGCTCTGACGGACAGACGGATTCCTCCTCGCCGTACACGAACAGGACGGGCACGGAAAAATGCAGATTTTGCCGGAAATCGTACTCCAGCATTGTCCGATAGGAACGCGCAAGGGCTTTGCTGTCGGGGATGGTGGAACGGATCTTTTCGTGCAGATTCCAAAGAGGAGAACGCAGAATCTTCAGCATCGGGGTGCGCTTGGCGTGTTTTATGATGTATTTTCCGCAAAGGGGATTAAAGCTGCGCATACTCCACATCAGTTTCTGATCCCACTTTGGATTTTCCGGCATGTCCGCAATGAGCTTCTGCACTTTCTTCGCATCCGCACTTTCTTTGGGAATGATGCGCAGCAGCTTTTCGCAGGTACACAGAACGCCGTCACGGTAGTTGACGCACTGCCCGATACCCACATAGCAGAGAATCTCCTCCGGATGCTGCTTTGCATACTCCGCGCCGATCATCGTACCCCACGAAAAGCCGCAGAGGATGAGCTTGTCAAAGTCAAGGACGGTATGCAGGTAGGCGATGACCTCGCCGATGTCCTGCACATAATCCTCCATCGAACCGGTTTTTCCGATTTCCGCGGCACGTTTGCGGTGATACACGGCAGTTCTGCCTGCGCCGCGCTGGTCCCAGTTGACGACTGTGAAGCGTTCTTCCCAGCCGGCATGAAGGATATGGGTAATGCCCGACAATGCACCGCCCGGACCGCCGTGCAGAAAGAGCAGGACGGGGTTGTTTTTATTGGTGCCGCGAATCTGTACATATTGCGGAATGCCGCCGATCATGGGCATTTCATAGCGGTAGATGCCGTCCGGCTGATTGGGGTGCAGGAATTCATTTTTGTTCATGATGTTCTCCTTCCGGTGCGTCTTTCAGCCCCATTGCATTTACAATTTGCAAATAATCCTCAGCAAGTGCAGGAAAACAGTCTGCCAAACGCCAGAGCATCGGAAGCGGCGGTTCTGTCTGGAAAGCAACGCCGTTTTTTACCAGTTCTGCACCTGCTGAAATCAATTCTGTAAACGAAATATTGCGTTTTATTGGCGTTCCCGATTTTGCAGCAAGGTACATCTGTGAACGCGATATACCTAAAAAATGTGCTGCCGCATTCAGATGCTCAGCTGAAATCGGCTGACAGATCCGGATGCAATATTCCTGCTGAAGTATAAGAGGATCACAGTTTTTCTTTCCATAAAAGTCAATCGCGACTGCTGTAATGCCGTGCAGTTCCGAACAGAAAATGCGTTTTGTGTGCGTATCACCAACAATACGTCCCTTACTGCATTCCGGACACTGCCCAAGATCCAGAAAGCGTCTGCCATATTCGCAGTTGTCACAAAGTTCAGGTATTGTTTGTCCCATTATTTCCTCCTTCCGGTGCGGACAACAGGAACAGGCTTCGCAGTCTTGCTCCGTCCGCGCCTTGTTTGTTCTGGTAGCTGTCCACAAGTGCTGCCATTTTTTGCAGCATTTCCTTGAAATCTTCGTCATTGAGTGCAATGCTGTAATGAGTGAGGAACAGTTGGTCGCGTCCGGTATCCACATCACCGCTGTCAAAATAGCGGCTATAGCGGTCAGCGATCTGCATCAGCACCATTGTCACGATCTTGCGGCAGTCCTCCTCCGTATCCGGTTCGTTAATCCAGATAGTGCCGATGGTGTAGCGGTGTTCCTCCTGACCGCGTACTTTCCGTGTTTCGGCAATGCGCACGACATCCTGCCCCAGCATTTTCTCCATGCGCCGATAGACGGTGGCACGGGAAAGCTGTGGGGCTGCGGTGAGGATTTCTCCGATCGTCATTGCACCATGAACGCGGAGAATCTGGATAATCTGGCTGCAAGTGGGGTCGGCAAGCAGTTTCATCAGGGTTTCCATTGGCAGTGCTCCTTTCACTAATCTCATGTATGATATTAGTATAGCATAAAAAAGAGGAGTTGTCAAGTGGGTATTGGAGGTATAAAGTGTTTTGACAAATAAAAGGAACGGTTCGTGCCGTTCCCTCAGTCTGTCGAAAAAGTCTTTTTTCTGGGGTTAGCACCCCAAGGCTGCCCCCACAGCCGCAGTTAAATCCTATTGCGGCATACCGTCGCCCTCAAGCAGCATCCTGACTCAGGCTCAGGCACCCAACCCCTCCCCCAACGGGGGAGGGGCTATATTGCGAGGGTACTGCGTACCCTCAAACCCGCCAAAGGACTCCGTCCTTTGAACCTGTTAAGGTTTTTCGACAAACAAAAGGAACGGCTCGCGCCGTTCCCTTATCTTACACCATTTCCATAATCCATTCCAGAAGTCCAGCCATTCCACCGAATTCCGAGATTTCACCGTGGTCATCCTCGCAAAGCTCGCCATCCTCCGTGCGCAGAACAATCATTGCGCCATCGCCGATGACATCGCCTATGTAGTGGTAGCCCTCCTCCAGATTTTCGTCGATCCGTTCATTGAAAATGCCCGAAAGTCCACAGATTTCCGCATTTCCCATCGGAATGGAAGCACCATTGGAAAAACGCAGGAATGCCTTGTAATCGTCCGGCAGTGTAACGCCGTGGTTTTCCTCCCATGCGGCAATTTCCTCCGGTGCTGCCGGTTCATTGAACTCGACCTCTCCACATTCCGGCGCGTATTCCTCGCAGAAATCGAGAAATTCCGAAAGCTCCTCTGCCATCGGATTGCCCTCCAGACGCGCCCTGAACCGGTCGTAAACCGTGGGAATCCGCGCATAGAGTGCTGTTCTCTCGTCCTCGCACAGCTGTGCAGGATTCAGAGGCGCAAGCTCCTGCCCGAACGCTTTACACGCCGGACGGTTGCGGTACAGTGTGACCGCGCGGCTGACTGCCTGTGCATCCAGCCAGTCCGGACATTTCTCCGGCATAAACCTGCCGGTTTCCTGCTCACGGGTGCATTCCAGATTCACAACGCGCGTAAAATCGGCAGAAACCACAGTGAAGTGGTAGTGGTCCCAGCTCCTGTGGCTGTAGGAACCGGCGGCGGAGGATGCGCCTGTCAGGAAAAATTCCGCATTTCTGACGCAGAATCCGAAATGGAATCCGGCAAATGCCTCGCGGATCGCCTGTGAGTCACCGCTGCATTCCGTATTGTGATAGGCAAGCACCGCGTCCACCATTTCCTGCGGCATCCGGACAAAATGGAAGTCCTGCTCATTATCCGGCAAATTCTCCAGTCTTGCGCCACGCAGCTCGCGGATGGCTTCCTTGAACCCGTAAAGGGAGCTGCCATAGCTTGCCCGTGCATATTCTTCGCCGCGCTTTTCGTGCAATTGCGCTTCCACGCGTTCCATCCAGTCAAAGAGGGCATCGTACCGATAATCGGCAATTTGCAGCCATTTGGTTGTACTTTCAATGTAATGCACCGCGTTTTCATCATTGGCAAAGATGGCATCCCATGCCTGCAAAAACTGCGGCATATAGCCGTTCTCCGTATCAGTACCCCAATAGCAGCGCAGTCTGATGACTTCGCTGAGGATTTTTCGCCAATGGGCTGTATCGCCGTCAATGATACGCTGGAGCCTGGCAAGGCAGTATTCGTCCGACCATGCCCTTTTCTGTGCACTATCGGCATATTTCCGGAATTCCTCCAGAAGTGCAGGAGAATACTGCTCCGTTCTGCGTGTCACATCGGCGCATTCATTGGCAAAGAAAAACGCCTTGGCATCGTCAATCGTATGGATCTCCGGTTCTTTGTTCTCCGGTTTCTGCTGCTCAGGGAGTATGTTTTCCGTGCTCTTTGCATTTTCCTGATGGAACTGCACGGACTGCTTGTTATCGAGAATGCCAAAAAAACGCTTCAATTCTTCTGAAATACTCATACCAAACTTACCCTCCATTTCTTCATCAGAAATCATTGTTCTTAATCACATGTTTCGCCTTAATGACGATATTCTTGTCGTTTTCGTAGGTCAGAAGATTTGCCGCGTGTCCGATATCCACCCAGCGCACCTCGGAAATTTCCTCCGCTTGGGGGACAAAATCGTAGTTTTTCGCTTTTGCGATGAAATACACCACGACTTTCTGGGTGTCGCGTTTCGGGGAATAGGAAACAGTTTCGCGGAAAGTGGAATCCACGATCACATCAATGGAAGTTTCCTCACGGATTTCACGGATGGCAGTTTCCACCTCTGTTTCACCAGCCTCCACATGTCCCTTGGGGAACGACCAGTGACCGCTGTTGATGTGACGGATGAGCAAAATCTCGATATTTCCGTGTGATTTACGGTAAACAATAGCTCCACACGATTTTTCATGCCGCATGGTATCAGGTCCTTTCTTTACTGCTATACAGTTTGTAATTATTTGTTATATTTATTATATCACATTTTATCTATTTTGTCCATATCTTTTTGTCACATTGCAAAAAAAAATTGCAGTGCGGCGCGCCTGCGTGGTATTGCAAAAAATATCCCCCTTAGATTTGACTAAGGGGGGGATTGGTCTGTCGAAAAACTGTTCTTATATGCCGGAGGCAATGGAAAAGTTTTTGGTCGAGCTTTTTTCAAAAAGCTCGTAGGAGTCCAGAGGGCAACGCCCTCTGGTCGCGCACCGCAGTGCGCGAAATCTCTTTAAGCCGTCGCTTTTTTCAGGGGTGAATCAAAAAACAGTCCTGTGGACTGTTTTTTGAGAGGGGGAGTTTTTTGCAAAAAACTCCCCCTACCCGTTCTTTTCGTATGCCTTTCCTTTGTGCCCTTGGGCACAAACACGCGCTGCCGCTTGCGCGAAGCGCAAAGGCAGCAAATCACCAGCGCGGGTTCCGCGCCTTTGTGCCCTTGGGCACAAATACGCGCTTGTGCAAAGGCAGTAAATCACCTGCGCGTGTTCCGCACTTTATGCATTTGCTACCTCATACATCTCTGCCGCATCTGCCTTGGTCGCATGTTCTGTCACCGTGAGGACGCGCACCTTGACCGGACGTGCGCCCATCTGGATTTCAATCACATCGTTGACCTTGACATCATAGGACGCGCGCGCAATTTTGCCGTTGACAAGCACTTTGCCAGCGTCACAGGCTTCATTGGCAATCGTGCGGCGTTTGATGAGTCGGGAAATTTTCAGATATTTGTCAAGCCGCATGGAGCTTAGTCCTTCGGATTGATAGCGTCCTTCAGACCTCTGCCAGCCTTGAATGCCGGTGCCTTGCCGGACGGCAGCTTGATCGGCTCCTTGGTACGCGGATTGAGGCATACCTTCTCGCGGCGTTCGCGCACATCAAATGTACCGAAGCCTGTCAGAACCACCTTTTCACCCGTTGCGAGTGTGTCACGGATGGTGTCGAAAATAAAATTCACAGTTTCCTCTGCTTCCTTCTTGGTGCAGCCTGTGTGCTTTGCGTACTTTGCAATCAGTTCAGATTTGGTCATGATAATTCCTCCTGTGTTCTTTTGTTCTTGGGCAATCCCTGTACAGCACTGCCCTGTCATATATGGAAATCCTCTCACGCCTGCGCGCAGGGATAACCTATCAGTGGGATGCGCCGGATTCCGGCGGATTTCAGAGTGTTTCCGGTGTGCACTGCTCCTTTGCCTGTGCCCAGTACACATCAAGTGCGTCAATTCCCAGCTCCGGCATATTCTTGCCATCGGCAATCACAAGCTGCTCGGTCGCTGCAAACCGCGCGGTAAATTTATTGGTCGCTTTCGTCAATGCCTGTTCTGCGTCAATGCCCAGATGACGTGCCGTATTCACGCAGGAAAACAGCAGGTCGCCCAGCTCCTCCTCCATGCGCGCAGCATCGCCCTGTGCCATTGCCTCCTGCAATTCCGCACGTTCTGCACGAACGCAGTCAAATGCTGCGGCTGCATCGTCAAAATCCATGCCGGCTCTTGCCGCACGTTTTCCGACTTTCTGTGCTCTTGCCAGTGCAGGCAGGGACTTTGCAACGCTATAGAGCGTATCTGCGTAGGTTTCCTGTCCCTTGGTTTCCTTTTTGATGGCATCCCAGTTTTGCAGTACCGCGGCGGTATCCTCCGCTTTCACATCACCGAATACATGGGGATGACGGATGATGAGCTTCTTGCAGATTTCATCGCAGACCGCTTCAAAATCAAACTGCTTTTCTTCCTCTGCAAGGCAGCAGTGGAATACTACCTGCAAGAGAACATCTCCCAGCTCCTCACGCATCAGGGGCATGTCGAGCAGGTCGATGGCTTCTACAGCCTCGTATGCCTCCTCCAGAAAATCGTTGCGGATGGACTGGTGCGTCTGCTCCTTATCCCACGGACAGCCCTCCGGACTGCGCAGGAGTCTTACAATTTCCCGTAAATCGGCAATGCCATACTGTGCCTTCTGTTCAAATTCAACCATAGTGCCTCCTTGCGAATGCGCCTATTTTGCGTCAATAAAGCCAACCTTGCGGTAAACCTTGCGCAGAACGCGCTGGGAATATCGCTGTGCCTCATCCGCGCAGCGTGTGTAGCATTCCTTCAGATACGCCTTATCAGCGATGAGTCTTGCATAATCCTCACGCACGGGAGCCAGATGGTCGGCAACGGCTTCACCCACAGCCAGCTTGAATGTACCATAGCCCTGTCCTGCAAACTCACTGACAGCCTCGTCAATGGTCTTGCCGGTTACTGCGGAATAGATGGTCAGCAGGTTGTTGATGCCGTCCTTTCCTTCACGGAAGCAGATCTCTGCCTCGCTGTCGGTCACGGCTCTCTTGAATTTGCGGATAATGGTGTCCTTGTCATCCAGAATCAGGATGCAGGCATTGGGGTTATCATCGGACTTGGACATCTTCTTGGTCGGGTCCTGCAAGGACATGACTCTTGCGCCGATGGGGGAAATATACGGCTCAGGAACGGTGAATGTATCGCCGTATCTGCCGTTGAAACGTCTTGCGATGGTTCTTGCAAGCTCCAGATGCTGCGTCTGGTCCGCACCAACGGGAACGAGGTCTGCATTATAGGCAAGAATATCCGCTGCCATGAGCACGGGATAATCGAACAGACCTGCATTGACATCATCCGCATGACGCAGGCTCTTTTCCTTGAACTGCGTCATTCTGGACAGCTCGCCGAACTGTGTGGAGCAATTGAGGATCCACGACAGCTCCGCATGACTTCTGACATGGCTCTGGATAAAGAGCAGGGACTTGTCAAGGTCAATACCGCAGGCAAGCAGAAGCGCGTAAGCCTCCAGTGTATTGCGGCGGAGCTTTGCCGGTTCGATCTTTACGGTGATCGCATGAAGGTCTACCACGCAGTAAATGCAGCGGTAGGCATCCTGCAGGGGCTTCCAGTTGCGGATCGCACCGATGTAGTTGCCGAGTGTGAATGTGCCAGTGGGCTGAATACCGCTGAAAATCAGCTTTTTCTCCGGCTCACCGGCAGTCTGCTGTACCTGCTCGCTCATTCCTTATCGCCCTCTTCCGGTGCAAGTCCCTGGTCACGCATCTGTGCCAGACGCAGTGTGGTCATTACCTGCTGATACAGATAGTGGATCACGCGCTTTTCGCGCTCCAGTGCGCCGGGATTGCGCGGGTCGATCTCAACCTTGTAAGTACCGCGCTTTGTCAGCAGGTACACATAATGTACACCGCTTGTCGGCAGCGGGAACTGGGAAGTTTTCCTTGCCAGAGGCTTGATCTGGTTCGCATTGACAACGAGGTTTCTCGCTGCCTGTACTGCGGACTTGTATTTGGTGGACGCGCCGGTATATTCCGCGCCGTTGTTGAAATACAGGTTTGCTGCGCCGTTGATGAAGCACACCATCGTCACCATAATGATGGGGCTCATGGGCATATCCACGATAACGCCGTACACTTCATCTGCCTTGAACTTCATATTGGAGAACTGTGCCGGCGGAATATGCAGCGCGCTGCTGCGTGTTGCAAGATACTGGGGTGTCACCGGATAGGGATCCAGCGGTGAACGTCTAACTAATGCCATGATTCAAAATTTCCTTTCCTAACGTTTTGTTATGTCGAACGGCAATTATTCGCCGAACATTTCTTTTGTCAGTGCGCCGAGAATTTCCACGCCGCGGTCGATGGCTGCATCGGTGGGAGTGGAGTAATTCATGCGGAACGAGGTGGTTTTGTCCGCTTCGCTGACCATGAAAGCACTGCCGGGCACGACCGCGATCTTGTGCTCGGATACTGCTCTTGTGCAGAAGCCCATCATATCGCAGTCCTCAGGGAGCGTACACCAGACAAACAGACCGCCCTCAGGACGTGTGAAGCTGATTTTCCTGGAGAATGCAGCGTCCATGCCGGAGAGCATTCTTTCGCATTTCTGCTTGTAGATACCGCGGAGCATTTCCAGATGCGCGTCAAAATCATACTGCTGCATGAATGCATAGGCAAGCATCTGTCCGTAATTGTTTGTCTGCACGTCGGAAACCTGCTTGCAGACTACCATCTTGGAGATGATTTCCTTCGGTGCGATACCGAAGCCAACGCGGATACCGGGGGCAAGCACCTTGGAGAAGCTGCCTGCATAAATCACTCTGCCGTCCTCATCAAGCGTCTTGATGCTCGGCACATGCTCGCCTGTAAAGCGCAGGTCGCCGTAGGGATTATCCTCTAAAATGAGGGTATCGTACTTTCTGGCGAGGGCATAAATCGCCTTGCGTCTTGCAAGCGTGGTGGTTTTTCCGGTGGGGTTCTGGAAATTGGGGATGATGTAAATGAGCTTGGTATTGGGATTTGCCTTGAGCGCGTCCTCCAGTGCATTCAGCTCCATACCCTCGTCATCCAGCGGTACGCCGACCAGATTGACATTGTAGGACTTGAACGCATTGAGAGAGCCGATGAAGCTGGGAGCTTCGCAAATCAGGGTATCACCGGCATTGCACAGAGATTTGCAGGCAAGCTCCATCACCTGCTGTGCGCCGGATGTCATAATCAGATCCTCGGTTTCCGCGCAGAAGCAGCCTGCCTCTGCCATACGCGCTTTCATCAGATCGCGCAGGGGCGTATAGCCCTCGGTGATGCCGTACTGCAATACAGAAATCGGTTCTTCCTCCAGCATCTTCATGGAAATCTCCCTGACCGCACTGATGGGGAACGCCTCAGGTGCAGGATTTCCAGCCGCAAAGGAAATGACCTCCGGATCTGCGGTATATTTCAGAATCTCACGGATGGCAGAAGCCTGAAGCTGTGAGACTTTCTCTGAAAACTGGTAGTTCATGTCTTTCATTCCTTTTCGTTAGATTGTGCGCAAAGCTGTCTTTGTCCGCCGGATAGTTTACCGCAAAGACAAAGGCATATTCTTATTATAGCACATATTTTTCGTTTTGGCAACATAAAAATGAAAAAGACAAAAAAATTTTATATTTTCGGGGAATCAGGGCGTATTTTTTGCGTATCCGGCAGGATTTTTCCGGATTTCCCGCAGGCAATACGGAGGAAACATCTATGAAACCGCAATCCTTTCTCAAAGGCTCGCTCATACTCGGCTGTTCCGCACTGCTGGCAAAGCTCCTCGGTGCATTGTTCAAAATCCCCCTGACCGCACTGCTCGGCGGTACGGGAATGGGCTATTTCAGCTGTGCCTACGCGCTGTTCCTGCCCCTGTATGCGGTATTTGTCACGGGACTTTCCACGGCGGTGGCGCGTCCCGTGGCAGGCTGTGCGGCAGTGGGGGATCTTGCCGGTGCACTGCGCATCCGCAGTGTGGCAAGGCGGCTGTTTCTGGCAGTGGGTACGGCTGCAGCACTGCTTGCGGCAGCGGCAGCAAAGCCATTCGCGCTCTATACTGCCGAAAGTGCGCAGGCAATTCTCTGTGTGCTTGCCATTGCGCCGGCGGTGCTGTTCAGCTGCCTGACCGCAGTGGAACGCGGCTATCACGAGGGACTTTGCAGTATGTATCCAACTGCCGTTTCACAGGCGGCAGAAGCCCTCTGCAAGCTCCTGTGCGGCTTGTGGCTGTGCCATCTGGTGATGGAACTTCCGGAATTGCCGCCCGTTTTTTCGGGCATTGGCAGGGAGGGCGCGGCAGCGGCGGCGGCAGTGCTCGGCGTGAGCATTTCCACGGCTGCCGGATGGCTGTGCACACTGGCATACAGCCGTCCCACGGGCATCAAGCCTGCTGCAACGCCGGCGCGTGACATTATCCGGACGCTCCTTGCCGTGCTCCTGCCCGTGGCTCTTGGCTCACTGGTCACGAATCTGACCTCGCTGATCGACCTTGTGACCGTCATGCGTATCTGCAACGACCGGATTGCTGAAGATGCTGCCGGATTCTATGCTGGTGCGCATATTGCCGCGGAAATTCCGCCGCAGGAGGCTTCAGCCTTTGCCTACGGTTCTTATATGGGACTTTCCATGACAGTATTCAACCTGATTCCCTCGCTGACGAATATGTTCGCAAAAGGCGTACTCCCCTGTACGGCGCAGGCATGGGCGCGCGGAGAACGGGACACTGCCGCCGGTCTTGCCGGACAGGTGCTCGTGCTCACGGGAATTGCAGCGATTCCGGCAGGTCTGGGGATGTTTGCATTGCCGCGCGGCATTCTGGAATTCCTCTTTTCCAGCCGACCGGCAGAAACAGCTGCGGCATGGGACGCGCTGCGCTGTCTTGCGCCGGGGGTGATTTGTCTGTGCCTTGTATTCCCCATTTTCAGCATCCTGCAAGCCATTGGCAGAGCCGGACTGCCCGTGCGCATTCTCTGCCTTGGCGCGGCAGTCAAATTCTGCGGCAATCTCCTGCTTGTTCCACGGCTGTACACGGTCGGCGCGGCAATTTCCACAACCCTCAGCTACGCGTTCATTCTCCTGCTGGCAGTCATTGCCCTGCGCCGTGCGCTCGGCAGGAGTCTGCAAACGGGCAGGGCATTCCTGCACATGGGCTATGCCGGCAGTATGTGCGCAGCAAGCGCGTGGCTCATCTACACACGAACGCTTGCACACCTGCCGCAGCGCGGTGCACTTATGCTTGCAGTGATCGGCGGCGGCATCGTTTATGCCGGAATATCGGTATTTCTGATGGGGGAGCAGATATGTACATTATTTCGTCACCAACGTTCCATAAAAAATGCTTGAAATTTGCTTGAAAATTGGGTATAATAGTATCAGCGATACCGCAAAAGGGTTTTTGCGGTATTATCAAAAAAAACGGACTTCGCCGGAACATTGAACAGAAACACCCTCTTTTTGGGGAACAGGGGGGAATGTTCTGACGCACGATTACAGCAAAACAATGACGAAAAAATCCGACTGAACAGGGGAATGTCCAACGGAGAGGAAGAACATCATGAAATTCAGAAAAAAGCATCTCGCACTATTGGCGGCAGCTGCACTTCTGCCAACAGCTGTATTCAGCAATCTGCCGGTAAACGCTGTCCATGTCACATCGACCACTGAAACGCCGTGTGCACAAGCCACCTGCGGCGTATTCACCTACACCAATCACGGCTCCTACATAGAAATCACTGCCTGCAACGCGTCACAGGGGAGTGTAACCGTACCTGCTGCCATTGATGGTGTACCGGTCACGACCATCGGTGTGCTTGCCTTTTACGACTGCAAGCAGCTCACCTCCATCCACCTGCCCGACAGCATCACCACGCTGAAAGAGGGGGCATTCCGCAATTGCCAGAACCTTTCGGAAATCAACATTCCCGACAGTGTACGCAGCATCGGCACGGAGCTGTTCTACGACTGCTACGCGCTGAAAACTGCACACATACCGCCGAAAATTTCCGAAATTCCGGACAATATGTTTGCATTCTGCACTTCTCTGACAAACGTGAACATCCCGTCCAACATCACTGCCATCAACAAGGGTGCGTTTTATTACTGCAAGGGGCTGCAATCCATCAGCATTCCTGTCAACGTGTCCTTTATCGGCAATTCCGCATTCAGTGAATGCACCGCGCTCAATTCGGTATCCTTTGCCGGCACAGAGCTGGTATGGAAAACCATCCGCATTGAAGGCTCCAACACCTACCTGACGCAAGCACCCATGACATTCGGAACGGAAGAGCCGGCAGTGACCGTCCTGTACGGGGATGTCAACTGCAACGGCATGGTGGACATTACCGATGTCCTCGCGCTCAACACGAACCTGCTCAATGGCACACCGCTTCCTGCACTGGGCATCCGTGCGGCGGATGTTGACAGGGACGGCAAGCTGACGTTTGCAGATTCGCTCGTCATTCTCAAACACACCGTTTCACTGGTGAACAAGCTGCCGCTGTAAGCGGCTGTACAAACCGCACTGCATTCCATGACGCTCCTGTGAACGGAGCGTCATTGTACTATGCGAATTGCCCAAATTCATACCACGCCCTTTGTGCACAGTTCTGAATCTGTGTGGGATTTTTAGCATATGCTTGAAAAAAACATAATAATTCACTATAATTATAGTAAAAAATATCCAAGAGGGGGAAATCCACTTATGAAACTCAGACAAAGATGCACTGCATTCCTGTCCGCTGCCATGATGCTGCTGACGGGTGTAGCAGGTGCAGCACCAGCAAGCGCAGTTCATGTAGAACCAGCTCCCGGTATGACGCAGCTTGCACAAGCCACCTATGGACCGTTCACCTATGAGAAACACGGTACATACATCGAAATCACCGGATGCAGCACCACGCAGACGAATGTTGCCGTTCCGGCAGCCATTCTCGGTCTTCCTGTAACGCAGATCGGTACACTTGCATTCTGCGACTGCAAGGTGCTCGAAAGCATTCGCCTGCCCGATTCGATCACCTCGCTGGGCACTGGTGCATTCCGTAATTGCCAGTCATTGAAGGAGCTTAAAATCCCCGAAAACGTTACCAGTATCGGCTCGGAGCTGTTCTATGACTGCTATGCATTGCAGAGTGTGAACATTCCCACAACAATCAGCAGCATTCCGGACAATACGTTCTCATTCTGCTCATCCCTGACAAGCGTCACCATCCCACCCAATATCACCTCCATCGGTCAGGGTGCATTCTATTCCTGCACCAACCTGCAATCCATCTCCATTCCGTCCAGCGTCAACTACATCGGCAACAGCGCATTCAACAAATGCAACTCGCTCACATCCGTACAGTACGGCGGTTCACAGGGACAATGGAGCAGCATCAGCATCGGAAAATCCAACGAGGACTTGACGGAAGCAAGCATCCGTTTCGACAATACTGCACCGGTGCAGACTTCTGCAACAACCACAACTACAACAACCACGACCACAACAACTACTACAACCACCACAACAACTACTACAACCACAACTACGACTACCACAACGACTACCACCACAACCACGACCACAACAACTACCACAACAACACTGCCTCCGACTACAACAACAACCACCACAACCACACTGCCTCCGACCACAACGACTACCACCACGACCACACTGCCCCCGACCACAACAACTACCACAACGACCACACTGCCCCCGACCACAACAACTACCACAACGACTACACTGCCCCCGACCACAACGACGACAACGACATTCATGACACCGCCAACCACATCTGAAACAACGACTACAAGCAATCAGCCCGATATTGCACCGTCAGTGAACGGACTGCCGGAGCACATGACAGCAGGCGATACGACAAATCTGAGCATCCGCGAGCCGAACGGCAAATTGGGTGACGTTACGTTCGCCGATGAGGGCATTGTAAAGATCGCAACGACATATTACAAAAACGCATGGGGTGCGGACTTCGTGATTCAGGCAGTTTCTGCCGGTACGACCACGCTGAATATCACAGTGGGCACGACAGTTTTCACCTATGACATTGTTGTCAGCGACAGCGTTGCGACTACCGCAACATCCACCACACCTGCCACAACCACCACAACGGAAACCACCACAACGGAAACCACAGAAACAGGTATGCTTGGTGATGTGAATGAAAACAGCGTTGTTGATGCAGCGGATGCTGCACGGCTTCTGACCGCAGCGGCAGCAACCGGCTCCGGCGGCAGCAGCGGACTGACGGCACAGCAGGAGAAGAATGCGGATGTCAACAGAAGCGGCGGTTTTGACGCTGCGGATGCTGCATTGATTCTGCAATATGCTGCGGCAGTAGGTTCGGGCTTTCACGGAACAATGGAAGAATATCTGAGATAAACGGCAATACCACCCTCCCTGATTTTCAGGGAGGGTTTTTCTGATTCCCGCACTTTCACGCACCACCCCACCCCCACCGGCATATCCTGTAAAAAACACGAAAGGAGCGATAACAATGAACAGCAAGAAAACGATTCTCGTCGCCGGCGGGGATTTGCGTTTTGTGTATACAGCCCATGCGCTTGCAGCAGATTTCGAGGTTTATGCAGCAGGATTTCCCCAGCAGATCGTCCCTTTTTCCGATGTCCGGCTTACCGGAGCAGTGGGGGATGGTCTGCCGGTATGTGACATTCTCGTACTCCCCATGCCCGTTTCCGATGACGGCGTTCTCGTTCATGCGCCATTTGCACAGCAGGCACTTTCCCTGCACAAGCTGCTTGCCGCTGTCCGGCAGGATGGCATCGTGCTCGGCGGCGCATTCGGCAAGGCAGCGGCAGTTTTTCAGGATGCACATATACGGACGGGGGATTATCTGAAAGAGGAGGAACTTGCCGTGCTCAATGCCGTACCTACGGCGGAGGGGGCATTGCAGATCCTTCTGGAGGAGCTGCCGCATACCATTTCCGGATGCCGGATTCTGGTGCTCGGCTTCGGACGGATCGGCAGCCGTCTGGCGCAGATGCTCCACGCGCTTGGTGCGCGTGTGACGGTGGTTTCCCGTGATACAGCGGAGCTTGCAAGGGCAGAAATGGCAGGATGCAGCGCGGTATCCCTTTCGCAGCTGCCGGAATGCGTGGCAGAGTTTCCGGTAGTATGCAATACGATTCCGGCGCGTGTGGTGGATGAACCGGTATTGCAGCGCATGGCAGCGGATACACTGGTACTCGACCTTGCATCAAAACCGGGCGGTGTGGATCTGGAGGCAGCGCAGGAATATGGAACGCGCGTAGTCTGGGCATTATCCCTCCCCGGAAAGACTGCCCCTGTCACAGCCGGAGAGATACTCGCGCGTACGATCCGGCACATGCTGAAAGAAAGGGGGATTTGCTGATGCTTGATTTAGAGGGGGTACGCGTTGGATTTGCGATGACAGGTTCTTTCTGTACATTTCACCATGCATTTGCGCAGGCAGAATTTCTGGTTTCCTGCGGTGCGCAGCTGCTGCCGATAATGTCGTATCATGCGGCACAGACCTCGACGCGATTCGGGGATGCACAGGCACAGCGTGAACGGCTCGAACAGATTGCCGGCAGGAAATGCATTTGCACGATAGAGGATGCAGAGCCGATCGGCCCGATGCAGCTGACGGATGTGATGGCAGTTGTACCATGCACCTCGAACACGGCGGCAAAACTTGCGCTGAGCATTACCGACACGCCGGTGACGATGGCAGTAAAGTCACATCTGCGCAGCGGCAAGCCCGTTGTCCTTGCTGCGGCATCGAATGACGCACTTGCCGGCAGTGCAAAGCATTTCGGGATGCTGGCGAATATGAAGCATTATTATTTTGTTCCCTTGGCACAGGATAACGCACACAAGAAGCCGACATCATTGGTGGCAGATTTTGAAAAGACTGCCGAAACGATTGCTGCGGCATTGCGCGGGGAGCAGTACCAGCCGGTTTTGACGGTTCGTGACGGGATGCAGCAATAGGATCTGACTGCGGCTGTGGGGGCAGTTACAGGGGAACTTCTCCAAGAAAACCACATTCCCCAAAAGCCCCCACAAAAGAGAATTCCCTCCCAATTGTTTGCAAAAAAATAAAGATGGTTACAGAATGAATACAATTCACCGTCAGAACCCCTTTCATTCTGGTAAAATGGTTGACATTCTGTTCAGAAACTGTTAAAATAATAAGGAGTTATAATATCTAAGACAATGCCGCACTACCCCCTGCCGCGTTGTCCGAGGAAAGGAGCAAACGTATGGGAGAAAGAATGCTTTGTCCCGGCTGTATGGAAATGAAGCCGGAAACAGAAAAGGTCTGCCATCACTGCGGTTATGCAGAAAATACCCCCTTTGACCCTAACTATCTCGCACCCGGCACTGTCCTGAACGAACGCTATTCCGTTGGCGTAAAGCTTGGTCATAACAGCGAAGGTGCTACCTATATCGGTTATAATAAATCCATCGGCTGTAAAGTACTCATCCGTGAGTACATGCCGCAGGGATTGTGCGTCCGGGTGCGCGGCAAGTCCATTATCAGCGTCAACCCCAGTCAGGTCGTACAGTATAAAGCCCTGATGGCTGAATTCACAGAGCTGAATAAATCCCTTGCACAAATGCGGAGTCTGGCACATATCAACCCTACACTCGATTTGTTCGCAGTTAATAATACTACCTATGCGGTTTATGAATATCTGGAGGGCATCAAGCTTGTTGATTTCCTCAAGGATAATGCCGGTGAGCTGACTTGGAAACAGGTTTCGGAAATGTTCCCCCCGTTCTTCACTACCCTGAGCCTGATGCATAATAATAATGTCATCCACCGCGCCATCAGTCCGGACACCATCTATGTCACCGAAAAAGGCGAACTGCGCCTGTGCGGTTTCTCCATTTCCACTGTCCGTACTGCGCGTTCTGAGCTGCCCTGTGAGCTGTTCCATGGCTACGCAGCACCCGAACAGTATTCGCCGAGCAGCAGACAGGGAACATGGACGGATGTCTATGGTATCTGTGCTGTACTCTACCGCATCCTGACCGGCTGCAAGCCCACAGAAGCAACCAGCCGTATGGAAAATGACAATCTCTGTGAACCGCACGAGATGAATCCGAGCATTCCGCGCAATGTGTCGCGTGTCATTATGAAAGGTCTGAACCTGTTCGGCTCCGACCGTATCCAGACTGTCACCGAGCTTGTGACACAGCTCTTTGAACAGCCGGAAGAACCTGAGCCGAAGCCCATTCCCGTTGAACCGAGCTATCGCGCCCGTCAGACGCAGCAGAAGCGTCCTGCACAGGTGGAAAGCTACAGCGGCAGCTATGGCAGGGATGATTATGATGAATATGATGTCGGGGAATCGCGTGATAACCTGATTGACCGCATCAAAATCCCGATTATTATCGGTATCCTGCTGACGCTGGTATTGCTGGTATTCGCCTACTTTGTACTGAATCTTCTGGATATGGGGCCGTTTGCCAATACAGATTCCGGAAATTCCAGCCGTCCTGTGGAAACCACCACAACTGTGACGGAAACGGTAAACAATATCGTTACTGAAACTGCACCGGCGACTGAACAGAACGGCGACAGCGTAATGCCCGACCTCATCGGCAAGGATTTTGAGATGAAGAAGGCACAGTTTGAAGCGGAAGGCTGGATTTATCTGGAGCCAAGCTACGAGTACAATGATGAATTCAGAGCCGGTCAGATCGTCAGCCAGTCCATTGAAAAGGGCAAGCCCTTCAACAGCGGCGCGACTGTGCAGGTTGTTGTCAGCAAAGGCCCGTCCGCAGTAAAAATTCCGGAATATGAGGGCAAGACACTCAAGCAGTATGAAGCAGAGCTGGACGCGCTCGGACTGAGTGAATTCTATGTGACGGAAGCTGTGACCAATTACAAGTATGATAACGGCGACGTGATCGAACTGAATATGGAACCCGGTGATATGTTCGAGTTCAAGAATCCGGAAACGCTGAAGATTTATTACGCAAGCAATCCCGAAACGACCACAACTACTGCTACAACTACAACGGCAACGACCACAACTACCGCTGCTACCACAACAACTGTACCGCCGACAGAAGCTCCCACTCTGCCGCCGGAAACCACTGCACCGCCTGCACCTACGGAGGAACAGACACAGCCTCCGGCAGAAACCGCAGCTCCGGTGGGATAAGCGTATCACTGCCGCCTTAGGGCGGCAGTTTTGTTTTGCCGGAATTTGCGTAACTTCACAATATTTCCATATTTCACTTGCATTTCGTGCAAAAATATGCTATACTTAAAGCAGCGGCATTGCCGTAATTTTCAGAAAGGCAGGTGTCTGAACCATGGACATCAAGGCAAAAATTGAAGAACTGACCGAAAAAATCAAGGGTGACAAGGATTTGCAGGAGAAATTCAAGAGCAATCCGGTTGCAGCAGTAGAATCCCTGCTCGGTGTTGACCTCCCCGATGACCAGATCATGAGCATTGTAGAGGGCATCAAGGCAAAAATCAACCTTGACAACATTGGTGACGCATTGGGCGCACTTGGCGGTCTGTTCGGCAAGAAGTAAGGCAACACTGCACAAAGGACTGGGCATCTGCTTAGGATTTGCTGTAGATTCTAAAGATACAGTAAAGATGACGTGCACAGCCGCAAACGGTCTTTGTGCGGAATTGTCGTAAGCATTGCGGCACAGCACCTGAAAACTGCTGTGCCGCAAGCAGTCTTTGTGCGGTATTACCGCATAAAAAGGAGAAGGATTCATGAAAACAACACGTTTTCTGGCAGCACTGACCTGCGCTGCCATGCTTGGCACTATGACAGCATTTCCCGTTATGGCAGCCGATGAAGCTGCTGCAATTAAGGAAGTCGAGAGCAACGACACGCTGGAAACAGCGGATGTTCTTCCCCTGCACACACCCTTTACCGGAAACCTGTATGATGCCGAGGATATGGATTATTTCATGTTCACACTGCCTGTACACTGTGTAGTGGAGCTGAATTTTGCCATTGATGTGCCGGTGACAAATTCCACAGGCTGCAAATTTTGGAGCGTGGATCTATGCACAAGTGAAGGCGACACCGTGCGTGTTTTTGATATTGATGGTACCAAGGCAAACTACCACCTGACGACACAGGGACTGGACACGGGAAGCTATTACCTGCGCGTCCGTTCGAATGATTCCTGCTATAGTGTCGTACCCTACACGCTGACTGTGAATGCCTATAACGGCACAGGCTGGGAGGGTGAGAGCAACAACAGCCTTTCCACAGCGGATGAAATGGCAGTCAATTCTGTCATGAACGCCAGAATGTACAATGGTGATGACATTGACTATTACAAGCTTACAGTGGACAGCAGCGGCAAGCTCACTGTAAAATTTGAAATTGAGCCTATTCCTGCCAATGATAACGAATACTGGCAGCTTTCCCTGCTCAACGAAAAGGGCGAACAGCTTCTGACAAAGGCTGTTTACGGCAACAATGCTGTAACAGCACTGGACGAATACGAAGCAGAGGCAGGCACATATTATATACTTGTAAACAATGACAGTTATTATCACTGGACAACCAAGTACATGCTGTTTGCGGAATTTGAGCAGCAGGCTGCACTGCCTGGCGATGTCAACGGTAATGAAATGGTGGACGCATCGGATGCGGCAATCATTCTCATTGCAGCTGCAAAGCTTGGCTCAAGCTCTGCAAGCGGTCTGACTGAAGCACAGGAGGCTGCTGCGGATGTCAATGGTAACGGTACAATTGACGCAATGGATGCAGCAGAAGTTCTTTCCTATGCAGCAGCCGCAGGCGCGGCGCGGCGCGGAGCCCGCGCTGGCGAGCGCGTTTGATGGTCTTTTAGTGCACAGAATGCACTTTTTCGCGGAACAATGCACCGAACCGCAATGGCGCGGAGCCCGCGCTGGCAAGCGCGTTTGATGGTCTTTTAGTGCACAGAATGCACTTTTTCGCGGAACAATGCACCGAACTGCAATGGCGCGGCGCATCTGTACGAAATTTCCCTGATAGTATTTGTATATTTCTGCGGATTACGGGCATGATACCAATGTCCGACAGGACAGAATCCGGGCAATACCGCACAAAGGACAGTACATTGGACGTACTGCGCCGCAGGCGGTCTTTGTGAGGGATTGCCTATGCAGAAAGAGGGTTTCAGTATGAACCAGATGAAGAAGAATTCCAATATCCACTGTACCGTTTCCCAGTGCAAGTTCAACATGGGCACGGAGGACTATTGCAGTCTGGACAGCATCAAGGTCGGCACACATGAGATGAATCCGACTGTACCGGAATGTACAGAATGTGATTCATTTGTCAAGAAGAGCTGCCCCACCTGCGAATAATCCGGAAGCTGAACCGCAGGGATTCCCCTGCGGATTTCAGCAATTTGCACAAAATTACTATCTTGAAAACCTACAAAACGTAGAAACGAAATGAAAATACTATGACAAGTATTGTGATACAATTGCAAATCGGGTATAATAGGAGTAGAATCATACAGAGGAGGAGGAAGCATCATGTTTGATAAGACGATGACTTTTTCAGTGAACGAGGAACGTGAGATCGAGCTTAAGAGGAATCTCACCATCATTTATGATGCCCTTGTACAGAAAGGTTATAATCCGATCAACCAGATTGTTGGTTATATTCTGTCGGAGGATCCGACTTACATAACCACGCACAACAACGCGCGCAGTCTGATTCGTCATATTGACCGCGATGAATTGCTGCAGGTATTGGTGAAGCATTATCTGAATCACTGATGCAATGAACCGGAGGGCGGATGCTCTCCGGTTTTTCTGTAGAAAATGTTATTTTTGGGAGAAAATCCCTGTAGTGACACGGTTGGATTGAGTTTCAAAATATTACAGCGCATTTCTACCCCCGATCTGCACACACTATCCCTGCGGCAGCTGCCGCGGAAATGGGTGGTTATATGAAATGGATTGCAGGTCTGCTGCTGTGTGGAATGCTGACTGGACTTCCGGCAGCAGCAGCGTCACGAGGAATTGGCTATGGACAGGGCACACAGGTGGACGGGAACAATTGTCCGATCGGTGCACTGGAATTTGACGCACAGTATGAAAAATACGGTGCATATGCGACAACACCGGACAAGAACAGAATTATCCTGACATTTGACCAAGGCTATGAAAACGGCTATACAGCGCAGATTCTGGACACACTGGCAGAAAAGCACGTCACTGCGGTATTCTTTCTGACGGGGGATTATGCTGCAAAGGAATCGGCACTGGTACAGCGGATGATTGACGAAGGGCACATGCTGGGGAACCATGGCATGACACATGCAGCTTTGCCAACGCTGGATGATGCGGCGGCACGGGAGGAAATTTCCGCGCTGCATGATTTCGTGATTGAAAAATACGGTTATACAATGCAGTATTTTCGTTTCCCCTGCGGTGAATATTCCGAGGAAACATTGCAGACAGCGCAGTCACTCGGCTATAAGACGATGTTCTGGAGCTTTGCGTATGTGGACTGGCTGACGGACAAGCAGCCGGAACCGGCACAGGCATTGGAAAAGCTGAAGGATGCGGCGCATGGCGGTGAGATTCTCCTGCTGCATTCGGTATCTGCAACAAATGCGGAAATTCTGGGCGATTTGATTGACGAATTAAGGGCACAGGGCTACACGATATAAAGCGGCGCAGAACCTGCGCTGGCAATTCGCGTTTGGTGGTCTTTTAGTGCACAAAATGCACTTTTTCGCGGAACGATGCACCGAACCGCATGACGCTTGCTGCGCACGCGTCATCGCTATTGATAAATTTTATCCCCCCTTAGTTTTGTCTGAGGGGGGATTTTTCAGCTATGCGATACTGGAAGCGGAGGGCGCAGAACCTGCGCCGGTGGACGCGGCGCGGAGCCCGCGCTGGCAATTCGCGTGGGAAAGTACACTTAGAAAGAAAAGTATGCTACTCGCGACGAGGGTACAGCGAACCGCATGACGCTTGCTGCGCACGCGTCATCGCTATTGATAAAATTTATCCCCCCTTAGTTTTGTCTGAGGGGGGATTCAGTTTTTCGATAAAAAACGCATTTCCCCTTGCAATATTCTCACGAATGGTGTATAATAAATAGGATGAAATACGTCATGCGAATGGAAAGTAGAGGTACAATATGTCCGCAATTGGATTTGACAACGAAAAATACCTGCACATGCAGTCCGAGCATATCCGACAGCGCATTGCCCAGTTCGGCGGCAAGCTGTATCTGGAATTCGGCGGCAAGCTTTTTGACGATTATCATGCATCCCGTGTGCTCCCCGGTTTTCAGCCTGACAGCAAGCTGCGGATGCTGCTCCAGCTCAAGGAGCGCGTGGAAATTGTCATGGCGATCAATGCCGCTGACATTGTGAAGAACAAGCTGCGCAGCGACCTTGGCATTACCTATGACTTGGATGTCATCCGACTGATTGACTGCTTCCGCAAAATCGGGCTGTACGTCAGCAGCGTGGTCATGACGCGTTTTGAGGGACAGACAGCAGCGATTGCTTTTCAGAAGCGGCTGGAATCCCTTGGCATTCGTGTATACCGGCATTATTCTATTGAGGGCTATCCGTCCGACATTCAGAAAATTGTCAGCGATGAGGGTTATGGAAAGAACGAGTACATTCCCACCACGCGTGAACTGGTGGTTGTGACTGCGCCCGGTCCCGGCAGCGGCAAAATGGCGGTATGCATGTCGCAGCTCTACCATGAAAACAAGCGCGGCTGCAAGGCAGGCTATGCAAAATTTGAAACCTTCCCCATCTGGAATATTCCGTTGAAGCATCCGGTCAATCTTGCCTATGAAGCGGCAACGGCTGACCTGAACGATGTGAACATGATTGACCCATTCCATCTGGAAGCATATGGTGACACCACGGTCAACTACAACCGTGATGTGGAGATTTTCCCCGTTGTCATGGCAATGCTGGAGAACATTCTGGGCGAATGCCCGTACAAATCACCGACGGACATGGGTGTGAACATGGCAGGCAACTGCATCATTGACGATGAAATCGTAAAAACCGCATCCCGTCAGGAGATTCTGCGCCGGTACTATGCTGCAATGTGCGACCAGCGCAAGGGACTGATTGGCGAGGACATCACGCTCAAGCTCAAGCTTTTGATGAAAAAGGCAGGCATTACAGTCAACGACCGTCCTGTGACGGCACCGGCATTACAGCGCGAGGCACTTACAGGGTTGCCGGCGGCTGCGATGGAACTGCCGGATGGTACGATTGTAACGGGGCGCACCTCGGAACTTCTGGGTGCATCTTCGGCGTTGCTGCTCAACGCGCTGAAAAAGCTGGCAGGACTGGAGGACGATCTGCACGTCATGTCCCCGACCATCATTGAACCGATCCAGCATTTGAAGGTTGACCATCTGGGCAACCGCAACCCCTGCCTGCACACGGATGAAACGCTGATCGCACTGTCCATCTGTGCGGCAACGGATGAGAAAGCGGAGCTTTGTATGCAGCAACTGGACAAGCTGCGCGGCTGTGAGGTGCATTCTACGGTCATTCTTTCGCCGGTGGATGAAAAGGTATTCCGCAGACTGGGGCTGAACCTGACCTGTGAACCAGTATACCGCTAAGCGCGGCGGCGCGGAGCCCGCGCTGGCAATTCGCGTGGGAAAGTACACTGGAAAGAAAAGTATGCTACTCGCGACGAGGGTACAGCGAACCGCATGACGCTTGCAAGCAAAGGCGCGGAGCCCGCGCTGGCAATTCGCGTGGGAAAGTACACTGGAAAGAAAAGTGCGCTACTCGCGACGAAAGTACAGCGAACCGCAATGTGCCTTTTGCTTGCAGCAAGCGGCACAAAGCTATTGATAAGTTTCCCCCCTTAGTGTTGTCTAAGGGGGGATTTTTCTGCTATACGGAGCCTGCGCCGCAGGCGTTTTTTGTATGGTATTTCCTTTATGTTGCCTGTCCGCCGTTGAGGTAGAAATTCTTCATCAGCACAAGCGAACAGCCGGCAAGGAAATCGGTCTTTTCGCTGACGCTGCTCAATACAATGCGCTCGGCAATATCATCACCGGTATATTCCTTGATATATCGCTTAAAATGCGAAAATCCGCGTTCCGTCAGCCCGAAGTGATGCAGTACGACTTTCTGCGCCTGAAAACTGCATACCAGATTGTGCAGCAGAACACTCCAGTCCTGCATGATTTCCTGCACGACCTCCTCGCATCGCTTATCGCCGGCGGATACTGCCTGATACATCTGTTCAAGCGTCACATGCTCAATATAGCCATCGGTCGCACTGTAGAGGAACGGGGTACGTTCCCTGCCGTACACCTGCGCGATCCGTGCCTGCATGGCTTGCATGGAAAGCTGTGCACGGACGGAACCTGCCGGATAGCCGTCCTGCTGTCTGCCGCCCGGATGGACAATACAGCGTTCTGTCAGGTAGCTGTAGGTCAGGTAGTCCATTTCGTATTTCTCCGGTCGGAGCACAGAAATGTTGATATGATTGCCCAGATGCAGGTACACCTGATTCTGGTTCTGTTCACTGCCGCGCTGCAGATCCGCATTGGCAAGGGCAAGCAGCCACACGGCATTACCGCAGAATACCGGCGGCATATGGGGCGCGGTAAGTCCTTTTTTCAGCTCGGTGAAGTCGAGTGTGCCGTCCTTGTAAAACACGCGCATTCTGCCGATCATGATGGGCATGACACCCACGCCAAGTCCGAGTACATCGCTGCATTTCAGGCAGCTGTTGTTCATCATGCGTTCGGACGCGCCGAGGATGAATTGCAGTATCTCTTTGCGGCTGGTATGGTCGGTGCAGGGCATACTCGTCTTGTCGAGAATGTCCATGTGCATCGTGCACAGTCCTACGGTAATTTCATGCTCGCTGATGACTGCACCGAGGACAAATTTGTAATTTGCGTTGATGTCCAGCAGAATCTTGCGTCTGCCCTTGGGCAGTCTGTCCTGCTGTGTATTCTGGTAGGGGGCTTCGCCAATTTCCATGAGCAGTCCCTCTGCAATCATGGCATTGGTGATCTGCGTAATGGATGCGCGTGTGATCTGGAGCTTTTGTGAGAGGTCCACCCTTGAAATCGGGCCTGCTTCCCAGATGGTGCGTAATACCTGCATACGGTTGATGCGTTTCAAATCCAGCTTACTGATGCCGTTAAGCATGGGCAGACCTTCTTTCTACAGCTGCCGGAGGATGCCGGCAGAAATTGATTCTCTGTGATGCATACAGTATCACTGCGTCATCATTGTACAATCTGCAAAAAATTGACAGCAAATCCAACGCACTGTCCTTTGTGCGATATTGTCTCTGTTTAATTATACCACGGCTTCGGAGAATTTGCAACCATTTCCCCAAATTCTCCAAAATCCGTCAAACTGCACAAAGCACCGGTTTGTATTTGTGCAGAATGCTATGCTGCCATCCATTCATAGAGCATCATGCACAGGGGCATGGTGAGGATGGAGAGGAGTGTGGACATGGCAAAAATTTCCGAAGCATAGGCTGCATTCTTCTGATAATTGATACACTGCATGGTACACATGGCAGCCGAGGGCGCAGCAGCAGCGGCAAGGACGGTCATTTCAATGATGCTGTCAAAGGGGTACAGAGGAACAGCAG